>CBFGRJ010000147.1:0-16011 GCA_965651135.1 uncultured Myxococcales bacterium
CTCGATCCCAGCGCGGTGCTCGATCCCAGCGCGGTGCTCGATCCCAGCGCGGTGCCGGGCATCCGCGAGCTCCACCAGCAACTCGAGCAGCTTCGCAACCAAGCGCAAGACATGGTCGACCAGCTGGTGCGCCTGGTGGAATCGATCGCAGGCCATCTCGCGAGCGGGGGCGCTCCCGCCGTCACCCCGGCAAGCGCATCACCCACCCCGGAAACCGGGCCTTCTGGAGGTCTGGCGCAACTGCGAGCCGTCGAGGCGGTGGCCGGGCACGCGGCCTCCACCCAGTTTCGGTTGGTCAACGACATGCGCCATCCCGTGGAGGTGCTGTTGAAAGCCAGCAGTCTGATCGGGCCCAAGGGGTTCGAAGTTCCGAGTCATCATGTGGGCTTCGCACCCAATCGGCTGAGCTTGGGAGCCGGCGCTTCGGAGCCCGTGCGCGTGAACATCAGAGTGCCGGAGCAGGCACCTCCCGGTGAATACTCCGGCTTGGTGCAAGCAATCGGCCTAGCGGGGGCGACTGCCCAACTGAAACTCGAAGTCAGACCCACAGCGACCATCGATTCAGTTCGATGAAACCTGCAACCTTGGATTGAAGGAGCACTCGACGGGGTGCCGGATTGGGAGCATGAGATGAACGAGGCGATCGCACACTTACCTTGGACAGACAAACAGTGGGACCTGGTTCACCAAGCGGTGAAAGAAGAAGCAGAACGCACTCGGATCCCAGGAAAGTCCCTACGCCCCGCCAAAGCGGAAGCTACGGATGTCGCCGTGCCCGCCTATGCACTGGCGACAAGTACCCTTCCCCTTTCCAGTAACCCTGCGGCCAATGCCGCGCTCGTGAACGCGCTGACCGCCGCCGGTGCCCCTGCCCCGGCAACGACGCGAACAGATGTCAACAGTGACCCAACCGTCTACCTGAGCTCGATTTCGAAGCTAGTGTATCTTCGCAATCGAGAGGTCGCCGATACGCATCTGGAGGCGGCGCTCACCTATTTTCGACGTGCTGGCGCCCAGATTGCGCAAACGGAGAACGCACTGCTGCTCAATGGGCGCGGCCTTGGCGGAGGGCCTGCCAATGCCGGCCCCATTCCAGGCGCCCCCGCAGACATCGTCGTCAATGCGCTGCCACCCGCTGCGGGTCCTGTGCAAGGGCTGTTCGCGCCCCTCGGAGCCCCGGGACAGGCAACACCCCCCCTCGTGAACATTCCGCTGCCCACCCAACAAGCCATCACCTTTGCCGGCGGTTACGACGCCGCTCTCGGCGGGCAGATCATCGGAGCCGTGTCGCGAGCGACGACCCAGCTCGAAGATGCCGCGTACTACGCGCCGTTCGCCATGGTGGCCTCGACACCCATCTGGACCGCCATCAATCAACCTTCCGCTCAGAGCCAGCTTCCGGCGCGATTGACCATCGAGCGCATTTTGCAGGGGGGCCCCTTGATGCACTCGGCCTCGTTGCCCGCGCCGTTCGCTCTCGTGTTCGCCCACGATTGCCCCGAGCTCGAGCAAGTCCTCGCCCACGAGGTCCACGTCAAGCTCCTCTACGTGTCGGAGGAACCTCGCTTCGTTTTCCGCGTATCGGTGCGTACGGCCCTGCGAGTCAGAGACCGGCGCGCCATCGCCATCTTGGTGTAAGGAAGCTCAACAACGAGGCAATGAACATGGAAGCAGATCCTGCATGTCAGAAGGCATTGAAAGAGGCAACGGCGGAGGCCGCAGCCGTAGCCCGCGCTTTGAACGTCGAGAACTCACCGCTCGTAGTGCTCTTGGGCGACACCAAGGCTCCCGACGTGAGCGATCCTTCTGACGTGAAGCTCGCGTTCATCGCCAAGATGCGAAGCATCGCGGCGGCAGCGAACATACTCAAGCCGCCCGCGACTTGACGGACCAGGCCGGTGCATCTCTCTCAAGACGGCTTCACCGTGTCGTTCGGCGACGCTGATACGCCGGCACCGCCCGCAATGGTGGACCGCACCGTACCCGCGAGCCTCACGGTGAGCGTGACGCCAGCGAGCCCCACCAATGCGGTCGATGTGGTGTATTGGGTCGACGACGGGTTGCCGCGAACGCTCTCGGCGTGGGAGGTTCACACGGACTACGCGAGCCGCCGACAGCTCTTCCGTGCAGCCTTTCCCAGGTTCATCCGCGGCAAGCGCGTCGACTACTGCCCGGTAGCCCGCTGCGCAGGCGGCGTACAGGTGCCGCCGCCTGGAAGAGAACGCGACCTCACGGCGACCTTCACCTTGGTCGATGCTCCCCAACCCACCAAAGGTCCAGGGCTCACGGGACAGCCGCAATTCGAAGCCGAGCTCACCCGTATCGCTCGTGCGCGGTTCGAGCTCGAGCCACCCTACGTGTTCGGCGAGACCCCTGAAGGCTATCATCTCGACTTCCAGAGCCCTGGGGGAACGCTGGAGGGCGCGCCATTAACAGGCGTGATCGGAGACGACTCGCTGGTTGAATTGCGGGTGCGCCCCGACGCTATCGGGATTGCCGAAATGCATTGGGTGGCCCGCACCCAGCACGACGAGCTGGTGAGCCTCACCCTGTCGGGCAAGATCGATTTCGGCGCCGAAGGCTACGACCGAGTGGTTCGAGGGCTGAGAGGCGCTGGGCCGTTCGAGATGATGGCCGTTATCGAGACCGGCTCGCCCCATCTGGCTTGGCTGAATCGGGTGAGCGTACTCGCCATCGGGCGCTTCGACATGGGCCGCCGGGTCGTGACGTGCGACTTGGTCTTGGCCAAGGCGGCTAGTCTGTCATGACCCGAAAAGTCGCCATTTTGGGCGGAGGAGTAGCCGGCTTGAGCGCCGCTCACGAGCTCGTGGAGCGCGGATTTTGCGTCGAGGTCTTCGAGCGACAGGGCATCCCCGGTGGCAAAGCGCGCAGCATCCGCGTGGTGGAGCCGCTCGAAGGGCCGGACGATCTGGTGGGAGGCAGAGCCTTTCGCAATCCACGCCGGCAGAGCCGCAGGCCCTGGCCTCCCGGTGAACATGGCTTTCGCTTCTTTCCGGGCTTTTATCGCCACGTCATCGACACCATGCAGCGCATCCCGTTCGAAGGGGGGACCGTCGCGGACAACCTGGTCGATGCCACCGAGGTACAGATCGCTCGCTACGACAAGGCAGCGTTCTATGTGCCCGCTCGGTTTCCGCGCAGCGCCGACGACATCAAGTCCACGGTCGAACTGGTCATTGCCATGTTGGCTCGCCAGGTCGGCATCAGCCTGGAAGAATCCGCCTTCTTCTCCGAGAAGATTTGGAAGTTCATGACTTCTTGTGACGAGCGCCGGCTGGCGGAATACGAGGGCATCGACTGGTGGAGCTATATCGACGCCGAAAGCCGCTCACCTGCCTATCAGGCATACTTTGGCAGGGCCATCACGCGCTCGCTCGTCGCCGCCAAGGCGCGCAAAGCCAGCACCAAGACCATCGGGAACATCTTCGTTCAAATCTTGGTCGACATCCTCGATCCGACCATTTCCAGCTCCGATCGTCTGCTCAACGGCCCCACCAACGACGTGTGGATCGACCCGTGGCTCACCTACCTCGAGTCGCGCGGCCTGAGCTACCACTTGTCCACCGAAGTCGTCGCCATTCACATGTCCGGCAACCGAGTCAGTGGAGTCACGGTTAGACAGGGCGGGCGGCCACGCCTGGTCGAGGCCGACTACTACTTAGCGGCAGTGCCGCTCGAACGGATAGCGCAACTGGTCACCCCAGAGATGAAAAGCGCCGAGCCCGCCTTTTCCAAGCTGCTCGAGTTGGCCGACCCGGCGCATGAACACTTGGAGTGGATGAACGGCATCCAGTACTACCTGACCGAAGACGTCCCGTTGACGCACGGGCACACCATTTACATGGACTCGGAGTGGGCGCTTACTTCGGTCTCACAGGCTCAGTTTTGGCGCAACGACCTCTCACGATATGGCGATGGAAAAGTTCGGGGCATCCTCTCCGTCGACATTTCCGACTGGGACATCGCCGGAATGAACGGAAAACCAGCCGACAAGTGCACCCGTGAAGAAATCGCCGAAGAAACCTGGCGCCAGCTCAAGCGCAGCCTCAACGTGAACGGTCGCGAGGTGCTGAAGGACGAGCACCTTTACTATTGGTACTTGGATCCGAGCATCGTCGATGCGCGCAAAGATCTGCCTGGAATCGAGATCAACGAGGAACCCCTGCTCGTCAACTACGCAGGCACGTGGAAGCTGCGTCCCCAAGCGGTCCTCGCTATTCCCAACTTGTTTCTTGCCTCCGACTACGTGCAAACCCACACGGACCTAGCCACCATGGAAGCGGCCAATGAAGCCGCAAGAGCAGCTGTCAACGGTATCTTGGACGCGTGCGGTGACTCCCAACCGCGCTGCTCGATCTGGCCGCTGCATGAGCCTCCGATTCTGAGCCCGTTTCGGATCTACGATCGCCTTCGCTTCGAACGCGGGTTGCCTTGGGACGCAACGCCTTTGGAGGTCAGCGCGCAGGTGCGCAAACTGCTCACGCTTCTCGAAGGCACGAGCCAAACCCCGGATTGGCTCGGGGTCGAGGGAGCTCCCGGTGAAGAGCTCGTTCAACTCACGAGCAAACTGACCCAGTTGCTGGAGCAAGCTCTGAACGAAGGCGTCACGCTGGGCTCGACGCCCGCGCCCCTCGAGGGCAACACCGGCCGGATCATTCCCATGTGAAGACCATGGCCGACGCCGACTTTCATGCCCAGCTGGCTCAATACCGCGCCTTGGTGCGCCCGCTGATGTTGGAAGCCATTCCCAACGTGGGCAACAGCCCCTACCTGTACGGCCCCGTCCGCGACTTTTTGGACCGCGACGGCAAGGGTCTCAGGCCGGCGCTGTGCATCGCTACCTGCAAGGCCTTCGGTGGCGACGAGAAAGCCATCCTACCTACCGCTGCAGCGCTCGAGCTCTTGCACAATGCGCTGCTGGTGCATGACGACATCGAGGACGAGAGCTTGCAGCGCCGTGGGCAGCCCACCCTGCACAGGCGATACGGGGTACCTCTGGCCCTGAACATCGGCGACGCCATGAATGCACTGGTGCTGCGTGTCCTCATGAAGAACACGTCGAGCTTGGGTCCGGGCCTGAGTTGGCAAATCGTAGAGGAGTTCAATCACCTCTTGCTGGAATCACTCGAGGGGCAAGCAATGGAGCTGGGCTGGATTCGCGACAACGAATGCGGCGTGAGCGAAACCGATTACCTCACGATGATTCTCAAGAAAACCTGCTGGTATAGCTTCATCCACCCCTGCCGTTTGGGAGGCCTGGTTGCAGGAGTAGAAGATCTCGAGCGGTTCCATGCGTTCGCTTTCCTGGCTGGCGCCGCGTTTCAGATTCAGGACGACGTTCTGAACCTGCGTAGCCGCGGAGGGGCGTACGGCAAGGAGGAGGACGGCGACCTGTGGGAGGGCAAGCGTACGTTGATCCTGGCCCATGCCTTCGAGGCGATGTCCGGCGACGACAGGCAGCGCTTTCAGCGCGTGCTTGGCAAGCCGCGCTCACGCCGCCTCGAACGCGAAGTCGCTTGGATGAAGCGTGTGCTCGAGCAGAACGGCAGCATCGAATACGCACAAAAGGTCGCCGCTCAGTTTGCCCGAGCGGCTCGCGACGAATTCGACAAAGCCTTCGAAGCGGCCCTCGACGGACCTGACAAGCGCTTTCTGGGCCAGTTCGTCGAGTTCATGGTGCAGCGCACCAGCTAGACTACGAAGGGCCAGGGTTTTCGTGTGTGCGCACGGCGAACAGGTCGTACTGGAGGCGCAGCTCCTTCATGTTCGCTTCGCCGATCGCCAAAAACGACACGCGGTTGACCCACGCGTAGCGCGGGGCTTCAGTGAGCAGCCTCATGTAAGTCTGCAGTCGGGGTCGCCCTTCGTAATCGCCCGACAGTAGGCTTTGGTAGCCGCTTTGCCCGAAGTCGACCAGGCCCACCTCATGGACCAGAAGCCGTGCTGCGTCTTTTGTCTCTAGCGTGGCACGAATATCGATGAGTCCCATCCCATCGCGCCTGACCACCATGTAGTCCGCGGAGTTTCGAAGCACTCGACCCGTGATGGCGCCCTTTATCGTCCCGCTCTTCGCATAGAAGTTGACTCGTAACCCATCGGGTGTTTCGCCCAGGACGACCGGCGTTCGAAACGTCACCTCGACTTGCGCGGCGAATTCGAGATCGGGCCAGAAATGCAGGCGTCTGGCGATGTCAGCTGGAATCGGTGAAAAGGATTCGCTCGTCACGCTGATGGCTCCCCGACTTTCACTCGTCTTGACTGAAGTCGCACCAAACTGGTCGCACGAACCGCGCCCGAGGTCGATAGTCATTTTCGTCTGTGTCGCTCCGTGGCGTAAAACAATGGTCTGGTGAAAATCCGCTGACTCGCTAGTCACCCCGCATATAACGCCCGTTGCTCTTCGCTGCCCGCCGAGCACCAAGCTCGAGGACCGTTTTCGAGCACCGGAAGTTGTGCTACTGGAACGTCCCAACCGGGTCAGCTTCGAGGGCCCGGCAGCAAACTCCTCGGCCGTTCTTTGACCGGCACGAAATAATGCCCATCAGTTGCCCTAGTTGCAGCGCAATCGTTGCCACCGAGAGTCGTCAGTGCGAACGCTGCGGCTTCTCCCTGACCGACCGCGGACTGCCGGAATCCACGACGGAGCGCCGGCAGCTGTCCGTCATATTCTGTGACCTGGTCAACTCGAGCAGTCTCGCCCTCAGCCTCGATCCCGAAGATTTGCTCGAGCTGTACCGCGCCTATCAAGAAACCTGCGGGGCCATCGTCTCGAGTCGCGGCGGCCACGTCGCCGAGTACCTGGGTGATGGCATTGTCGTCTACTTCGGCTACCCGGCGGCCCGCGAAGGTGACGAACGCCGAGCAGTACAGGCCGCGCTCGAGGTCGTGGACGCGGTGTCGCGCATTCCCATGCCCACCTCCGACTCGCCTCTACAAGTGCGGGCTTCGGTGCACACGGGCCTGGTGGTCATAGGCACCATCGGTAGCAGGGGGAACCTTCAAAGGCGCGCGACGGGTGAAACGACCCTGGTGGCCTTCAGCGCACAAAACCTGGCACCACCGAACTCAGTGGTGGTGACCGAAGCTACTCGGCGCCTGGTCGAAGGGTACTTCATCTTCGAAAGACTGGATAATCAGGTCGTCGTCGAGAAAGTCCAAAAGGCACCCATCGATCTTTTCCGCGTCCTCGGCCAGACGAACGCCAGGCGATCCATCGAGGCCGCCGTCGCGCTCGGGCTCACCCCTTTCGTGGGTAGAGATCGGGAGCTCGAGAAGGTGCGAGAGTGCTTCGCGCTTGCTCGAGAAGGTCCTCCTCGAGCCGTGTTCGTTACGGGTGAACCGGGCATTGGCAAATCGCGCCTGATTCGCACGTTCAAGGAGCAGCTGGCCCCGGGCTCGGCTCGGCTCATCGAGTGGGATTGCGGTGAAGACGAACAGAAGTCCGCCCTGAGTCCCGTCACCGAATGGCTGTCGAGTGAGCTCGGGTTTGGCGCCGGCGACTCGGATCAGACGCGCAGGAGCAAACTGGTCAGCGGGCTGTCGACCCTATTGGGAAGCGACTGCGACGCCGAGTCGGTGCGGTTGTTGGCCTCGCTCTTGTCCGTTTCACTCGGAGACGAGTACGCGCCACTCGACTTGACGCCCGACAACGCCAGGCGCCGTACGCTGGGAAAATTGGTGGACTTGGTGCGAGCCGGACCGACCGCTGCTCCGTGCGTGCTCGTCGTCGAAGATTTGCACTGGGCAGACATGTCCACGCTCGAGCTGATTGGTATGTTGTTGGCACGTACCGACGCCGACCCCTTATTGATCTTACTGACGACGCGGATGCATCGTGCTGACGAGGCCGTCGACCAGGTCATCCGAGAATGGCAAACGGCGGAGCGCGTCACGACGCTCGAGCTAGGCAGGCTGTCCCCGAGCGACGCCACGACCATGCTGCGAGAAGTCACGCGCGGCCGAGAGCTCCCGGACGAGATCGCCCTCGAGCTAGCTCAACGCAGCGAAGGCGTCCCGCTATTCGTCGAGGAGCTGGCTCGCACGGTTCTCGAGTCCGGCATGCTACCCCAGCGTCGAAGCCCCTATGCGCCGACGGACTCGCTCGAGCACAACCACATTCCCGTCAGCCTTCAAAATCTGCTGCAGGCACGCCTGGATCGCTTGCCCAGTCTCTATGTCGCGCAAGTGCTCAGCGCACTGGGACGAAGCTGCACGTTTTCCATGATCCGCGCTGTGGTCCGCATGCCGGAGCAGCAGCTGTTGAACCACCTCGACGGCATGGTCAAGACGGATCTGATCAGCGTCGCCGGCACGCCACCCGATGCTCGCTACCGGTTCAGGCATGCCATGATTCGAGACGCTGCCTACCGGTCCGCATCGCAGCGAGAAATGCTGCCACGTCTCCACCGCGACATCGCCAAGGTGCTCGTAGAGCAATTTCCGGAGACAGCCTCGCAGCAGCCCGAGCTCGTAGCGCACCACTTGAGCGAGGCAAAAGAACCGATGGCCGCCATCCCGCAATGGATCAAGGCGGGGACTCAGGCATTGGCACGCTCGGCGAACCACGAGTCCGTGAGACATTTGGAGCGCGGATTGAAGGAGCTCAAGAACCTGCCTCCGGGTACGGAGCGCGACAAGTGGGAGCTGACCATGCGCATGCCGCTCGGGCCCGCGTTGATGGCCACGGTGGGCTTTTCTCACGAGCGCATCGGGCAGAGCTACAAGCGCGCCAACGAGCTGGCGAGCCAGCTACCCGAGTCTCCGGAAATGTTCGATATTCTTTGGGGCCTCTGGGCACAGGCCTTCGTTGGGGGCCAGCTGTTCACCGCGCGGGGCCGCGCCGAACAGCTCATGAAGCTGGCGCTGGCCAGCGGCGAACCCTGCTTGTTGAGAGCAGCGCGTCACGCGCGCGGATTCGTCGAGTGCTACAGCGCTCGCTACGACGAAACCATCAGGCTCGTGGAGGAGGCCCTGGCAGACTTCAACCAGGAGGACGCAGAGAAGTTCAACCAAACCTTGAACGACGAACGCAGGAACACCAACAGGTTCCAATTTTCGTCGGCGCTGGCATTGCTCGACATGGGCCGCACCGCACACTGGATGCTGGGTAGGCCCGAGCAGTCGCTGAAGTTGGAGCAGCAGGCGGATGAGCTGGCCAAAGTGTTGGCACATGCCCCGAGCACGGCGTTCTGGGAAACGTCGAGAACTTGGTTCCTACCGTTGACTGGCCACCCGCAGAAAGTACGCGACATCGCGCGCCAGGTGACGAACCTCTCCGAGGAGAACGGCTACGACCTTTGGCCGCGTCTAGCGAGTGTGTTCGACGGCTGGGCTCGGATAGAGCTCCGCGATCTCGACGGCGGGTTAGCTACCATGATCGATAGCCTGGCAGCTTATCGGCGCATTGGAGGCGGCATCCTGCGCACGCAAGCGTTCGCGCTGCTTGCCGAAGGTATGGTAAAGGCCCGGCGTACCGAGGAGGCGATGACCACCTTGGACGAAGCGTTCGCCAACGCGCGCGAAACCGGCGAGGTGCATTTCGAACCCGAGTTGTACCGTGTGCGAGGCCTTGCACTGTTGCAGCAAGCGGAGCGAGGACACGCCTCGCTGGACGCCGTTCGTGCCGCATTTCAACAGGCCCTCGAGCTAGCCCGTCAACAAAAAGCCGTATGGCTCGAGCTGCGCGCCGCGCTGTCTCTGGCGCGCCTGGCTCAGGGTCAAGCCGAGCAAATGCGAGCGCGGCAAGTGCTCACCGCCGTGTGCGATCGGATTCAAGGTCGCCCGGAGATGCCGGAGCTGCGCGAATCGGCCGAGCTGCTCTCCAAGCCCATTTAGCCGCATCCAGCGCCGATTCAGCAGGGTCGGAGCAGGGTCGGCTGCGCCCTGGCGGTGTGCCCGGCTTTCGGTTATAGTTCCACTGTAACGCCGAGCTCCGGCAGCCGGCTGGACGCGTGCTGACGCCATGTGGCATCGGTTTCGCCCCAACTGGGGGTCGTTTGAAGGTACCTTTTCTGAAGTAGGTGCGGTCCTGCGCACCAAAAAAGACCAGCGTGGCAAACCAAGAGCATAGCAAGAAGCTCCCCCTTCGCAGCACTCAGCGCTTCCGGACAATCCGCGAGGTCAGTCGCGGTGGAATCGGACGCATCGAAGTCGCGCTGGACCCGGTGATCGGTCGCAAGGTCGCCATCAAGACGCTACGCGAGGAGCTCAAGGACGAGGACCAAGTCGCACTCCAATTCGGCGAAGAAGCCCAGATTACGGGGCAGCTCGAACACCCGAACGTCGTGCCGATCTACGACCTTGGTGAAGACCACAACGGCCAGTTCATCGTGATGAAGCTGGTCAAGGGCAAGTGCCTGGCCGACCTCATCTTGGAAGAAGCTGCACGCGGCGATCAACCCGCAGCACTACAACGCTTGATCCAGATCGTGCTCAAACTTTGTGATGCGTTGTCGTACGCTCACAGCCGGGGCGTCATTCACTGCGATGTAAAGCCGGACAACGTGATGGTCGGTGACCATGGCCAGGTCTATCTGATGGACTGGGGAGCTGCCTTGCTGTTGGCCCACCGCGACGAACGGTCGCCCCGCCCGCCCGCGGGAATTCTGGAATCCGGAGAGCGCCCCGTGCCGCGCTGGCACGAGAGCTCGGAGTCTTTCATTCGTGTGAGCACCGCCGGCAGCGACTCCAACGCGCTGAGCGGTACGCCTGCATACATGGCCCCAGAGCAGCTCTTGGGACGGACCGAAGACATCGACCCGCGAACCGATGTGTTCGGGCTGGGAGGAATGCTCTACGAAATGTTGACCGGTCGCCCTCCGAATGACCAGCGACGGCTACTCGGGCAAGGCATCCACACGCCTCTGGAGGTACCGAGTGCAAGCGAGCTTTGGCCACAGCTTCCGCCGGGCCTGTGCAGCATCGCATTGAAAGCGTTGTCGCCAAGCCCCGCGGAGCGCTATCAGAGCATCAAAGAACTTCGCGCTGAGCTCGAACAATTCTTGAACGGCGGCGGTTGGTTCGAAACTCGGATCTTCGAGCCGGGTGAAAACATCGTGACCGAAGGCGAACCCGGGGATGCCGCTTACATCATCGAATCCGGGAGCTGCGAGGTCTTCAAGCTCATCGACGGAAAGCAGATTCTCGTACGCCAGCTGAATCCTGGTGACGTATTCGGAGAGACCGCGGTGTTCACGGGGTCTCTGCGCACGGCGACGGTCACCGCCAAGGAGCGCTCCACGCTCAAGGTCATCACCGGCCCGTCCCTGAACCGTGAGCTCGACCACAACCCCTGGCTGGCCGCTTTCGTGCGCTCGCTAGCCGAGTTGTTCAAAGAGGCCGACGAGCGCCTGTCTCGCAACCCGGACTCTTACGAGTAGTCGTCCGGCTCGGCAGGTGCACCGCTGATGGGGCGGACTCGGACAGCATCTGGTCCAATCACGAGCGCGCACTCGCGCACTCCGCGCCCTTGAACGGCGCGGACGCGGAACTCTACTCCGCGGTGCTGCACTCGATCACCCACTACCGGAGGGCGATTCAAGAGGGTCAGCACGAGACCGCTCACGGTATCGACCTCGGGATGCTCGAGCTCGAGGTCCAGCTGCTCGCCTACCTGATCGAGGCGCGCAACGCCGAGCGCTCGCAGCTCACCATCGTTTTCGTAGACCGGCTGAGGCGCCGCGCTGCCATCCGAAATTTCCCCAACCACTTCCTCGAACAGGTCCTCGACGGTTACTATGCCCGAGGTGCCGCCATGCTCGTCCATGACCACGACGAGTTGAGTCTTGTTCCGGCGCATGTGAGCGAGGACGACATCGAGCCGCGCCGTTTCCGGCACGAAGGGCACGCTGCGCACCACGTCGTCGCTGAGCGGCTTGCCTTTTACCAGCAGCTCGAGAACGTCGCGAATCAACACGTAGCCGATGATTCGATCGAGGGTATCTTCGTAAACGGGGTAGCGGGCATGCCTGGCGCTGCGCGCCACCCAGCGCACCTCGTCTACGGAGGCGCCCCGGCGAAGACCCACGACGCGCACGCGTGGAGTCATCACCTCCGCAGCCGTCAACTCACCGAACTCGAACAGCTCCGAGAGCACGTGCCCCGCTTCGGTCTCCAGCTCACCTTTCTGGAGGCTTTCTTCGACGACGAAACGCAGCATTTCGAAGCTGGGCGGCGGCGCCGCCGAGTCGCGGCGGATGCCGAATAGGTGCAGCAAACCGTTACCCGTAGCATTGAGGGCGGTCACCAAGGGCCATAAGCACAGCTCGATCCAACGCATCGGCGTGCTGATCCAGAGTGCCGCGCCTTCTGCGTGGCGCAGCGCCAGTGTCTTCGGCACCATTTCTCCCAGCACGATATGCAGGTAGGTCAGCCCGCTGACGGCCAGAGCGCTCGCCAGCGCGTGCACGGAGATCCAAGATTGTACACCCAACCTGGCCAAAGGCTCCGAGAGAGCCTGCACCAGCTGATGTTCCCCATACATGCCGAGACCCAGGCTCGCAAACGTGATGCCAAGCTGGGCGGTCGCAATGTACCGGTCTTGTTTGCGCGGGTTCTTGACCACGCTGAGTACGGCGCGCGCCCAGCGACTGCCTTCGGCGGCGCGGTTTTCGATAGCCGGTCTGGGAACACCGACGATCGCGAATTCGGCCGCTACGAATAGGCCGTTGAGCAGCACCAACGCCGCCACCACCAAGACGACCGTCATCGAGCGCCCTCCTCACGGGTGGACGACTCCAGAGACGACGCGTCGGACGGATCGGCGATCACCCAGCGCACGGCGGTTGGCCCGGTTTCGATCACCGTCAACCTCAGGCCGTCGAGCTCGACCTGTTCTCCCTCGTCCGGCATCCGACCCAGATGGTCCACGATATAACCCGCAAGCGTCGCAGCGGAGCCTTCCAAACGCACGCCAAGCCAGGCGGCCGCTTCGTCCAGCCCGATTGACCCCGGCAGCTTCATACTGCCGTCCGGCAGGCGCTCAGCACCTGGCTCCGGGCTCTTGAGCTCGTCTCCGATGTCGCCGAATAGCTCCGAGAGGACGTCCTCGATGCTGATCAGCCCCTGCACGCCTCCAAACTCACTGACGACGATGGCTTTCGAGCTACGGTTCTCCTGTAGAAAGCGCACGAGCCTGTGGGCGCGCAGTGTTTCCGGCACGAAAGGGATGGGGCGCACCAGCTGCTCCAGAGGGGGCAGCTCACCTCGTACCGCGAGCAAGCGCACGATCTGCTTGGTGCTGATGGCACCGACCACCTGATCCAAGGTCTCACGATAGACGGGCAGCCGACTGAACGGGCTCTGCAAAACCCGCTGTAAGATCTCTTCGGCCGGGGTGGAGATTTCGAGCGCGTGCACCTCGTGCCGCGGCGTCATCATCTGGCGAACAGTACGCTGGGACAGGTGCAGCCCTCGCTCGAGCCGTCGGTGAGCCTCCGGGCTCAATGCGCCACCACGGCGCGATTCATCGAGCAACACCCGAATCTCGTCCGGAGAATGGACATGCTGGTGGCCACCGGGCGTGACGCCGAATGGCTTGAGCAGTAAGAGGCCGCTGCCGTTGAGCAACCAGATGAACCACCTATACAGCGAAACGGACCATCGGGCTGGCAGATAGGTGATGAGCGCAGCCCGCTCCGGAAACTGGAGCGCCAACGACTTCGGAACCAGCTCCCCGAGCACGACTTGGAGTGCCGTGAGCACCAGCAAGACCAGCAGCAGGGCCGCCGATGCAGCAGTGTCCGCTTCGAGGGCGAAAGACTGCTCTAGAATCGGACCGAGCGCGACGGCGACGGTAGCCTGCCCATAGGCCCCCGCAACGAGACTCGAAAGCGTGATCCCGATTTGGCAGGCGGCAATGTAGCGATCCAGCTCCACCCCGTTTTCGAGCACCGCGAGCAGGCCCCTCGCCCGTCGGTTGCCGCTCTTGGCGACCACGGCCAGCTGGCTCCGAGGAACCGCAACAGCCGCAAACTCAGCGGCAACGTACAGCGCGTTGATCGCGATCAAAGCGGCTAGAACGACGAAAGGAAGCAGGCTCATCGGGGTCGGCCGTCCCACGCGCCCAAGACCGCCTCGGCGCGCGGCTCCAACACCCTAACGCGAGCCGAAGGAAATGGGAGCACGGATCGAGAAGGAGCATTTCGCCTCACCGCGAGCTGGGCGGGGTTCCTGACGAATCTTCGCGCGCTTGGTGAGCTGGGGTAGCTTTCAGGGCTTTTTGAACCAGTGCTCCAAGTACTCACGCAAGAAGGTGTCGTACGCGTCCGTGGCCAGAGAGTCGTAGATTTCTTCGGCGTTCTTGGCGCCATCGATCAGTTCTTGTTTGGGCGCCCGCCACAGACGTATTTGGTAGACGAGCTGATCGGCTTCCTGGCCAGGGATGCGGAAGAACGCCCGGTAGGCGAGCGTCATTCCCATGTACATACCCTGACGTTTCAAACCGACGAAGCCTCCTGAAAAACTGACACTGTGCTCGACGAACAAGGTAGGGACCTTGACCTCGGGCAAGTCACCTTGCTCGCTGGGGATCGAAGGCCCTAGCTCGAAATCGAGGACGTCCTCTGGGAAGGCCTTCTGCAAACGCTCGACCAGGGCCTTGCCGATCCGCTGCTCACGCGCCTCGACGTATTTGCCCTTGAAAAACTGGGCCGGCAAAATGCTCGGACCGACGTAGTACGGGCTTTTCTCGACGATGTCTTCGATATGATCGTAGTTCTGCGTGTACTTGACCTGGAAACGCACCTCGACCTTGGGGCCATTTACCTGTGAGTAGTGAATGAGGCGCTGGACGAACGCAGCAATTTCTGGCTTGTCGCTGGCCTGAGCTTTGAATTTGGCGAAAGCGCCGTCGTACAGCGCTTGCTTGGCCGCTTGCAGCTCCGCCTGAATCAAGGGGTAACCCTTGTGCTTCTGCTCGAGCTGGTTCAACGCGCTGAGGGTGCCGGCGGCTTTGGCCTTGTCCAACACCCGAAGCAGAGCAGCGCGGTGGGCGTCGGTGATTTCCTGAGCGATGCGCGTTTGCGGGTGCGCCTTGATGTAAGCCTCGATCGCCTCGACCGAGTTCTTCGCGCGGGCGTCTTTCAGTTCGGCCCGGGGTAGCAAGATCGCCTCGACTTCGGGGCGCTTGCCCCCGCGCTCGAGGTAATCCCGGTAGGCCTGCGTGCTGTCGGCGGCTAGGGCCCGCACGTACAAGGCCTTGGCGCTCCACGTATTGCGAACCCAAAAGACCGCGCTGCCCAGCGCGACGCCGGCGACCACGACGGCAACGATGCTCGTCCAGCGCGCCATCAGACGCGGTGGCGCCAAGGGCTCGGTCGGCGCGAGCGGGTTCGGGACGCCGCTGTCTTGTAGAGGATCGAGCAAGAGCAGCTGGCGAATGTCGTTGGCGGCCCTGGCAGCTTGGTACTTCTGGCGCGCTTCCTGAATCATGGCCGGCGCCGCATTCGCTTGGCTTTGGTCGGCAACGAAGCTAAACGTTCGACCGGGGAACACCACTTGCACCGAGCTGCCCGTGGCGCGCACGTCTTGCAGCTCCTCGATGGGTGCGATTGTAAGCCCAGAAGACCTCACCACGATCACGCCGGAAGGGAACAGAAACGTCCCGGTGACGAACGGCAGGCGAGCGTTTGCCCAGGCCAGAGACTGAGCGGTCAAGGCGCAGTAGGCCGCAACGGCGGCAAATGCGATGTGCGCCCCCACGAGTGGAGTCGGGGCGATGGCCAGTGGACTCTGAAGATCGCCGTAACCAATCAGCGCAACGATGATCCAAAGGCCGACGACTCCAAGCGCGGCGAGAGCCCAGTACCAATGGGCGTTGCTCTTGTAGAGCTTGACCAAAATTGGAGCGGGTGTTCCCACACCTCGCGTGGACTCGACGAACCTGTGTTGGACGGCACGCGGAAGGCTGTAAAAGTGCGCTTGTCGCATCATTTCGGTCGGATCGGCCTCGCCGCGCGTCAGTCAAGCACGCCCTCGATGCCTGCAACAAGC
>CBFGRJ010000148.1:0-15893 GCA_965651135.1 uncultured Myxococcales bacterium
GAAAAAGTAGTCCAGCAGGGTCACGCTCGGCGCGGAAAATTCTTGCGCTGGTGCGAGGCCAGCGCAGAGCTGGCTAAAGATCGCGGGGTTTTTTGGGATTGCGCTCGAGGTATTCAAAGAACGGGACGCGTACTTCATCGAAGTGTTGGGAACATCCGCCCGGCGACCCTGTCGAATGCCCCAGCTCCCGCGTCAGGAGCGTTTCACTTAGTGAACCACCTTGGTGTTGACGGCCACCAAGCCCAGTAAGTACAATAGCACTGTAATAGGAAGCGATAATTTTAGGGAGACTTCAATGACTCGATCGACCAGAGGACTAACAGTTGTCGCGCTCGGTGCCATTGCGCTGCTCGTAGCTCCGGCGGCGTTCGCGCAACCAGTGAAGGAAACGAAGGAAGACACTGGCGATTATGGCTACGAGTTCGACGATGACCCGTTGAACGCTGGAGGCTTCGGTCCCAACGACGCCACCATCAAGGTGAGGGCCCGTGCTGCCAGGACCACGCTCATTCGCCCGCGCACCTCGTTCGTTCCCGAGATGCTCAAGTCCGTCGAGAACATTTGACGTCAACCTCGCGGACTTTCCGCTACCGACTGTACCCCTGATCCCCGATAGACCTCTGATCCCCGATTGTACCCGCCGCGAGCCCGCTCGGGTGGCGGTTGAGTGATGCATAGCCTCATAAGAGGTTCAAGGAAACCAAAGCATGGCAAAAGCGGTTCTCACATTCGGTCTCTATCAAGGAGACGCCCTCGTCCGTCGTGAGACGGTGACACAGGACATCGTCAAGGTCGGCAAAGATCCCAAGAGCCACCTGAGAGTCGATGACGAGCTGGCATCACGGATGCACGCCGTGATCGAAGTTGCCGGCCCCGAAGACATCACGCTGATCGACCTTGGCAATGAACCGGGAACTCAGGTGAATGGCGCTCGGATCAACAAGTGCAAGTTGCACGTGGGCGACCAAATTCAGGTCGGTGGTACCACGATCGTTCTCGAGACTGCGGATGCTCCCGGCGCAGAAGTCGCCATGGGGGCGCCCGCCATGGCCGCTCCTCCGATGCAGGCACACCCCGGAGTGGCCGCAGCGGGCATGACGGCTCCCATGATGGGCGCCCAAGCCGTCCCCGCGCCTCAGCCGGTGTCCTCGAATCCTTTTGCGGCGGCGCCGTCGAACCCCTTCGGAGGCGGAGGCAATCCGTTCGACGTCAATCCCGTCAACCCGTTCGCGGCGGGCGCGGCAGCCGCGGCGCACGACCACCTGCGCGTGCCCGACAACGCGCCACCCGGAACCTACACCTACACGCTGGTCAAGAGCGGGCCCGACGTATTGCCCGACGAGGTCGAGCTGCCGCACGTGCCGGCGGTAGAAGTCATGATCTTGTGGGACACCAACGTCCTACACGTCTCGCACCTGGCGCCGCCACGCAACTTCTACGTGGGCGAGGAGCAGGGCAAGAATTTCTCCTGTGACTTCTTCATTCCGAGCGAAAAACTCGGAACCACGCGCATGCCGATTGTGGTCGGCGACCGGGCATCGCTCAGCGTGGTGCTGCCTCCGGGTGCCACGGGTCACATCGACATCTCCGGGCAACCCCGCATGACCGTGGACGAGGCGCGCACGCGCGCACAGCCGAGTCCCGAGGTCAGCGGCGGGCATCAGCTGCCGTTGCCCAATGGGGCGCGGGCTCGTATCGAGCTGAACGGCTTCGTGTTCCAGGTGGCTGCTGTCAACGCCGGCAAGCCGGTGGCTCACGGTGTCGCTTCGGGCATCGACTGGAACGTGGCGATGTATTTCGGGCTTTCGTTCCTGTCGGTGGGCGCGTTCATCGCTGCCATGGCGTTCTTCGTCCCGCCGCTGGGTCTTACCGACGACGAGGATATCGATAAAGACCAACTGTATCTGATTCAGCAGTACCTCAAGGCGGCTGCCGAGCGCGAGCAGGAGGAGAAAGAGGCCGAGGTCGTCGAGGAGCAGGCCGACAACAAAGAAGGTGGCACCGGTACCCGAGCCAAGGGTGAAGAAGGCTCGATGGGTAATCCGACCACCAAAGCGACCAACAAGCGTTATGCCGTGCAGGGGCCGAAAGACAACCCCGACCCGCACATCGCGCGGCAGGCGGCGCTCCGAGAAGCGCGAGAGTTCGGTATGATCGGTCTGTTGAACGCTGGTGCTTCCGGCGATCCCAACGCACCCACCGCTCCCTGGGGCCGTGACACGTCTCTGGGTACCGACGAAATCAGCGCTCGCGGTAACATGTGGGGCGACGAGATCGGCGATGCCTTCGGTGCCGGCGGTCTTGGTCTGTCCGGTATCGGTGAAGGTGGCGGTGGCCGCGGCGAAGGTATCGGTCTCGGCAACATCGGGACGCTGGGTCACGGGGCAGGTATCGGCACCGGCCAGGGTTTCGGTGCCGGGCACGGCCGCCTCGGTGGCTCGCACAAGACCCGGGCACCCAAGGTGCGCATGGGTGCGACAAGCGTCAGCGGTCGGCTGCCGCCTGAAGTGATTCAGCGTATCGTGCGGCAGAACTACGGCCGGTTCCGCATGTGCTACGAGCAGGGTCTGGCCCGCAACCCGAATCTCGAAGGGCGCGTGCAGGTGCGTTTCGTGATCGGTCGAGATGGTTCCGTTTCCAACGTGTCAAACGGCGGGTCGGATTTGCCGGACAGCGGCGTCGTGAGCTGTGTGATCTCGGCCTACTACGGCTTGAGCTTCCCGCAGCCCGAGGGCGGCATCGTGACGGTCGTCTACCCGATCATGTTTGCGCCGGGTTGACCGCCTGCGCCGGACCACCGTGCGGCGGAGTATATGACGCACACGGGCAGGTCTAGAGCAGCACAAAGAAGGGCGTGCCGAATCGACGGCGCGCCCTTCGCGCTTTGTGCGAATCAGAGGTTTTCGTTCGACCCCGAGCCCCGTTGCCCAGCCGGCGTGTCGCTGGCCGGTGAAAGTGTGGGCGTTGAGCCGACAGGCACGCAAACACCGGAAAACGGGCGCGAAAGTGTGGTAGTTGCAGCTTTACTTCAAGGGTCGCGTCCGCCTATGCTTCCTGAACCTTCGAAAGGCGCTCCGACCCGTCGGCGGCGTCGACATAATCCTTAAAAACAGGCCATGTGGTCCAGCTTCTTTGGCTTTGCGAAAACCAACCTTCAGGCGCCATATCCGCCTTGCGCGGTCTGGTGGATGCCGTGATTTCAGAAAGAGTGAGCCCGCGATGAAACTGTGGAAGTCCGCAAAACTCGCCACCCTGGCGGCAGGCGTTGTCATCAGCTTGGCTGCAGGCGGCTGCAGCCGAGATCATATCGAAGCCATCAATTTGGCTAACGAAGGCGATCGGTCCGTCAAAGTGAATGTCGAAGGGGCGATTCAGAAGTACGAACAGGCGATCCAGCTCGACCCGACGAATCACCTGATCCTCTGGAAGCTCGCCAAGGCGTACGAAAAGAAAGAAGACTGGGACAAGCTGGCTTCGACCCTGGCCCGAGCCGTTCAGGTTGCACCCGAGTTTGCCAATTATTGGTTCAAGCGCGGCTTTGCCTTGATGCAACAAGCGCGCAACGGCAACCCCGATGCGTACGAGCAGGCGAAGGAGCCGCTCAAGAAATGCATCGAGAAAGATCCGAATTTGGCGCACTGCTACCACGAACTGGGTGATGCCATGTGGTGGACCGATGACGAGCAGAACGCGCTGGTCAACTACTCGAAAGCTATAGAGCACGATCCGCGCGTGCCATATTTCTACCCACCTTTGGCTGAAGCGTATAACACGTTCAAGCTCTACAAAGAGGCTGAAGGCGTGTTGAAAGAAGGCACGCGCCTGGTTCCTCCGGGAGACGAGCGCAACGACAAGGCGCTGTACGGCATGTACATCCTACTGTTCCAAGCCGCACAGGCCCGGGACGACAAAGCCTCCATGGTTGCCGCCATGGAGAAGGCGCAAGAGGTGGCCGGTGACGGTCATCCCGAAATCTCCTTCAACCTAGGCAGTACCTACGCGGTGATGGAGCCACCTCAGAAGGAGAAGGCCGTGCGCTTGCTCAATCAGTTCACCAAACGCGCGTGCCGAGGCGGTGACTCGAAGAAGTTCAAAGAACAGTGCCAAACTGCAAGCGGGCTCATTCAGAAGCTCGGAAGCTGAGCGATTTGCCATCTACGTTCGCGTTCATAGGGGTTTCTTTTTCGGCGCGTGGGGCTAAGCCCTCACGTGCCGGCTTGTCTTTTGTCAACACTATTTCGTGGCGCTTCTCACCCGTACTGATCTCCAGGCACGGAAGGGCCCACCTTCATCCCGTCCGAGGCCTGCCCGAGGGAGCATGGATCTAGAAGATCGAGTCAATCAACTAGCGAGCCAACACGACTGGCAAGCGGTCGTCGCAGTCCTTGAGCACGCGATACAGACTGCAGAGGACGCTAGCGTCAAGGCAGATCTGCATTTGCGTTTGGGTCAGCTTTTGCACCAACAGTTCTTGCAAGGTGTCAAGGCGCTCAAGCATTTTCAGGACGCGTACAAGCTGAATCCTGCTTTGGTGAACGCACTCGCAGAAGCGCGCCGCATCTATTGGGAGCTTGGCAAGCTCAACATGGTTCAGAAGCTGATTCGCCTCGAGCTCAAAGCTGGAGGCGAAGCGACGCAGCTCAGTCAACTCTATCGTGAGCTCGGGGACGTCCTTTGCGATCAGGGTGACTACGACGGCGCGACCGAGGCGTATGCCAAGGCATTACAAAACTCTAACGGTCATGCGAGCGAAATTCCGGACCTGTTGGAGGACGTGCAGGTCGGGCAAGATCAATGGCAAGACCGCATCGGCGGTCTGTTGAGGAGCGGCCACGAAGCCACCGAGGCGTCGGAGAAATCGCGGGTGTTCTTGCGCGCCGCGCGCATTGCGCGCCGGTTTGCCCCCGGAGAGCTCGAGGGGATCTTGGCTCAGGCATACAGTGCCGATCCCGCCAGCGTCAGTATCGCAGCGCTGTACGAGGGCCTATTGGTCGAGGCCGATCGAACGGACGCCATCCTCGAAACGCAGGAGGCCTTACTCAAGGAGCTGAGGGATCCATCCCAGAAGGCAGATGCCAGCTTCTGTTTCGGTGTCCGCTGGGCGCTCAGGCATCAGAATGCCGAGGTTGGGGCGCGCTTCTTGGAAACGGCGCTCCGGCTCGACCCCGCGCGGGAACCCGCGTTTACCTACCTGCGCGAGAACCTGGGCAATCAGGCTGGGGATTGGGATTACGTCGTCGGGCTGGCAGACGAGCTCGCCGACCGCTCGGGCGCGGGAAGCTCGGCGGTTTACTTGCTGGCGAGCGGCGGCCTGATCGCCTGGCGCGAGCAGGGAGACCTGATCAAGGCGAAGCGATTCTTCGTGCGCTTGGCGCAGCTGGATCCGTCGCATCCTGCACTGCAGGCGTTCGAGCAGCAGATCGGTGAGAAGCTCGGGCGCCAAGACGGCTCTTCGGTACCAGAACGAATCGCTCAGACTGGCTCGATGCAAGAGGCGGCGCTCACGCAGGGGGCGGGCGCGTCGTCCGTTGCGGCCATGTCTTCGAGTGTGGACGCGGCGCCGGCGGTGAGCCGGTCCGACGCTCCTCCGGCGAGCACCGAAGATCCCGCACCGGCGCGTACCAATTCAGTGCCGCCAAGCGCGGCTTCGATTTCCGAGGCTCCCGCGGCGACCCAAACCCAGGACGACGGCAAGGTGGCAGAGTTGCGCGAAAAGCTGGCGCAGGTGGAGAAGCGTCCTCACGAATACGTCAAGACGCTGGTGGCCTTGGGCGACGAGGTGGCCGATCCGATCGAAAAGGCGGAGTACTATCGTCAGGCTGCCGACCTGTACGTCAACAAATTCTCGAACCAGGCCGAGGCGGTACGCACGTACGAGAAGCTGCTCGAAGTGGATCCGCTCGACGGCGACGCGCTCGCGTACCTGCTCGAGATGTACGAGAAGCGCAGGGACTGGGAGAAGCTGATCGCGCTCAAGAAGGCGGGCGCCGAAGCGCTCGATCCGGGACCCGAACGCACCGCCGCATTCCGCGAGATTGCCCACCTGGCGACCGAAAGAGTCAAGAAGCCGGAGGTCTGCATCGATCTTTGGGCGGAGGTGCTCGACAACGATCCGGAGGACGCCGATGCGCTTTCGGCGCTCAGTCAGCTTTACGAGCGAGCCCGGGATTACGAGAAGCTGGCGGACACCCTCGAGCGGTTGGCAGAAATCACCTACGACGACCGGCAAAAGATCCAGGTGTTGACCAAGCTGGGTCAGGTCGTGGGAGACAGACTGAAGGACGATGCCCGCGCGGCGGATGCCTACCGCATGCTGCTCACGTTGCAGCCCGACGATCGGCGAGCTCAGGAACAGCTGAAGAAGCGCTACGTGTCGCTGGGCCGTTGGGATGACCTCGAGGTCTTCTACGCCGAGACGGGCCGTTGGGACGAGTTCATCCGCGTGCTCGAGAGCAACGAGAGCCGCGCCGAGACCGATGCTCAGCGGGTCAGCATGCTGATGAAGGTGGCCGAGCTGTGGATGACCCAAAAGGGCAAACCCGACCGGGCCGCGCGCGCTTACGAGAAGGTGCTGAATCTCGATGCTCAGAATCTGGACGCTGCCGAGCGCCTGATTCCGATCTACCAGCAAGGGAACAACCCCAAGGGGCTCTCCAATGCGATCGAGGTCAAGCTCGCGCACATCGACGATCCATTGGAGCGCCTGGACCTGCTGCGCGAGGTCGCGAGCCTCTACGAGACGAGGATCAACGACAAGAGCACGGCGTTCGAGCGTTTTTTGGCGGCCTTCGAGCTGGCTCCCGGCGAGGAACAGAGCTCGGTGGACGTGGAAAGAGCCGCCGCCTCGACCGGGCGCTGGCAGGAAGTGATCGCGGCGTACCGTGCTGCGATCCGCAGCGCCGAGGGTTCCGGCGACACGGGGCTCGCCAACGCCCTGCGCCTGCGCCTGGGTCGCGTGCTGGTCGAAGAGACACGCAACGTGGACGAAGCGCTGGTCGAATACCGCGCTGTCTACGAAGAAGAGCCTGACAACGAGGTAGCCCTCTCTGCCCTCGAACAGCTCTATCGAGAGACGGAACGCTGGCGTGAGCTGCTCGAGGTGTACACGAAGCGGCGAGATCTCACGCTCGACCCCGAAGCGCGCAAGCACATTTTGTACGAGATCGCGCGCTTGTACGAAGAGCAGATTGGCGATGCCGAAAGTGCCATCGAGACCTACGACGCGGTGCTCGAAGACGATGCAACCGACACCACGGCCTTGTCTGCGCTCGATCGCCTCTACCTTCAAACGCAAGCCTGGGAATCGTATGCAGAGGTTTTGCGCCGAAGGATCGAGCTGGATTCCGATGAGCGGTTGTTGGTCGATCTGAAGTTCCGCCTGGCACAGACCCAGATCGAACACTTGGATGACGCCGAAGGGGCCCTCGAAAACTATCGAGAGATCCTCTTTTTGGATCCGGATCACGAAGGCGCTCGCTTGGCGCTCGAGCACATGCTCGAGTCAGGCATTTTGGCCGGCGAAACCGCCGCGATTCTCGAGGCCATTTACGAGCAGCGCGAAGAGTGGGGTAAACTCATCAAGGCGCTGCAGATCCTTGCGAGCACTAGCACCGATCCCGAACGCACGGTGGAGTTGCAGCGCAAGATCGCTGCTACCGCCGCCAGCAGGTTGGGCACCGTCGACCTCGCGCTCGAGGCGCAAGCGCGAGCTGTCAAAGCGGATCCGTCGGTCATCGATTCTAGGCTCGAGCTGGAGAGCTTGGCCGAGCAAGCCAATGCCTGGGACAAGTTGATCGAAATCTACGGTTCCATCGCTGCCGATCTGGAGGACCCGGAGCTTGCCCGGGAGTACTGGATGCGGCTGGCGTCCATCCAGGAGCGCCTGGGCCGTGTTGGCGAAGCTGCGGAAAGCTACGAGAAAGTCTTGGGGCTCGATCCAGCCGACAACGAAGCGCTGCTCGCCATGGACGCGCTGTATCGGAGCAACGAGCACTGGGAAGAGTTGGTCGGTGTGTTTCGGCGCCGAATCGAGCTCAGCCAGGACGGCCGCGAGAGCGAAGCGCTCTATGCGCAGATGGCCAATGTCTTCGAAGAAAAGCTGGGCCAGCCCAACGAAGCCATCGCCGCCTACCGTGAAGTGCTGTCATTGGATCCTGCGAGCCAGGTGGCATTGCATGCCCTGGAGGGCTTGTTCACCCGCCAAGCCATGTGGGAAGACTTGGCTGAAAATCTCGAGATTCAGCTCAACCTTGCCGAAGACGATCGCGAACAGATAGCCTTCATGCTGCGGCTGGCCTCGCTGCGCCAGGAGCAGATGGGCGAAATCGAGGCGGCCATCGATGGCTACCGCCAGGTGCTGGAGCGCGACCCGGAAAACCGCCTGGCGCTGCAGGCGCTGGAGGCGTTGGGTCAAAACGAAGCGCACGCGCTGGTGATCGCCGAGATTCTCGAGCCTTTGTATCGCAACCAGGGCGACTTTGCGAAGCTGATTGGAGTGCACGAGGTGCAGGTTCGCCGCTCGGAGGATCCGAGCCGCAAGGTGGATCTGCTGCACCAGATTGCGGAGCTCTACGAGGACGCAGCCGGAGACGTGAACGCTGCGTTCGAAACCATGGCGCGCGCGCTGGCTGTCGACCCGTCGAGTGAGCCGACCCAAGAGGTACTGGATCGGTTGGCGCGAGCCACCGGCAGGTTCCAGGACGTGGCCGGTGTGTACGAACAGCTGGCACAACAGCAAGACGATCCCGAGCTGGGTAGCCAGCTGTACACCTCGGCCGCGCGCATTTTCGAGAGCGATGTGCGCGACCTGGATCGCGCGATCGAGCTGTATCGCAAGGTGCTGAGCATCGATCCAATGAATCTAGCGGCTGCCGAATCGCTGCAGGCGCTATTCCAGGCCTCCGAGCGCTACGCCGACATGTCGCTGATCTTGCAGCGCAAAGCCGAGATTCTCGAAGACCTCGAGGATCAGAAATCGGCGTTGTACCAGGCTGCCGCGCTGGAGGAGGAGATCCTCGACAAGCGCGAAAATGCGATTGGCGTCTATCTCAAGGTGCTCGAGCTCGATCCCGAAGATCTCAAGAGCATCGATGCCTTGATCAATCTCTATCTCGGCCTGTCACGTTGGGAAGAGTTGCTCGGCGTGTATTCGAAGAAGGCCGATTTGGTCTTCGACACCGAGGAAAAGAAGCTCATCTTGTACCAGGTGGGTGCGGTACATGAGCGTGAGCTGCATGACGTGGGGCGTGCCATCGACACGTACCAGCGTGTGCTGGAGCTCGATCCGGACGACTTGTCGGCGCTCGGTCGCCTCGACGTCTTGTATCAGACTGCCGAAAATTGGCAGGAGCTGTTGAGCATCCTGACGCACGAGGCGGAGCTGACGGCCGACCCCGCAGAAGCCGTGAGCTACCAGTATCGCATCGCGGAGCTGTACGAGAAGCATCTGGGTGACGTGGAGCGGGCCGTCGAGCTCTATCGCGACATCTTGAACATTCAGCCTGATCACACACCGACACTCGAGGCGCTCGAAGGAATCAAGGCAGGACCCGTTGCGCAGCTTGCTGCTGCCAGCGTACTGGAGCCTGTCTATGATGCCATGGGCGAGTGGCCCAAGCTCATCAGCGTGCTCGAAGTGCAGGTGCGTTACACCGAAGACCCCTTCTCCAAGGTGGACCTGCTTCACCGCATTGCGCGGCTCTACGAAGAAAACCTGGCGGACCACCAACAGGCGTTCGAGACGTATGCTCGCGCCGTAGCGTTCGATTCGCAAAACGAGGAATCGCTCGGCTCACTGGAGCGCCTCGCGATGATGATCGAACGCTGGCCGGCCGTTGCTGAGCTCTACGACGCGCAGCTGGATGGGCTCGAGAGCTCACCCGAACAGCTCGTCGAGCTCGGACTCAGGGTGGCGCAGGTCTACGAGGTTCAGCTCGAGAATGTCGATCAAGCGGTGGCTCGCTATCGGCGCGTGCTCGAGGTCGATCCCGAAAACCAAAGCGCTGTGAGGGCGCTGGATCGCCTGTTTACCCAGACCGAGCGCTGGAGCGAGCTCGCCGAGATCTTGGCTAAGGAGGCCGAAATCGGCGAGAGCCCCGAAGAGATCCTGGAGTTCAAGTTCCGCCTCGGCCAGGTGTACCAGAATCAGCTGCAAGACCTCGACAGGGCTATCGACGCTTACCGCGAAGTCATCAATGCCGCGCCGGAGAACGTGCAGACGCTCGAGGCGCTGGAACAGCTCTTCGAGTCGGGCCGCAAACAACTCGAGATCGGCGAGATTCTCGAGCCGCTGTATCAGTCCACCGCGGAGTGGGAAAAGCTGATCCGAGTTCGCGAGGCCCAACTGGGCCAGATCGAAGACTTGGACGAGCGCGTGGCGATGTACCAACGCATCGCCGAAGATGCCGAAGAGCGGCTGCTCGATCCGGTGCTGGCGTTCAACATCTATGTCCGCGCGATCAAAGAGAGCCCGCTCGACGAACGTTCCGGTGAGGAGATCGAGCGTCTGGCCGCCATGCTGGATGGTGGCTGGGAACAACTGGCCAATGCCTACGCCGACGTGCTGAGCATCGAAGGCGTCGATGCCGCGACGCAGGCGACCGTTGGCAAGCGGCTGGCGCGTGTGTTCGAAGAAGAGCTGGCGGATGTCTCGAAGGCCGAGGAGACGTATCGCTACGTGCTGACCGTTGCCCCCACGGAGCACGATGCGTTGGCCAACTTGGATCGCATCTACAGTTCCCTCGAGCAGTGGCCAGAGCTGGCGGGCGTGCTCGAGCAACGAGCGGCGACTGCAGAAGACGAAGCCGATCGTGTCGAGCTGTACGCTCGCTTGGGCGCTGTGTACGAGGAGCGCTTGGGTCAGATCGACGATGCGGTGCGCGCCTATCGCATGATCTTCGACGAGCTCGATCCGACCAACGAAGGCGCGATTGCTGCTCTCGGTCGCATTTACGAGCAAGCCGAGCGTTTCCAGGAGCTCCAGGGTGTCTACCAGCGTGAGCTCGAAAACGCGGTGGGAGACGTGCAAGAGGCTGAGATCCGCGCGCGTATGGCGCATTTGGCAGCGGAGCGACTGAGCAACATCGAAGGCGCCGTTGAAGGCTGGAAGCGGGTGCTCGACCTACGCGGCGAGGACCCCGAGGCGCTTTGGGCGCTGGCTGGTCTCTACGAAGCTCAGGGACAGTGGGCGGAGCTGACGGATGTACTCGAACGGCACTTCGACATCGCCGAAACCGACGAAGAACGGGTCAACATCCTGACCCGTCGGGCGCGCTTGTTCGCCGAACAACTGAATCGGGACGACGAGGCGCTGGAAACTTGGCAGCGCGTGCTCGACATCGATTTCTCGAATGTTCAAGCGTTGCGAGCCATCGCGCACGTTTGGCGCACACGTGAAGATCCGCACGAGCTGGTGGGTGCCTTGCACGCCACGATCGATCGGGCCGCGGCTCTGCTCGAGCCGCAGGAACTCACCGAGGTGTACCGCGAGCTCGGGAAGATCTACGGCACCGTTCTGGAACAAGTGTTCGAAGCCTCGGAGGCTTGGCGCAACCTGCTCGACGTCGACCCGAAGGATTTCGAGGCGATCGACGAGCTGGAGAAGATCTACCGCAGCGAGGAGCGCTGGACCGACGTGATCGCGGTCAAGCGCCAGCGCGCCGAGGCGCTCGAGGAGCCGGACGAGAAGATCCGCGAGCTCTTGGAGGTGGCAACGCTCTGGAAGAAGGAGGTCAACGAGTACGACCGGGCGACTCCCGATTTCGAGAAGATCTTGGAGATCGATCCAGCGCACGACGAGGCCTTCGAAGCCTTGGAGAAGCTGCACAAGACAGCCGAGCGTTGGGAGGCCTTGATCGAGCTGTACCTCAACCGACTGGAGACGCGCGAAGAGGTGAGCGATCGCAGCGATCTCTTGCGGCGTATCGCCAAGGTCTTCGAAGACAAGCTGGAAGATCCGAACCAGGCTTTCGATGCACTGGTCAACGCGTTCAGCGACGATTACTCGGACGACGACACCAGCCGCTACTTGGAGCGCATGGCTCAGGCCACCAATCGTTGGGGCGAGCTGATCAGCTCGGCCAACTCTTGGTTGCAAGAAGAAGAAGATCCCAAGAAGAAGATCCAGCTGTGTTTGCGCCTAGGCAAGTGGTACGGCGAGGACTTGGGGCACTTCGAGTACGCTCAGCCCTACTACCAGCAGATCATGGCGCTCGACCCGCAGAACGTGCAGGTCATGCGCCAAATGGCGGCCATCCATCGCTTGGGTGGGCAATGGCAGAAGGTTGGCGAGACGCTGACCCGTGCGCTTAACGTGGCCGTTGCCAACGAGGACAGGAAGGCCATCCTCTACGATCTGGGTGAGCTCTTGGAGCGTAACATGGGTGAGATCGACAAGGGTGTCACCTATTACAAGCAGGCTCGGGATTGTGATCCTCAGTATCTACCGCCGCTTGTCGCCCTGGAACGCATCTACGACGAGCGCGGCCAACACGCCGACCTGGTCGATGTCTTGGCTGCGAAGGTCAAGGCGCTGTCCGACTCGGAAGAAGTTGCAGCAACCAAGATCCGCATGGGCGGTCTCTACGAAACGGCGCTCAGGGATTTCCAGCGCGCGGGCCAGATGTACCGCGAGGTCCTCGAGCTCGATGGCGGGAATTTGTCCGCATTGCGCGGGCTGGAGCGAGTCGACGAGACGCTGCAGGATTGGCCTGACCTGGTCAAAGTCCTCGAGCAGCAGCTCGACGTCGTGGAGACGGAGCGCGATCGCGTCGAGGTACTGCTGAAGCTGGCTGCCATTCTAGAAGAGCAATTTCTCAAGGCCGACGCGGCGGCTCAACGGCTCGAACAAGCCTTGGAGATTTCGCCGGCCGAAGAAAGGGCCTATGTCGCCCTCGAGCGCTGCTATCGACGGCTCAAGCAATGGTTGGATCTGATTGGCGCTTACGAGCGGCACATCAACGAGGCGGCCGACCACGAGACGAAGATAGAGCTGTGGGGGCAGATTGCCGGCGTCTACGTCGACGAGGTGGCGGACATCGATCGCGCCATCGATGCTTATCAAAATATCGTCGACCTCGACGACACGAATATCGCTGCGCTCGAGGCGCTCAGTCGTCTGTACGACAGGCAAGACGATCCCGCGCGTTCCATCGAGGCCATGTCACGCGTGGCCGAGCTGACCACGGACGGAGCACAGCGCGTCGAGATGTACTATCGGATCGGCGAGGCGCTCGAGCAGAAGCTGGGCGACCGCGGTGGAGCCCAGGAGCGCTTCGAGATGGCGCTGGACCTGGATCCGTCGCACCTCAGGACCTTGGCGGCACTGAGAACCATCGCCATCGACGAAGCGGACTGGGATCGCGCTGCGCGCTACTTGGAACAGGAGCAGACCAATACCGAGCTACCGCGGCAGCGGGCAAAGCTCTTGGTCGAGCTCGGCAGGTTGCGCGACGAGATGTTGGGCGAGCACGAGTTGGCCGTGCAGGCTTACGAGCTGGCGATCCAATGTGACGAGGACTGCGAGGAGGCCGCGCTGCCCCTGGTGGAGGAATACATTCGTACGGGGCGCTTCGCGGAGGCCGAACCGCTGGCGGACATGCTGGCGAAGAAGGCGAAGAATCGCGAGCGCCACGAGCAGCACATGCTTTTCAAGTTGCAGGGCAAGGTGCTGGCGGCAGTGGGCAAGAACGAGCAGGCGCTGAAGGCCTATCACACGGCGCATCAGCTGGATCTGACCGATCAGGAGACGATACGAGGCATTGCCGACGTCGCCTTCGAGCTCGCCGATTGGCCGACGGCCTTGACCAATTATCAGAAGGTGCTGACCGCGCTGGGAGAGGAGGACGTCGAAGAGCGAACCGACGTTTATTATCGACTCGGCTGCATCAAGCGAGAGCAGGGTCAATCGCGCCAGGCCGTCAACAATTACGAGAAGGCCCTCGCGCTCAACGGCGAGCACCGTCCGACCCTGGAGGCGCTGGTCGAGCTGTACACGAAGAACAACGACTGGAAGCAGGTCGCCGCGTACAAGCGACAGATTCTAGACAGCGTTCACGAGGAAGAGGATCGCTATCGAATCCTCAACGAAATTGGGGATGTCTGGACCGAGAAAGAAGACAATCCGCGCAAGGCCATCGAAGCCTTGGAAGAGGCGCTGGAGCTCCGGCCCACCGATCACGTGCTCCTGCACAAGCTGCTGCAGCTCTATCAGAAGGCCAGAGAGTGGGAGCGGATGATCGAGACTCTCCAGACCATCTCCGATCTCGAGGAGCGTCCCCAGTACAAGGCTCGCTACACCTTCACTCAGGCGCAGCTCTATCGCGACAAGCTCGAGGACCTCGATCGCGCTGTCGAGCTCTTCAACGATGCGCTGGATTTGAACCCGGATTACCTGGAGGCGTTCGAGCGCATCAACAAGATCCTGACCAGCCAGCGAAACTGGAAACAGCTGGAGCGCAGCTATCGCAAGATGCTGCACCGTATATCGGGGAAGGGGAAGACCGACCTCGAGCACACCCTGTGGCACCAGCTGGGCCTGATCTATCGCGATCGCCTGGAGCAACCGAACGAGGCCATCGAAGCCTTCAAGATGGCGTCGACGGTCAAGCCGGACTCGGTGCTGGAGCGCCAGATTCTGGGCGAGCTCTACGAGATCTCGGAGCGCTGGGACGACGCTATCGTCGAACAGCGGCATATCCTGAGAAGCGATCCGCTCAATGTCGATCCCTATCGGGCCTTGTATCGCCTGTACCTTCACAAGCAGGCCTACGACGATGCCTGGCTCTTGGCTGCCGCCATGGCCTTCATGCGGAAGGCCGAAGGGGAGGAGCTGCAGTTCTTCGAGGATTACAAACCCGACGGCATGCTGCAGGTCAAGGGGCGCCTCAATAGCGAGATGTGGAAGCTGTTGTTCCACGAGAACGAAGATCCCCATGTCTCCAAGATCTTCGAGGCCATCGCTCCAGCGGCGCTCCAAGCCAAAATCAATCAGCTCCGTGCGCAGAACAAGCTGCCGGTTCTGGATGATCGCTTCAAGCAGGACCCTGCGACCTCAACCGTGACGTTTGCCAAGACCTTTGGTTGGGCTTCGCAGGTGCTCGGGATCCAGGCGCCCACCCTCTACGTGCGCAACGACGTACCCGGGTCCATCATCGCGGTGCCGGCGCAACCGCCCGCTTCGGTGGCGGGTCAAACCGTTCTGACGGGCTTTCAGCCCCAGGAGCTCACGTTCATCTGCGGCAAGCACCTGTCCGGGTACCGCCTGGAGCACTACATCCGCAACCTGTTCCAGACTCAGGCGGAGCTGACCATCATGCTGTTTGCCGGCGTGATGATTGCGGCGCCGCAGCAACCCATGCCTCCGGACATGGCCGCTCAGATCCGAGTCACGGCGCAGGAGTTGGCCAGGCACATGCAGCCGGTGCAACTCGAAGCGCTGCGACACTACGTCAAGCGGTTCCTCGAAGAGGGCGCCAAGGCCAACATCAAGCGCTGGAACCAGGCGGTGGAGCTGACAGCTTGCCGCGCCGGGCTATTGGTCAGCGGCGATCTGGACATCGCCAAGAAGATCATTGGTTCGGAGCAGCAGCTGCCGGGCGACCTGGCCCCCGCTGACAAGATGAAAGAGCTGCTCGTCTTCAGCGTGAGCGAAGAGTACTCCAAGCTGCGGCAGGCCCTCGGCATCACGATCGGCGTTTGAGGCTCTGACCAGCCTGATCCGGTTCGAGACGTCAGAAGTTCGCCAAGCCGCCAAGTGCGCCAAGGATTTAGAAATGTGCGCTTGGATGCGTGGTGAGCTGTGCGCGCTCGACCAAGGTGAATGCGGCGCATGCACGCTGGGTGATCAGCGCGAAAGCAAGATGCAGAAGAGCAACAGTTGTCGCCGCTACGAGGGA
>CBFGRJ010000149.1:0-15817 GCA_965651135.1 uncultured Myxococcales bacterium
CGCGCGCTGGCGTTTCATCCGGTGCAGGTCGGGCGCAGCGCCGACGACACAGCCCACGCCGGTGCCGGATGAGTCAGAACAATTATTGAAAAGCACAATCAGTTAAAGCCCAATCAACCACATATTATTCGAGAAATGCTCCGTGCAGGAGTTTGTACTTGAAAACGATATTCACTTGCAGTAAGACCGCTGAGCGATGAACGCCGAAGCGGCCCCCCCACGAAAGCCCTCCTTGGATGGGCATTGCGAGCACTGTGGCAGCGCAGCATCCGAGCAGGACGGGGAGGTGCTGCGCTGCGCATGCGGGAGTCTTTTGGCTCGCTTCGTGGATGGGGGCGTGGAGCTCAAGTGCCGGCGCTGCAAACGCACGGTGATCGCGCTGGCACGACCAAGGGAGGCATCGACCGGTTGAGCTGAGCAGCTAACTAAGAGTCACCAACCAACGCCACTCGAGGCCCGAGACCTTTGCGTCCAGCGCCCGGCAATTCCCTCGTCGAGGGTCCGGAGCTAGACGCATGAACTATCACAAGTCACATCAGCATCCCCCAGAATCGACCGATTGCCCGCGCACTCGGCTCGCCGAGGGAAAGGTCGCGGCGGTCGACACCTGTCAGTGTGGCATGCTGCAGGTACACCTCGGGGCCTTCACGCTGCGCATGGCGCCGTGCGCGCTCGCCGAGCTTGCCCGCACGCTGAATCACGCCGTAGCGGCCCATGCGCGGAGATTTTCCCCACCGGGGGCACCGCTCTCCGATCTCGGGCTGAGTCGCCTGGAGCGAGGCGAGGCATGAGCGACACGCTCATCGATGTCCGCACGCCGCTCGCAGTCTCCAAGAGCGCCCGCGTCGAGGTGGGGCGGGACGGGGTGCTGCACGTGCTCGCCGGGCCTGTGACTTTGCACATGGATCGAGCGACCTGCGAGGAGCTCACCACGACCCTTGCGCGCGCGATGCTCGCGCTTGCCAAGCTTCATCCCAAGACGCGGCGGCCGCCGTTGGCACTGGTGGCCGATCCGGATACCGACCAGAGCGACGGGGAACCAGGGGCGACCCGCGCGCTGTCCGCAAGACCCAGGTGAGCTCGTCCGATGTTTTGGTGGTTCCTCATAGATTCCGCTGCCGCGCGTACGCGGTGGTGGTGTGGCTGGTCGCGTGGAGCAGCGTCGCGTGGGCGCAAGACGCCGCTAGCGGCGATGCCGGGGTCGAGCTGGGCGCCGCGGACGTTGGTGACGCGGGCGGCGCCGACCCGCCTTCCGACAACGAAGCCTCGCCGGCTGATGCCCACATGCCCGAGCCGCTCGAAGCCATTGAGCCCGAGTATCCTCCCGAGGCGGCCGCGGCTCGCCTCGAAGCGAGCGTCGTGCTTCGGATCAGCATCGACGCGGAGGGTCGCGTCACGGAGGCCGAGGTGATCGAGCCCGCAGGCCACGGTTTCGACGAGGCGGCGCGCGCCGCCGTGCTCAGGGTGCGCTATCGCCCGGCGCGCCGAGGGAGCACGAACGTGGCGTCACGGATCTTGGTCCGCGTCGACTTCCGCTTGCCGCGCTCGCCCGCAACGGGAAGCCTCGAAGGCCGTATCTTGCCTCCCGGAAGCGGGACGGCCGGCGCCGCGGGCGTGGAGGTCAGCGCGCGTCACGCGAATGGAGTGGAGCACACGACGCGCACGGACCAGCACGGGCGCTTCCGCTTTGGCGCGCTCGCTCCCGGCGCCTACGCCGTCGTGGCCCGCGCGCCGGGGCTAGGTCAGGTCGAGCTTCGAACGGAGGTCGTAGCCAGCCAGGGTGCTCGGATCACTGCACGCCTAGAAGCTCCCGTGGTCGAGGCGCCGATCGATGTCACCGTGCGCGGTCCCTCGGAGGCCGAGCAGCGCCGCCAGTCGGCGGAGGCTGTCACCGTGGTCGACACCGCGCACGCCAAACGCCAGAGCGCCGACATGGGCGAGCTGCTCGCGCGCACACAGGGAGTAGGAGTACGCCGTCGTGGCGGGCTTGGTTCCAGCACACGCTTTTCGCTGAACGGCCTTACCGATGAACAGGTGCGCTTCTTCCTCGATGGCGTGCCCCTCGAGCTCGCGGGCTATCCGTTCGGTGTCGCCAATGTTCCGGTGAACCTCGTCGAGCGCATCGAGATCTACAGCGGTGTCGTGCCGATTCGTTTCGGCGCCGACGCCTTGGGCGGCGCCGTGAATCTCGTCACCAACCAGGACCTGCGCGGTATTCACGGGGCTGCCTCCTACGAGGTCGGATCGTTCGATACCCATCGGTTCACGCTGAGCGCCCGCCAGCTTCACGAACCAAGCGGGTTTTTTACCCGGTTGAGTGGCTTCTTCGACTACGCGCGCAACGACTACCCGGTCGACGTGGAGGTCCCCGATGAGCGCGGCCGTTTGTCGCCTGCTCGCGTCTACCGCTTCCACGACAGCTACCGCGCAGCCGGTGTCAACGCCGAGATCGGAATGGTCGAGCGCGACTGGGCGCGGCGGCTCGTGTTGCGCGCTTTCGTCACGGACTACGACAAGGACTACCAACACAACATCGTGATGACGGTGCCGTACGGGGCCGTGACGTACGGGGAAACCGCCACTGGAGCGAGCCTGCGCTACGAGCAGCCGTTCGGACACGGAGTCACGCTGGACGCCATCGCCGGCTACACGTACGTCCGCGGCGACTTCGTCGATGTCGCCACCTGTGTCTACGACTGGTTCGGGCGCTGCGTGCGTGAGCGTCGCACGCCGGGAGAGACCGATTCGCGACCCCATGACCAGCTCTACTGGGACCGGTCGCTGTTCGGGCGGGTAAACCTCGGGTGGCGCGCGCACCGCCAACATGCGGTGCGGCTGGCCATCGCGCCGACCTACTTGACGCGGACCGGCGACGAGCTCCGGCAGAGCGACCCCAGTACGCGTGACCCGCTGACTGCCGAGAGAAAGCTCACGACCATCGTGAACGGCCTCGAGTACGAGCTCGACCTCTTCCGCGACCGGCTCGAGAATATCCTCTTTGCCAAGCAGTACGTGCAGCTGCTGGCCAGCGAGGAGCCGCGTCCGGGCGGCATCTTTCGTCGCCGCGACCGCGATACGCAGCAGTTCGGGTACGGCAATGCGCTTCGCTTTCGCTTGACGCCGTGGCTCTACGCGAAGGCGGCCTACGAATACGCGACGCGGCTCCCTCGCCCCGACGAGGTCTTTGGGGACAACGCGTTCGTCGTCGCCAATCTCGAGCTCGAACCAGAACGGAGTCATAACGCGAATGTCGGGTTGGCTCTCGACGTGCGCAGCACGCGTCTCGGGTCTTTCCGCGTCGGCACGACCGGCTTCCTACGCGACGCCGATCAGCTCATCGTGCTGCTCGGCAACGACCGTGTGCAGAGCTACCAAAACGTGTTCGGTGCGCGCTCGCTCGGGGTCGAAGCCGCGCTCGGCTGGACTTCGCCTCATGAATACCTCGCGCTCGATGCCAACAGCACGTACCAGGATTTCCGAAATGCTTCGAGCGAAGGCACCTTTGGGGCGTTCGCCGGCGACCGTATTCCGAATCGCCCGTACCTTTTCGCCAATGGCTCGGCGCGGCTTCGGTTCCGCGGCCTCGTCGCGCCGCGCGACGAGGTTTCGCTGACTTGGACATCCCGCTACGTGCACGAATACTTTCGCGGTTGGGAGAGCATCGGCCTGCGCGAGTTCAAGCAGATCATCGACGCTCAGTGGGTGCACACGGTCGGGCTCGGGTACCTGGTCAAGAGCGATCACCGGAGTCTGAGCTCGACCCTCGAGGTGCAGAACGTCACGGACGAGGTGGTCTTCGACTTTTTTGGAGTTCAGCGCCCTGGTCGGGCCTTCTACGTCAAGACCACGGCGGAGTTCTGACTTTTTTTGGAGCCTCAGCATGAGTGATACGACAAGGAAAACGCGGCGCCAGCTGGCCACCAGGCAGTGGATCCGAGCGGTGTGCGCCACCGGGTGTGCACTGTTCGGCGTGGGCTGTGGCGAGGGCAGCGAACACGACGGGTCCGACGCTGCAAGTGACGAGGGGCCGCTCTATGCCCTGATGATCCAGGTCTACGACCCCGAAGACCGAACGGTTTACGTCTCGCTCTCCGACACGTTGGACATCGACTCGGTTGCGCTGTCCGACGCTCGCGAGTTCCCGGGTGTGGCCAACTTTGCTGCCATCGGAGGGCGCTTGCTGATCTCGAGTGGCTCGGTGCCAGAGATCACCGAGTTCGAGATTACGGCCAATCACACTTGGGTGAAGGGGCGCACCGTGAGCTTTGCCGGCTACCCGCTCTCGGACAATGCGAACTTCTACTACCAGTTCATCGTCGACGAAGAGCGAGCGTTGCTGCCGTTCGAAGGAACCAAGCGCATTCTGTGGAACCCCACGGAAATGGCCATCGAGCGTCTGCTCGACGACACCACCCTGACGCCGTCCGAGCCCGGGTTGACCCTAGAGGCAGGCGGGAACCGCAACGGAGTTCAGTACCCCGACGCGGTCATGCAAACCTATTTTTATCATGACGACGACTGGTACGACTACGGGTCGAAGTCGCACGTGGTGATTTACGATCCCATCACGTTCGAGGAACGGGACATTCTCGACGTGCCGTGTCCCGGGCTCACCATCGCCACCCGCGATGAAGCAGGCAGCACCTACTTTTCCAATTGGGGCTTGCCCAGAACCAGCATCACCGGCGAGGCGCCGCCGACATGTCTGGCGAAGGTGAATCCCGACCAGGCCAGCGTCAAGACCTTCGACTTGCGTGAATGGACCGAGGGTCGGCTGGCGAGCAACTTCCGCTACGTCGGTGACGGTAGGGCCTTCGCGAACGTGTTGCACCACGAGCTGTTGGACGTGTCGTCGCCCACCGAGCTCACCGCTGAGCAGCTCGACGAGCTGTGGATGAGCGGACCCCATTGGAAGCTCTGGCTCTTCGATGTCGCCGAAAAAAGCGGCGCGCCCGTCAGTGGGATCGACGTGGCTATCGTCGAGGGCGCCCAAATGGCCGTGCTGGATGGCCGCAGCTTCGTTTTTCTTCCGTACGACGACTGGGGGCGCACCAAGGCCTACGAGCTGATGCCTGACGGGAGCGCCGTCGAGCGTTTCGATACGGTAGGTGATGTTTTCAAGTGGGTGCGCGTGCGCTGAGCGCCAAGGAATGAAGCATGACGAGATGCTACGGGTGAGGTTATGTCATGAAGCTTTCACAATGGCATCCGACAACTGCGAGTGAACGATGCATACCCAAAGGCCGCCAGCTCGAAGCGGCGATTGCACCCGGCGGCAGCCCACTCGGCCAGCGCCTGCGCCTTTGGGAAATCGACAAGAGCATGCACTGCTCGATTCTCGGAACCTGTCTTCGCTTGGGCGACCTTCGAGCCATCGCTCGTCGGGCTCGCTACCGGCTTGACCCGAAAGCTTCGTCCTATCAGGTGCACTCGTGGTTCGTCGACATGGTGGCGTTGCCCAATGAGCTGTCGAAGCGCGTCGATAAGCTGCTCGAAAAGCGCTACTATGCGGCTGCCTGCAAAATACGCGGCGCAGGCAGCGAAGCCGAGCTCGCACAGCGCTGGCGCGAGGTGCATGCCGAGGGACAGATCGCCGGCGCCTATTGGGCTGCGATGAGTCATCCACTCTGCAGCCAGGGTCTTCGATGGCGGCTGTTCGGTGAAATCCACATGCTATCGCATCTCGTCGGGGCGTCCCGCCGAGCCGATTTGTGCAGGCTGCATGAGCTCGAGCTCGCCAACGCCGCGCAGCACGACAAACACGAACAGCTCCGCGACGATCACCTGGCGTTGGTCAAGGAGTACGAGCGAATCAAAGCAGCGCTCGAGTCGCGGGACCGGGAGCTGACACGTCTCGAGCGGCTTTTGGTCGACGCAGAGCAACGACTCGCCGCTCTGGAGTCGGGAACGCTCGCGCGTGACTATGAGGCGCGGGCGCGTGCTCTCGAGCAGAGGTTGGGTGAAGCCGAAGTCTTGCGTGAGGCCGCAGAGTCATCTGCTGCCGAGTTGCGAGCTCGCGTCCATGAAGCGATGGCGTCCGAAGGGCACGCCCGCCAACAGGCAGCTGAGCTGGCTCGCGAAAATCAAGTGCTGGAGCGCGCTCTCATGCGCGGGACGCGCGGTGCTTTGGGAGCAGAGCCGCCTGCGTCCGCGCACCTCGGCGGTAAGCGCATCATGTATCTCGGCGGACGCGCGAGTCTGGTCCCCCACTATCGAGACTTGATCGAGCGACACGGCGGCGAGTTCTTCCACCACGACGGAGGCTTGGAGGAGTCGCTCGATGGGGTCACGCGAGCGCTGAGCAGCGTAGACATCGTCGTGTGCCCCATGGACTGCATCAGTCATGCGGCGTGCCTGCTCGCGAAGAAGGCCTGCCGCCACTTGGCCAAATCGTTCGTGCCGCTGCGAAACGCCAGCTTGTCGTCGCTGGCGTCGGCTGTGTTGAACCCGGGCGAATCCACCTTGGCCAAAGCCAGAAGCTGCTGATGAACAGGGGGCGGTATGAGAGCCAGATATCACCAGAGGAAACATGACGAACTCATCCCATGACCCCGCCATTTCTTGCGCGCGCTTTCGCCTAGCCCTGCTCGTGGCCTATCCCCTGCTTTGGGGAGCAGTCAGCGGCTGCGCTGCGGATAGCAACCAGAGCGAGGGCAGCAGCACGGGAGCCGTGTATGCCATCATGTACGAGGTCTACGACGACACCGGCTCGACCAGCTATTTGAGCCTGCTCGATTCCCTGGATCTCGAGAGCGTAGATCTCTCTCAGGCGCGTGAATTCGGGAGCGGCCGCTCCTTCATTCAGGCGTACAATGGATGGTTCTTCGTGGGCGAAGCCGAAACGCCGCGAGTGACTCGCTATCGCCTTGCAGACGATGGGGAGCTCGTGGTCGATGCCGACCCCATCAGCTTCGCCAACTATGGGTTCGACTACGGGCAGTTCGACGCCTGGAACGTCACCTTCATCAGCCCTACCAAGGCATACCTGTTGAACTTCGACGACGGCACGACGATCATTTGGGATCCGTCGCAGATGGAGATCGTCGGCGAGATCCCCCCACCCGAGGAGTTTGCGCGCAAAGGCCTGTCTTTCGAGAGCACGCCGGGAGCGCTGCGCGAGGGGAAGCTGTTTCGCACCGTGAGCTGGGTCGATTACGACGAGGCCGAGTACTCGACCGACTTTTTGCTGGCCATTTACGACGTCGAGAGCGACGAAATCCTGGAGCTCGTCGAGGAGACTCGCTGCCCGGTGCCGGGCAATCTGGTTCACCAAGACGAGGCTGGAACCATCTACTTCAGCAACTGGGTCTGGCCGGTCGCCGGAGCCATCATGCGCGACGCACCGGCGCCATGCGTGCTTCGCATCAGGCCGGGGCAAGACCGCTTCGACCCGGAATGGACACTCGACTACCGGGACGTCACCGAGGGGCGTCTGGGTGCCATGTTCAGCTACGTGGGTGATGGGCGCGCCCTGATCTCCGCCTTCTACGACGAGCGCACCAGTTTCGACGAGACCGCCGACCCCTGGAGCTACGTGGGCAGCAACAACTGGCGCATCTGGGGCATGGATCTAGAAAGCCGGGCGGGCGCGCCACTCGAAGGCATTGACTTCAACGGCGGCGCCTTCACGCCCGTGCAATTCGACGGGCGGCTCTTCCTGCTGGTTCCGGGTGGCGAAGAATCCAATTGGGCAACTCAAGTCTACGAGGTGGTCGACGACCGGGCAGAGCCCCGCGTGAAGCTGCCGGGTTGGTCCTATCAGTTCGTCAAGTTGCGCTGATCATGAAGCTCTCAGCACATGCTTTCTTACGTTTTTGGGGTGTCCACGCTTGGGCGGGCGTGATCGGAGGCCTGGTTCTCCATGTCATGTTCTTCACCGGTGCGATCACGCTGTTTCGTGGGGAGCTCGAGATCTGGCAAGAGCCGCTCGCGCAGCAAGCTGCTGTCACGGGCACCCACCAGGCTCTGTTGGAGCGCGCGCTGGGCAAGCTGCCGGTCGAGCCAGAAGGAGTCTGGTTTTACCCGAAGGAGAGCGGTGCAGCGGAGCTCGGATACACCGATCCGAAGACAGGGGTGTGGCAGCGATTCTGGTTCGACGGGCACACGGGTGCGCTGATTCCCCGGCGCGAGCGTCTTGCAGACTTTCTCTACAACCTGCATTTCTTGTGGCACGAGGTCACGGGTGACTGGCTCTACTACGCATCGGGTTTTTTCGCGGTGGGCTTGTTGCTCGCAATCGCTACCGGTGTGCTCATTCATTTGAAGGACATCGTTCGCCAGTTTCATCAGTTCCGGCCGGACAAGTCGCGGCGTGTTTTGTGGTCCGACATGCACAAAGTGCTCGGCGTGATGGGGTTGCCGTTCCAGCTCTTGTATGCGTATACCGGCGCTTTGATCGTGCTGGCTCCACTGCTGCTCGGCGCGCTCATCGGGCCTGTCTTCGGCGGCGACGAACAGCGCGCCGCGAGCGTGTTTTGGGGCATGCCCGCCAGGCGGGCTGAGCAGGCGGGGGTGTCCGCGCCGGTGCTGTCGCTCGACGAGCTCGCTGCGCGAGCGCGTGCGGTCGAGCCCCGGCTAGCTCCAGAGACTTATCGCGTTCATCGCCCAGGGCGGGCGAACGGCAGCGTGGACGTGTACGGCTCGATGCGAGGCACGACGCCCAAGGCGCACGGCGCGGTTCGCCTTCGCCTGACGGATGGCCAGGTGCTGCACGTCGATTCCCCAGCCACCGAGAGCGCGCTGGGAGCGACCTGGCGCTGGGTTCGCGGGCTTCACTACGCCTACTTTGGTGGAGTGGGGTTGCGCGTCTTGTTCTTCGTGCTCGCGCTGGCGACCTCGGCGACCATCTTGACGGGCAATTGGGTATGGCTCGCGCGACGACAAGCTCGAAGCGAGAGCCCAGGCAACCTGTTGCTCGAGGGGCTCACGGTCGGCATCGGCGTGGGGACCCTGGTCGCCACGGCCGCTTTGTTTCTAGCGAGCCGCCTGTTGCCCTTCGAGCTTCGCGACCGCGGCGCGACCGAAGAGATCATATTCATGGGCGTGTTCGTGTTCTGCGCCGTCTGGGCGTGCATGCTCGAAGACCGTCGTTCGCTCTGGTGGCAGGGCGTCGCCCTTGCGGGCCTGTTGCTGCTTCCGGTCCCGCTGCTGGCTTCACGCTGGTCCGAGGCGGGGCTCTTCGGGTCGGGTCAGCGTATTGGAGCGGTGGTGGGTGTCGACATCGCGCTGCTGGCTATGGCGCTGGCACTGTGCGGCATTTCCCTGGCGCTGCGACGCGGCGCGCGGCAATCCGCCAAGGTTCGCAGGGCTCGTGGGGCGGCGGTCCACGCCGCGCCAAGGCGCGCCGTGGCTCTGCTACCCGTAGGAGGCCGCGATGCTTGAAGTCGCGTCGCTACTAGCGCTCTATTTGGCGTTCGCGCTCGTGCATGCTGCACACCCGCGGCGTTTTCCTGCTCGTCGCTGGCACCCCACGCGCGCGTGGCTGGGTGCGATGCGGGCCTTTGCAGCGGCATCGGCGATCTCGGGTGTCGTGCTCTGGGCACAGGTCCAGGGCGTGGTGGCGGCATTGCTGGTGGCGCTCGCCGCCCTTTGCGTGATTGGCGCGCTGTTCGTGCTGCTCGCGCCGCTCAGCCCGCGCACGCTTTGGAGCCTCGCGCTCGCCTGCCCACTGCTCATCGTGAGCTTTACTCTCGCTGGGGTGGTGCATGACTGACCGAGTTTGGCCCGGTTACCGCGACGCAGCGCTGCGCGTGGTGGCTGCACTCGTCGGGACGCTTCCCGTTGCCGTGCTCGGCTCCGTATGCTTGGCGAAGCTCTTGCCATTCGACGAAGCGACGCGCGTCGCGCTCGGCTTCACGCTGGCGATCCCGCTCTGGGTCGCATTGATGTCGTTCGCTTTTTTGGCCCGGAGCGGCTGGCGAGCTTGGGCCTGGTGCCTGGTCGCGACGCTGCTCTTGGGCCTGGTCACGCATGGAATACCGCAATGAAAGAGAAAACGAAGATCCAAGCAAAGCACGAACTGACCTCGCCCCGCTGCGCGAACGCCGGCCGCAGCTTGGCGCTAGCTGCGCTCACATTGGTAGCCTCGGCCTGCAGCGACGCGAGCGACGATTCGGACAATTCGGGTCAACGCGAAGGGCCGCTATACGTGGTCAGCCACTCGATTTACACCGACGATGGCGCGACCTCGTATCTCACGGTGGTCGATAGCCTAGGTCCTGGGCACGAGGTCGACTTGAGCCGGTCACTCGAGTTCGGTGGCGGGGCTCGCGCTTACGGCCCCGAGGGCAGCGATATCGTGTACGTGACCTCGAGCGAGCGCGGCACGATGACTGAGGTCGAATTCGACCCGGACGGCACGCCGCGAATCGGACGCTCCGTTTCGTTCGAAAATCTGGGCATCAGTGGCACTACCGGGGGCAATGTGCACCTCTTCGTGTCGCCTTCGAAAGCCTACTTCGTGAGCCAGAACGCGCTGGAGGTGGTGGTTTGGAACCCGAGGGACATGGAGATCGTGACGACGATTCCGCTCGAGCTTCAGGCTCATCTCGCGTCGCCTGATGGCGGCTTCTTCTTCTATCCCCGACCCATCGTGGTCGGCGATCACCTGCTCTTGGTTGCCAACCGGTCCGGGGACGAGTTCGATGAAGGGTCGGTCTTGAGTGTCGTCGATACGACGGACGATCGCTTGGTTTCCACGACGCTCGAGCCGCGCTGTCACGGCATGCTTCAGTCCGCTGTCGATAGCGCCGGCGATCGGTACTTCGCGAGCAGCGACTTCTCGGCTGCCGAGCATTTTCTCTTCCCGGATCAAGCACCCGCACCCTGCATGTTGCGCATCCGAGCCGGCGAGGTTGCTTTCGACGCCGACTGGTCGCGAACGCTCACGTCCGATCTCGACACCCGCCTGTGGACCGGCATCACTCCTGGGCCCGGCGGGCGCATGTACAGTCAGAGCATCCGGGAGCAGGCCAAACAAGTGGTGGCCGCTGCCGCCGATCAGGAGCCGTTCCAGGTCAAGATTGCCCAACCGTGGGAGTGGCACGCACTGACGGACGGGGACGCCGATCCGATCGCGGTCGAGACCGATTTTCTCCGCACCCCGCTGGGGTTCACTGCCATCGACGTCGATGGAAAGGCCTACGGAGGTCTCGGTGGCGAGGTCGAAACCACGCTGGTCGATCTCAGCTCGAGCGACACACCCGAGCCAGGCCTGGTCGTGCCCGGGTACGTCTTCAACATCGTCCGTATTCGCTGACGAGCGTGGATCCGAGACCATGACCACTGTCGAAACCATCAAAGAGCTGTTCGTTCACTGGGGAGCGGGCTGGGTGCTGTGGCTTTTGTTCGCGCTGTCCGCGGGGAGTCTTTTCATCTTCGTCGAGCGTTGGTTGTTCTTTCGCTCGAAATCCGACGATGTGCGTGCGCTCGCGGCCGAGCTCGACGCACATCTGTCGAGCGGCTCCATCGCGCGCGCGCTCGAGGCGCTCGCGCCGCTGCGATCGGTGGCTGCTGCCGTTGCACGCGCGGGGCTAAGGCTGGCGCCGCGCGGTTCGACCGCCGCCGAAAAGGGCATGCAGAGTGCCACGTCGGCCGAGCGCAAAGCGCTCGAAGCGCGCCTGGCGTACCTTGGCACGCTCGGCAACAACGCTCCATTCGTCGGCTTGTTCGGCACCGTCATCGGCGTCATCCTGGCGTTCGAAGAGCTGGGTCGGGCGGCAGGGACGGCGGGCACCGGCGCTGCCAGTCAAGTCGCCTCGGCGGCGGTGATGGCGGCCATTGCCGAGGCGCTGGTGGCGACCGCCGTGGGCATCGCCGTCGCGTTGCCGGCGGTTGCGGCCTACAACTATTTTCAACGCCGCATCGCTGTGCTGCTCGACGACGCGGAGACGCTGTCCGCGCTCGTGCTCGCGTATCTCGTGAGCGAGGCGTGTGAGACCGAGGGAGCCAGGGTTCAATCAGAGCGACCGCCCAGCGTTGCAGCGACAAAATCCATGAATGGTAGCGCGCCCGAAGCTACGCTGGAGCCCGCCTAGCCATGGCGCCCTCCGGCCCGCGCCGCGGCGGAATCATCGAAGGCATCAACGTCACGCCGCTCGTCGATATCACGCTGGTATTGCTCGTCATCTTCATCGTGACGGCGAAGCTGGTGGTCACACCCGCGGTGCCGCTCGATTTGCCCAAGGCATCGCAGAGCGAAGAGCTTCAGACCATTTTGTCGATCAGTGTTTTGGCAAACGGGTCGATTCGAAGCGATGGGGTCGCTACGGACGAGGCCAAGCTTGGCCTCCGGGCACGGTCCGCCCTGGCGCGCGACCCCGAGCTGCGCGCGGTGATCCAAGCGGACCGCGCGGTGGCACATGGCCGAGTGATGGCGGTGCTCGACACACTGAAGAGCGCGGGCGTGACGCGGGTTGCCTTCGGGGCCGTACGCTCAGAAAATCGCGAAAAAACCGGCAAGCTCGTCGAGCATGCACCCTGAGCTTCGTCACGGCAGTGTGGCCGCGATCGTGCTCGACGGCGCTGTTCGCGCCAAGGCGCCGCCTCGCCCTCGGCGCGGCATGGCAGAGGGGAGTCTGGCGGCCATCGTGCTGGGAACCCAGGCGTCACGGCGCGTCCCGCTGGGCCTCGCGCTGCTCGCACTCGCGGTGGCGCTCTATGTTGGCGGCAGTCTTGCCGCGTTTTCTTCGCACGTCACGCGCAGCGCCCGTGTCGAACACACCGAGAGCAGCCCAGTGCTCGTCGTCGAGCACAACGTGGAGCTCGAACCTCCGGAGCCATCACCTCGGCCGCAAGCTCAGCCAGCACCTGTCGTCAAGGAACGAGCTGTCGCCCGTGGGCCGAGTCCACCCAGCGCGGCGCCGCCACCGGCACGAGCAGGACAGATCCTCGCGGCCGACGAGAACGCGAGCGAGCCGCTCGACTTTACCGGTTTCATGATCAGCACCGGCAGCAGCGAAGGCTACTCGGGTGGCCGCACCGCAGGTTCGGGAACGAGCTCACGAGCGAGCCACGCGCTGGCCGGCGCTCGCCGGGCGGAGCTCGGCGCACCGGCCCAGGCGTCGCGGGCGCGACCCGTTGGTCCCCCTCGCCGAGAGTGGGATTGCTCCTGGCCGGCCGAAGCGGAAGCGCTCACGAGCGATGAGCAGTTCGTGGTCATTCGGGCCCTGGTGCGAGCCGACGGCAGCGTCGCATCCGTAGAGTTGATCTCCGAGCCGGGTTACGGCTTCGGAGCGATCGCCCTGGCTTGCGCCCGCCAGCAGCGGTTCCCGCCGGCCACGGACGACGCCGGTCGTCCGATCACAGCGACCTCACCGCCCATTCGAGTGCGGTTCTCACGGCGATAAAACACAACAAAATTGAACGCGCGGGGTACGGGCTGCACGTCGCGGGCCGTGGGGACCTGGAACACTGTACAATCGCGCGCCAACGTGCCCAGCAGCATCACGGAACTTGCAGCGAGCCAGCGCGCCAGCAATGCGCGCCGGATCACCGCAACGCTCACTCTGCTGGGTGCTGTCGGCACGTTGGTGTCGTTGGCCTTCGGGGCGCCCATGAAGGTTGACGTGGTGCTGATCTTGGCGACCGCCGGCAAGGGCGTGGCGTACTGGCTGGTACTGCGCCGGCGCACACACCTCGGGGTGGCTTGTGCGCTCTTTTTTTTGCTCGTCGAGCACGTGGGTGTGGTCGCCGTGCATGGCCAGCTTGGCCCTGTTCCGTACATCGCGCCGATCGTCCTCTTATTGGCGGCCGCGACCCTGCAGGCGCGCTGGCTCGTCCATGCGTTCGCGCTGACCATCGCTGCGCAGGTCACCGAGCTATTGCTGAGCCCCATGGCGCGCCAAGATCAGATCGACGTCGTCACCGCTTGCTTGATCACCGTGGCGGTCTTCGTGGTGTCGCTGCTGCACGTGCGGGGCATCGAGCGCGCGTTCTCTCTAGCCGAAGCGCGTGACAGGGCGCGGGCCGATGCAGACGCCGTGGCGCGTCAGAGCGAGCAACGCTACCGCCTGATTGCCGACAACACCGACGATCTCATCGGCCTTTTGGACTCGGAAGGGCGTGCCCTTTACCTGAGCCCGTCTCACCAACGCCTGCTCGGAGTGGATCCTGCGCAGAACCTGGGTCGGCAGCCGCACGAGTTCTTGAGCATCGACAATCTCGAACGAGCGCGCGCCGCATTTCGACAAACCTTGAAGGCTGGGGAAGCCCGCGTGGAAATTCAGCTGAGCGAGCAGCACGGCAAGGGTCGCGTGTTCGACTCGGTGATGAAACGGATCGCATCGGACGCCGAGGTTTTGGTGGTCGTGGCGAGCCGCGACGTGACCGAGCGCCGGCTGCTTCAAGAGCGGCTGCTCGCTTCCGAGCGACTAGAATCGCTGGGCCGGCTCGCTGGAAGTGTGGCTCACGATTTCAACAACCTGCTCACGGTCATCGGTTGTGGCGCCGATCTCGCTCGCAGCGCCGCCGAAGGCGTGCCGGCTGCCACTCGAGAGATTGACACCATTTTGTCGGCCGCCGAGAGCGCCAGCAAGCTCACGCGGCAGCTCCTGTCGTTCAGCAAAAAGCAGCTGCTCGTGCGCAGCGAGCTGGATCTGAGCACTGCTCTCGAAGAGCAACGCGAAATCCTCCAGCGCATGGTCGGCAAGGACATCACCTTGGAATGTGACTTCGAGAAGGAACTACCCGCGGTCAACATGCCGCGCCCGCAGCTCGAGCAGCTCACGATGAACCTGGCCGTCAACGCGCGTGACGCCATGCCCCAAGGAGGCCGCTTGAAGCTCGGCCTGCGCAAGCGGACCCTCGAACAAGCCGAAGGCGACGCGCCTTTGCCGGGCGACTACGTCGAGCTGAGCGTCTCGGATTCCGGCTGCGGCATTCCCGAAGAAGTGCTGCCCAAGCTGTTCGAACCGCTGTTTACCACTAAAGGCGACGCGGGCACCGGGCTCGGACTGGCCACGTGCAAGAGCATCGTCACCCAACTGGGCGGAAGCATCAATGTGTCGACCGCGACCGGCGTGGGCACCACGTTCACGGTGTTGCTGCCCGCCTCGAAAGGGTCACTTGCCAGCACCGCCACCGACGAGCAGCGCACCTCCGTCCACCGGGTTTTGGTGGTCGACGACGAGCACAGCGTGCTCGAGACGACTGCCCGCATGCTGCGTTCTGCCGGATACGACGTGATAGAAGCTGCTACCTTCGCGGACGCGAAGCGCATCCTCAACAACCAGAGCATTTCGCTGGACGCGATGATCACCGACGTGGTTCTCAGCGGCGACCGGGGCACCGATTTGCTCCAATACTGTCGAGAGCAGCGGCCCCAGGCACGCGTGGTCGTGATGTCCGGCTACACACCCGACCCCGGCGCTGCCCAGCGCCTCGTCTCATTTCGCGCCCGGTTCTTGCCCAAACCGTTCGGCCGCGAACAGCTGTTGGCGGCTCTGCTAGGTGGCGCAAATGGGGCGAAACAAGTGGACGGTAGGGCGTAGAGACTGGCGATTGTGCCCACGCGCGAACGTCAGCTTCAGCTAGCCCCAGCCGTCGTGGTCGTAGTAGGTGGTACCCGAGCTGCCACACGCCAGCTCGAGAGGAGCGTCATCGTCGAGTTGGAATGCTAGCCTTTGGCGGCTTTCCTGCGGTCATTTCGATATCGCGAGCCTGTGCTGGCTACTTGAGTCATCCGCGCCTCTCATGCCGCCCTTCGATACTCGTGATGCAAGCCGCCGAGAACCGGAGTCGCCACGATGCTCGCGCCGCTACCGCAAACATCGTCCGGGCGTGGACTCGGCACGCGCTGGGCGATTCCTTGATGCGGGCG
>CBFGRJ010000150.1:0-15802 GCA_965651135.1 uncultured Myxococcales bacterium
GGCCTGGAAGGCAGCCTAGGCGAGCAGACTGGCCGTAGTTCTGGGCCGAGAGCGTTCTCGGACTGATGCTGTAGTTTGTGCGCGTGTTCTGCAGGGTGCTTTGTTGTGGAATCGCGGGGTTGCGTGGCGATGCTGGATAGCGCGCCCCCGTGCCAACTCCAAAAAGTGGCTTGAGTCTGGCGCGAACAGTTCCGAGTGGGGGAGGTTTTCGCGAGGCGCGTTATGCTGCGAGAGAGGACCGAGACTGGAGGCGCTTGCGTCGGCTGGGGGCCGCTTCGGCGCCGAGATGGGGGATGGCCAACAGACTGGCGTGCCATGGCGAGGGGGCGGCAGCGCCAGGAGCTGGTCTGCCTAACGTGCGGAAAAAGGCAGCGAGGACGTCGGTACGGGGCTTGCTGCCCATGGGATGTGAGCCATGCGAACTGGGGCCAGCTGCAAACTCCGAAGGCGATCTTTGAAGCCATTGAGGAGAGCCTTGTGCGCCGGCACGGCAGTCCGCGCACGGCGGAAGCTTACGTACGCTGGACACGGCGTTTCATTGCAGCGAGCGGTCGCAAGCACCCCCGCGACCTCGGGCCGAAGGACGTGGTCGCGTTTCTGTCCCGCCTCGCCACTCAGGATCAAGTGAGCGCGTCCACTCAGAACCAAGCTCTCGCAGCGCTGCTCTACCTCTACAAAGAGGTGCTCGGCCAGCCGCTCGAGTTTCTCGACGCCATCGTTCATGCACAGCGGCCCAAGCGCCTACCCACTGTGCTCGGTCGGGAGGAAGTGGCAGCGCTCTTGGCCCGTCTCCAGCCCCCCTGGCTCCTCATGGCCAAGTTGCTCTACGGCGCCGGACTTCGACTCATGGAGTGTGCCACGCTGCGGGTCAAGGACGTCGACTTCGCACGTCATCAGCTCACGGTGCGGCGCGCCAAGGGTGCGAAAGACCGTGTCACCCTGCTGCCCGTGTCGCTCGAAGCAGAGCTCCGCGAGCACCTCGAAAAGCGGCGAGGAGAACACGAGCGTGACCTCTCGCGCGGCCGCGGTAGCGTCGAGATCCCCTACGCGCTCGGACGCAAGTTTCCGAACGCGAGCACCGAGTTTCGCTGGCAGTGGGTCTTTCCGGCCACTCGCTTCTATCGCGATGAGGTGACCGGCGTCGTCAGGCGCCACCATTTGCATGAAACGGCCCTGCAGCGCGCCGTGCGGAAAGCGGGCCTCGACGCCGGGATCCCGAAGCCTGTGAGTTGTCATACGCTGCGCCATTCGTTTGCCACCCACCTCCTCGAATCCGGCACAGACCTTCGAACAATCCAGAAGCTCCTCGGTCATCAAGATGTGCGAACCACGATGATCTATACCCACGTGGCCGACGTGGGGCCGTTCGGTGTGCAAAGTCCCCTCGATAAGCTGATGAGCCGCTAGTGTTGCGTCCCAGAAATAACGACTGAGGGCAAGAAGCGTCGTCTTATGCGAAACACTTGCTGCCGTACGTAGCCGTCGGAGGCTCGATATCCGGCAGTCCGCCCAGTGCGCGGGCGAGTTCACGCCAGGAGGCGCCACCGCCGTGGATTGTGCGCAGCATCACCAATTCCAGCATTTCGCGCAGCGGCGCCTTCTCGACGCTCGATAGCTCCGCGCACTCCAGCAGCGCTCGAACGCGCGGCACCTCTGCACCGTACCGTGCAAAAGCATGCCGCAAAACCTGCTGATTGCGCAGCCCCTCATGGATCACGAGTATGTGCCAACCCTTTGCCGGCTTCGTAGCCATCGACACCCCGAGGTGGCTTGCGAGCGCCCAACCTGCCGCGCCCCACCAGTGACGGACGACCACAGGCACGACAAGCTGAGCAGCCTTGGCGTGGCGTTCTGCCGCGAGGCCTAAGCGTTAGCGATGGCCTCGTCGCTAGCAATGCTGTGTTGGCTGGTCCCACTCCTACGGCGTCCAAGACGTTGATCAAACTTGAACCTGATGCGCTGACGTTACGACCGCCCAGCAACTCCGCAACCTGTACCTCGGCCGTTCCTGCCATATGGCATGCATCATGCAGCCATTCGGCAGCTAGTGCCAGCTGTCTCGCCGTCGCAGGATCCAGCTAACGTACTGGCGTTCAGCTGCGGGCGCCAGAGGGAGCGCGAAGCGCGAGCGACAAGCCCGTCAGCTGCAACGTCCAGTTGGGCGGCCTTGCGTGGAATGAGCCGTCTACATGGAGAAAATGAAGGTTCGTAACCTTTCGCGAATCACAACCGAAGGATCTGCGCCCCCTTCACGGAGCGCCAGCATGCGCTTCAGATCAGCATCATCCAGTACCAGGATCATTTTCTGCTCTGCGATCCAGTGCTCGCGGATGGCGTGAGTTGCGCTTGGAGCCGCACCTGTTCGAGTTGCCAGCAACGCAAAGAGACCGCAACCGTGCTTCTTCAGGTAGTGCGAAACATCCAGCACCGAACGCTTCCCGATCGGCTCGGCATAGTTCTTGGCATCGATCACGACGTATCGAGCAAGGTACTCAGACCTCACCACTGCCCAGAATCCGGACTCTGCAAAGTTCTCTATGATGATGTCTCGACGGTTGCGCTTGGCGTCATCTGGAACCTCGTACTGAGGCAGACCAAGCGGCGGCGAGAACAAGAACTCCGACGCGTCGAACCAAAGCTTCTGAAAGTCGAGCGCGTCAACGTTGCCGGGAGGAATTCCCTCGAGCGCGCTCGAGAGGGCTCCAGCCTTGCTGCGCGCCGGCTCGGGGCTCTCGTCTTCGTGCGCGCCGCTTTTGAGCCAGTGCCAGAGTTCATCATTGATCCTTTGCGCGATCTCCTCTGCCCCCCAAAACTCAACCCCGGCACCACGGAGCACGGCGTCAGCGTCCTTGGAGAGTCGCGCAGGAGCCACCAGAACTAGCCGCGTTGCGCCGGCAGCCTCCCGGGCGCGTGTGGCAAACCCCACGACGGCATCGGCACGCCTGACCGGAACCTCAGCAAGTCGCTTTGCCTCAAACACGACCGCGTGTCCGTCGAGTCTCGCCCTGATGTCGATCTCGGTCCCACCGACACGGACGTTTCGCTCAACGTCGGTGGCCTTCGGGTCCAGCTGCACCAAGTTGTAGACGAACGTTTCGAACTCCAGCGGGGACAGACCGAGTAGCGCTTTGGTAATGGCGGGGATCGATCGTTCCGGCATGCGCTCTTCCGATTCGCGAACCTTTAGTCCGCCCAACTCTCAATTCTACGACCGTCCCCCGCACAATAAGCGCGTTGGTGTTGGGCCTGGAAAGGCAGCTCGCCCGCTCCCCGTCACGGTCGTTCCCCTCAGACCTTCGCTTCGGAGGACGAGGTTGAAGGGCGTCTGGGTCGCTCGCCTGAAGCTCGAGAGCTCAGTCGGGTAGCTCGGGATTGGTGTTGATCATCCAAGGTATGCCGAACTTGTCGATCAGCGAGCCAAAGCCGGGCGACCAAAAGGTTTTGTCGAAGGGCATGATCACCTTGCCTCCTTCGGAAAGCTCGTCGAACCAACGCTTCGCCTCAGCGGCGTCTTTCGTGTGCAGCGTGACGTCGAACCCGTTCTTGGGCTTGTCGATGTTGGGAGCCCAGGCGACGTCCATGTCGGCGCCCATGATGGCTTGGTCACCTACTTGCAGCCAACAGTGCATCAGCCAGTCCCTGTGCTCCTTGGCAACCGGCATGTCGGGCGCCCCTTCGCCATAAGGTTGAGCGGCCGTAATCTCGCCGCCGAGGATTTTTGCGTAGAACTCGAATGCCTCGCGGCACTGGCCACGGAAGCTCAGGCTGGTCACGATTTTCATGGTCAATCTCCTCTAGGTTGGCCGGTTGAGCAGATGGGCGGCATAGCACGAAGTGAAGACCTCTGCCTGGCTCCGGTAGCAGGCATTTTTGGTTGGATGCCGGATTACGCCGCACGAACGTCGCGATTTGGGTTGGTGCCAGAACACGTCCCCGCGCTGCGCAGTCCGGCCGCCCGTTGGCGGTCCTGGAACGTTGCGCGCAATGCGTCACGCTTCCCGCGGAGATCGCAAAGCAATGTTGGATGAGAAAGTCGAGTTCTTGTACGAAGAGGTGGTCCAGCGGAACCCGGGTGAGGTCGAATTCCACCAGGCGGTTCGCGAGGTGCTGGAGTGCCTGGGCCCGGTGCTCGCGAAGTATCCGGAATTCGCTCGGACCAAGATCATCCAGCGCATTTGCGAGCCGGAGCGTCAGATCATTTTCCGGGTACCTTGGACGGACGACCGCGGAGAGGTGCACATCAATCGCGGCTTTCGTGTGGAGTTCAACAGCGCGCTCGGCCCCTACAAGGGGGGCCTGCGCTTCCACCCGTCGGTCAACCTGGGCATCGTGAAGTTTTTGGGCTTCGAACAGGTCTTCAAGAACGGCCTGACCGGCATGCCTATCGGCGGCGGCAAGGGTGGCGCCGATTTCGATCCGAAGGGGCGCAGCGACGACGAGGTGATGCGCTTCTGTCAGAGCTTCATGCTCGAGATGTACCGCCACCTCGGCGAGCACACGGACGTCCCCGCCGGCGACATCGGGGTGGGCACGCGCGAGATCGGTTACCTGTTCGGGCAATACAAACGCATCACGAACCGCTACGAATCGGGTGTCCTCACGGGTAAGGGCATCGACTGGGGCGGCGCCCTCGTGCGGCGCGAGGCAACAGGCTACGGCGCAGCCTTCTTCCTCGAAGAAATGCTGAAAACCCGCAAGCAGTCGCTGGAGGGCATGACGTGCCTTGTCTCCGGCTCGGGAAACGTGGCGCTCTCCGCCATCGAGAAGGTGCATACCCTGGGAGGCTTGGTGGTGGCCTGCTCGGATTCCGACGGCTTCGTCCACGATCCCGAGGGGATCGAGTTGGACTTGCTCCGCGAGGTCAAGGAGGTGCAACGAGGGCGGGTGGCGCACTACGCCGAAGCCCGAACCGGTGCCCAGTACCACGCCCGCGGCAGTATCTGGGAAATCCCCTGCGACGCGGCTCTTCCCTGCGCGACTCAGAACGAGCTCACCGGCAAGGACGCCGCGGCGCTCATCAAAAACGGCTGCATCGCAGTGGCCGAAGGGGCCAACATGCCCACCACACCCGAGGGGATCCGCGCCTTCGCGGAGGCGGGCGTTTTGTTCGGCCCCGGCAAGGCAGCGAACGCCGGGGGCGTGGCGACCTCGGCCCTCGAAATGCAGCAGAACGCCAGTCGCGACCGTTGGACCTTCGAGCACACCGAGCAGCGGCTATCGGAGATCATGACCGGCATCCACGACCTCTGCTCTCAAACCGCCGAAGAGTTCGGCTACCCCGGAGATTACGTGAGGGGCGCCAACATCGCCGGCTTTCTCCGTGTGGCCCGCGCCATGGTTGCGCTAGGCTTGGTTTAGCAAAGCAAGTCACTCCCCTGCTTCGATGGCCACCGCCTCGAACACCTCCCAGGGCACTTCGATGGGTGTTCCATGGCGCACTCCCGGAAAAAACACGGAGGCGCTGATGTCGTTCCACGCGGCGGGCGTGTCGAGCGCCAAGGTCGTGCTCGCCTCGAGCGCGCCGTAAGCCCCCTCACCATACTTGTCGAAGTAGATGAACAGGCTCCCGTCCCGCTCCAAGAAAGAAGGCCCCTCGGCGGCGTAGTTGCCGGTGAGCGGCGCCGAGGGATCGACGGTCCAGGCATCGGGCCCGAAGAGCTCTCGCGACACGAGCGCGCGCAAATTCTTCTGACCGTCTGCTTCGTCCTTGATCACCATCAGGTACTCGTCTCCGCGAGCGTAGAGGGTGGCATCGATGAAGTTCCTGCCGGGGCGCGAGTACAGAATCGCCGGCTCGGTAAAGCTTTGAAAATCGGAGGTGAGCACGTAGTAAATGTCGTGCGCGTCTGCGTTCGCGGTCGTGTCGATGGGGGACGACCAGAAGATCATCACCTGGCCCGTCTTGTCGTCGTAAAACGTCTCCGGTGCCCAGACGTGCTCCACGTTCAGGTCCACGGTGATGTAGTCGGCCGCACCCCACGTCACGAGGTCGGGCGAGGTGGCGTGCCCGAACCCTCGATCTTGCACGCAGTTCGCCTCGGCCCAGGGCACGCAGCTCGTGGTCCAGACCAAATGGTAAAGCCCGTCGGGCGTGCGTGACAGGTGCGGATCGCGGAAAGAACCGCCCCCGACCGAAGCGGGCATGAACACCTTGCCGGCGCCGATCGCACCCCAATGGCGACCGTCGTGGCTGTGCGCGAGGCGGAGCCCATCGCCGCGGCCTTGGCTCACCTCGACGAAGTAGGCAAAGAGGTAGTTCTTCTGATTGGGCCGACCATAGCGATAGAGCGCCGCGACTTCGGCCGGCGTGAGCACACGAGCGATGAGCCCGAGATCGTCCAGCGCTCCTCTCCAGGGATCACTCGCGGCACCGTCATACAGACCGCGGCCGACACTCAAGCCACCGCTGGCCTTGAAGACGCCGGCCGGACACGTCGCCTTCCCCGAGAGCACGCCATCGACGTAGATGCGCTGCTCACCGGTCGACGCCCGGTAGGTTCCGACGACGAAATACCATTCGCCCTCCCGCGGACGGATTTCACCCGTCGCGACGCACGCGTTGGTGCTCGTGGCATCGCTCGAGAATGTCGTGAACGAAAGCCGATCGTTGTCCCGCTTCTGCAAAAAGAACGCGCTCACGGCGCTGCCGTCCATGCCGACGAAGGTGTCGTAGCCGTCGAGCTGGTCCAACTTCACCCACAGAGAGACCGAGAAATCCTGTGAGGGATCCAAGACGGGGGCTTGCGTCATGGCCGTAGCGCCGGGCCCCGAGGTGACGAGCTCGGCGCCATGGGTTCCCTCGACGACGGTCGCCCCGGCGAGCTCGAGCACCGCAGACCCGACAGCAGGCAGAACGCTCTGGCCGGACACGCTTTCGAAGTCCCAGTATGCAACGAACTCCTCGAGCAGAGCCTCGATGCCGACGTCGACCGGGGCGCCGCCTACCCCACTCGAACCGCCAGCTCCCGAGGGCGCGCCGCCGCTGCCGCCTGTGGATCCCACGGCTCCGCCCCCGGCACCTCCGCCCCCGCTACCACCGAGCGAGGTCCCACCAGAGGTCCCACCATTGGTGGCACCCAGCGCGCCGCTACTTCCGCTCGTCATGCCCCCCATGGTCCCAGCACCGCTGGTCGCTGCACCGAACCCGCCGGACCCAGCATTCGTCCCACCCAACGACGCCCCGCTCGACGACGGCGAATTCCCACCTCCCGTAGGCGACGCGGTCTCCGAGCCGCAACCCCACATGACGGAGATCATCACCAAAGCACGCAAGCATTCAGGCCACAGCCTGGTCGTTGTCACCGTTTTGTTGTGGCGTCTCATCGAGAAGGGTGAAGCCAAAGCATTGCACTTTCTCGCCACTGTGGCGATAGCGCGCATCTCCAGCCACAGAGCAATCCCAAAAGCCGTGCCCCTCCGCGCGGCGCCACCGGGTCGGTGAGGCACGAGTATTGCTCATGGCATGGCGTGGACGACTGGGTGACCAACACCGTTCAATCGATGGGCTACTTCGGGGTGCTGCTGCTGATGGCGCTCGAAAACGTATTTCCGCCCATCCCGTCCGAGCTCATCATGCCGCTCACGGGTTACAGCGCTGCTCAGGGCAAGCTCAACCTTTGGTTGGCGGTGCTGGTCGGCTCGCTCGGAACGCTGGTGGGCACGTTGCCTTGGTATGGCCTGGCGCGGCTAGCCAACAAGCAGCGCTTTTATCGGTGGGTCGAGCATCACGGTCACTGGCTCACCCTCGAGCGCTCCGATCTCGAGCGCGCGGAGCGCTGGTTCGGTCACCGGGGGAATTGGATCGTTGCGGTGGGGCGCTTGGTGCCAGGGGTGCGCACGCTCATCTCGGTGCCCGCGGGGTTCTGCCGCATGCCCCTCGGCACCTATCTCGCATATTCAGCGGCCGGCACCTTGATCTGGACGGGCGTGCTTGCCTACTTGGGACACCTGCTCGGCAGAAAGTACACCCAGGTGTCCGACTACTTGGGGCTCATCACTTGGGGCGTCTTGGGTGTGATCTTTCTCGTGTACTTGGTGCGCCTGGTGCGGATGCGCCAGCGCAACCACGCGCGGCGCGCAAGGGCTGCGCAGGACCATTCATGAAGGAGCCCATCATATTTCACGGAGCGAGCATATTTCACGGAATCTCCGTGGCCACAGCTCTGCGGTGTTCCGAGCCTACCAACCTAACAGACTGTAATCTCTAAGTAAATTCAACGCGCTGCGGTGTGGTACAGAAACTGCTGAGCGGCGCGTCGATGCCTGACTTACGCGCGCTTCGGCCTTTTCTGCTCCTACCGATTCTACTGCTCCTGCTGAGCACGCTCACCGGATGCGAGGGCTGCAACAAGGCCACCGCTGCAGCTCCCGGTGGCGCGAGCCCGCTGACCCTCGGCGCGTACACGACGCCGCGCGAGGCCTACGGCAAGGCCATTTTACCAGCCTTCCGTAGCCAGTTTCGGGAGCGCTCGGGCGGCGATGTCACGTTCCGTGAGTCGTACCTCGGCAGCGGTGCGCAAGCGCGCGCCATCATCGCGGGGTTCGAAGCGGACGTGGCTGCCCTGTCGCTCGAACCGGACATCGAAAAGCTGCGTGAAGCCGGGCTCATCAAACACGACTGGAAGGCGGGCAAGCACGGCGGCATGGTCACGCGTTCGGTCGTCGTGATCGGTGTGCGCGAGGGGAATCCGAAACGCATCCGCGACTGGCAAGATCTCGCGCAGCCGGGCATCGAAGTGCTCACGCCCAATGTCCGCACCAGCGGTGGCGCGATGTGGAACATTCTCGCCATCTACGGCGCGGCGATCCGCGGTCACGCCGGAGTCGCTCGCAGCGACAACGACGCCGCCATCGGCTTGCTCGCGTCGATCTTGCGCAACGTGAAGATCATGGATCGCGGGGCCCGCGATTCGATGCTGACCTTCGAACGCGGCAGCGGCGACGCCATCATCACCTACGAAAACGAGATCCTCGTCGGGCGCACCCAGGGCAAGCGCTACGACTACGTGACTCCCACTTCCACCATTCTCATCGAGAATCCAATCGCCCTCATCGACAGCAACGTCGACCGGCACGGTTCGCGTGAGCTGGCTCGAGCGTTCATCGACTTCTTGTACACGCCCAAAGCGCAGCGCGCTTACGCCGAGCATGGCTTGCGGCCCGTTTTGGATAGCGTGGCAGCCGAGGTGCGGGAACGCTTCGCGCCAGTGAAGGACCTGTTCACCATCCGCGACCTGGGTGGCTGGGACGAGGCACAACGCCTGCTGTTCGACAAGGGAGGCGTCTACGACCGCGCCCTCGCCCAAGGCCGGGAGGGTGGCAAATGAGTCAGCCAGCCAGCCACGCGCTACGGCCGAGCCGCCTCGAGCAGGTCCTGCGCTCGGGAGTGGTCCTGTACATCGTGCTGTTGGTCGCCATCCCGCTGCTCGGGCTGATGCACTTCGGGTTCGTCGACGGGCTCGCGGAGTTCTGGGAGCGCGTCACCGCCCCGATAGCCCTGTCGTCGCTGCAGCTCACGCTGTGGACCGCGCTCCTCGTGGGCGTGCTCAACACCGTGCTCGGCACAGCGACGGCGTGGGTTCTGGTTCGCTACCATCTGCCTGGGCGCGCACTGCTCTCGGCGCTGGTGGACCTGCCGCTCGCGGTCCCCACCTTGGTTGCCGGCGTCATGATCGCGGTGCTGTACGGGCCAACGTCGCTGATCGGCCAAAGCCTGAGCGTGTGGGGCTTCGAGATCGTGTTCGCACGTCCGGGCATCGTGCTCGCCCTGCTGTTCGTCACGCTGCCGTTCGTGGTGCGCGCGGTGGAACCGTTGCTCGCCGAGATCGATCCAGCCGAAGAAGAAGCGGCCGTCGTGCTCGGCGCCGGCCCGCTGAAGACCTTTCGCACGGTGTTCTTGCCCGCCCTGCTTCCGGCAGCATTCTCGGGTGGGATCCGATCGCTGGGGCGCGCGCTTGGCGAATTCGGCTCCATTGTCGTGGTGGCCGGCAATATTCCCTTCGAGACCCTGACCGCGCCGGTGTTCATCTTCGGCGAGATCGAAAGCGGCGCAGCCAGGGCTGCCGCCGCCGTCTCGACCGTTCTCCTGTTCTTTGCGCTCGCGGTTCACGCCGGAGCACGCTGGCTCGAACAGCGCACCGGAGCCCGCCATGCAACGAGTTGAACCGTTGGCGCTCACCGCTCTTGGAGAGCGGAGCGCAGTTCCCGCTGTCTCGTCGACTTGGGTTGCCGTGGGCCGCGCCGCACTCAGTGGCTGCGTGCTGCTCTACCTGGGGCTAGTGTTGGTCGGACCCATGGTGGCGTTGGTCTTCGAAACCAGCGCTGTCGGGTTCCGAACCGCGCTCGCGGCGGCGACTTCACCGGCCGCTCTCGATGCGCTGCGCATGTCGCTCGTGCTCGTAGTGATCGCGCTCGTCGTCAACTCGGTGGTCGGCACGCTGGGCGCCATCGCGCTGGTGCGGCACCGCTTCGTCGGGCGAGGGCTCGTCAGTGCGCTCTGCGATCTGCCGCTGGCCGTGTCGCCGGTGATGATCGGCCTCGCCTTTCTGCTGCTGGTCGGTCGCGACGGCGCGCTGTCGCCGCTACTCTATTGGTTCGGCCTGAAGGTGGTGTTTTCGTTCCCGGGGCTCGTCATCGGAACCCTGTTCGTGACTTTGCCGTACGCAGTGCGCGAAGTAGCCTATGTGCTCGAAGAGATCGGCACCAGCGAAGAAGAAGCCGCCACCACGCTAGGCGCCTCGCCGTGGCAAACGTTCTGGCGGGTGACGCTGCCCAACATCCGGGTCGCGCTCGGCTACGGCCTATTGATGACCACGGCGCGCACGCTCGGCGAATTCGGCGCAGTCCTCGTGCTCGGCGGCAGCATTTCGGGGCAGACCCAAACCGCGACCACCTTCATCCACGACGCTATCGAAGAGCGCCAGCTGGCTGATGCCTACGGCATGGCCACCGTGCTGGCGCTGATGAGCGTCGGACTGCTTCTGTCGCTCGAGTGGGCGAAGAATCGCCGACTCGCGGCGACCAGTAGGACTACGACATGAGAATCCGAGTAGAAAATCTTTCCAAACGCTTCGGCAACTTCGTCGCCGTCGACAACGTGAGCTTCGAGGTCGAGAGCGGCACTCTCGTGGCGCTGCTCGGCCCTTCCGGCAGCGGTAAGAGCACGATTCTGCGCATCTTGGCCGGACTCGAGGCTCCTGACTCCGGCTCGGTATGGTTCGGCGACGAAGAAGCCACGCATCTGCATGCACGGGCCCGAGCCATCGGCTTCGTCTTTCAGCACTACGCGTTGTTTCGGCACCTCACGGTGGAGCAGAACGTGGCCTTCGGTCTGGATGTGAGGCGTGTTGCGAAGGACACGGCGCGCAAGCGCGCTCGCGAGCTCTTGCATTTGGTGGGGCTGGCTGGGCTCGAAGAGCGCTACCCGTCCCAACTATCGGGCGGCCAGCGCCAACGGGTGGCCCTGGCTCGGGCACTCGCTCCGGAGCCGCGTCTACTCCTGCTCGACGAACCGTTCGGTGCGGTCGACGCCAAGGTGCGTGAAGAGCTCAGGCAGTGGCTGCGCCGTCTGCACGACGAGGTGGGAGTCACCTCCATTTTCGTGACGCACGATCAGGACGAAGCATTCTCTGTCTCGGACCGGGTGCTCGTAATCCACCGGGGGGGGCTCGAGCAGAGCGGCACCCCTGCTGAAATCCTCGACGAACCTGCCACCGAGTTCGTCGCCGGCTTCGTCGGCGAGGTGAACGTGTTTGCGTCGGTGGTCCACGAGGGAACCGCGGTCGCTGGCAGTCTCCGAGCCAAACTCGACAACGGCCAGGCAGAAGGGCCGGCGCAGCTGGTGGTGCGTGCGTACGACCTGAAGTTTTGGCGCGAGGACCCGGGCATCGCCACGGTCGAGCGAGTCGTACCCCTTGGCGATCGCGTGCGTGTCCACGCGGTGCTCGACGGGGCGGGACCGATCGTCGCGCAGTTTCCTCGCAGGAGCAGCCTGCTGCGCAACATCGAGCCGGGCTGCCGGGTTCAGGTCGAGGTGACCGCGGCCCGGACCTACCCCGCCCCGAATGGGCTGCAGGAAGCCTCGGCGCCGTGAAATCTGAAACCGTGAAATGTGATGGCTTTGCCGTGATATTTGCGCCAGCATGGGCGGCATGGCCGTCCAGAGATCCATCCAGCGAGCGGAGATGAGCCTGGAGGCCCAGCTCTGGAGGGAAGTCTGCCAGCACCTCGAGCTCGAGGAGTCGGTGCAGCGGGTGTTCGCCATCCTGGCGGAACACGTGCATCTGGATGCGCTCGTGATCCGCCGCCTGGAGCGCGACCCCATGCGCCTGGTGACCGTTGCGGTCGGTGCGCAGGAGGGCTCGACCGCGCCTCACCAATGGCCCTCGCGCACGGAGCTGAGCGGGCCAGCGACGAGTGAGCTGACCCAGCTGCTGCAGAACGATCGACCCACCCTCGTCGCCCGCGGCAAGTCGTCGCTCGGCGCCGCCCTGATCCCGAAGGACATCGCCTGCACGTTGATCACCTTTCCCCTGGTCGCCCAGGGAAAACCCGTGGGCGTGGCGCTGCTCGTCGTCTCCCCCAAAGCCGCCATCACCGAACGACACCTGAGCGCGCTTGCTCCGGCGATTCGGCCGCTCGGAGTCGCCTTCGAGAACGACCAGCGACTGCACGAGCTGGCGCGCATGCGCGAGGCGCTGGAAGCCGACCGCGAGGCGCTGCTGTCGCGCCTGCAGCGGCACGACTTGAGCGAGGTCGTCATCGGTGAGTCGGGCGGGCTGGCGCCGGTCATGGCACGAGTGGAGCAGGTCGCCCCCACCGAGGCTCCCGTGCTGATCTTGGGCGAGACCGGTTCGGGCAAAGAGGTCATCGCGCGAGCGATTCACGCGCGCTCGCGGCGCGCCAAGGGGCCCGTGGTACGCATCAATTGCGGCGCCATCCCGTCGGAGCTCGTGGATTCCGAGCTCTTCGGTCACGAGAAGGGCTCCTTCACCGGCGCCACTGCCACACGCAAAGGCTGGTTCGAACGAGCCGACGGCGGCACCCTGTTCTTGGACGAAATCGGCGAGCTGCCGCTGGCGGCGCAGGTCCGCCTGCTGCGCGTCTTGCAAGACGGCACGCTGTCGCGGGTCGGGGGTCACCAGACCATCGCCGTCGACGTGCGCATCGTGGCCGCCACCCACCGGCACTTGGAAACCATGGTGGCCGAAGGCAGCTTCCGCGAAGATCTCTGGTACCGCCTGAGCGTGTTTCCCATCCGCTTGCCCGCGCTCAGAGAGCGCATGCAAGACCTGCCGGCGCTGGCCGCCCATTTCGCTGAAAGCGCCGGCAAACGGCTGGGCGGCTCCGGACTCACGCCCACTGTATCGGACCTCGAGCTGCTGCGCGGCTACAGCTGGCCCGGCAACGTGCGCGAGCTGGCGGCAGTGATCGAGCGGGCAGCCATCCTCGGCAACGGCAAGCGCCTCGACCTGCGCACGGCGCTCGGGGCCACCTCCATGCGCGCACCCTCGCAGCCGGCGCGCCCAGCGGCGCAACCAGCCGAGGCAACGTCCAATGGCAGCGGCGCTCCAAAACCCATCGCGACACTCGACGCGGCGATGGCCGAGCACATTCAGCGGGCCCTCGAAGCTTGCCACGGGCGCATCGAAGGACCTTTCGGAGCTGCGAAAGTACTCGGCATCAACCCCCACACCCTGCGAGCTCGCATGCGCAAACTCGGCATCGAGTGGTCGCAGTTTCGCGCGCTGTGAGGAGGTTGAGGCCATGGGTCGCACCGTCTACAAAGTGAGCTCCAGGTCGGTGTATACGAACAGCGGGTTGCCGTAGCCGGTGGCGTTCGGCGCATCGCGCATGAACCGACCCTGGACGAATGCAGCGCCGCCGAGCTCCCACCGAAGCGAGTCGGGGATCACCCAGAGACGGGCTCGCAACTCGACCTGATTGCCTGCAAACCGTCCGGACTGTCCGTCCACGTCGCGCAGACCAGTGCGCGCAAACTGGTCCCGCTTGTCCTCCAGCCAATTCGCTCGCCACGACACGAATCCATCTAAAAGCCGATGCGGCTTGGCGCCCAACCGCAGCCCAGCGGAGATGATGTTCTCGCGCCCAAGCGGCCCATAAATATCCGTGGGACCGAAGTCGGTACGGCGAGGCCCGAACAGGCCGTCGAAACGTTCGTAGCGCTCCGTAGTGGGGTCGTCACCACTGGCGTAGTCGAGCTCAGCGCTCAGCCGAGGCGTCGACGCCACACCGAAGGTGTATCCAGCCGCGGCGTGGTGAAAGTGCGCGAGCACCCCGTCGTCATCGGTATCGTCGGCACTAGTGGACGCGCGGCGGCTGCCGTACTGCACCACGTTCTCCAGATCGACGTCCCACTCGCCGGCCTTGGGTTCTCTGATGGCGCGCAGGCCCGGCGTGTACAGCTGCCGATTGCGCGTCGCAAAGTCCTCCCCATCGCGTTCATTCAAGCCGAAAAAATAGGTCTCGAGCGCCACCCCAAGCCCCACCGGCTGCTTGAAAAACGCACCCCAAAACGCCAGATCGAAGCTCTCGCGATCGAGCTCGATGCGATTGTCGAGCAGCCCTTCAAGGTCGCTGTTGTCCGGCCGGACACGGACCGGCAGCACGCCGAACAGAAACAACTCGGTACCGCCGCTGGTCGCCCAATGCGTGGTGACGCCCGTGTAGTTCTGGATGGTATTTCGGAAGCGGTTTCTCGCCACTAGCCGCTGGCCACCGAGATTCATCGTTTGCCGCCCCGCACGAAAATCCAGCCCGTCCCCCGAGACGAAGACTCGGTCGAAATGCAAATTCACGTACGCCTGAAGCGGCTCGAGGGCGTTCACCACACTCGTCGAGAGCCCGCTGTTCTCGTCCGTGAGGTAGGCTCTCGAGTCCTGCACCTCGCCAACGACGCTGACCGGTCCCAAGCGAACTCCGAGCGTCAACAAAGTCCGAAGCGCAATAGCGTGATCATTCTCGTCGAGCCCCGGCCGAAATTGATTCGCGAGCGCTTCGTAGCGAGTGCGCTGACTGGCGTTGAGGATGAGCCAGTCAGGCGATCCCAACGCGTCGTGAAGGCGAAAGGGCCGGTCTTCCTCTTGATCTTGATCGCCCTGATGAGCCACGGGCTGTGCTCGTGCGGTGACACCGGTCAACATGACTAGAACGAAAACAAAGAAGTGGAATGTGGATGGGGATAGGGATGGGAAACGAAGCTCGCGCACTAAGGTTCTCCTGTAAGTCCGGGCACCCCTAGCAGGAGGCGTGCCTAGCATGGAGCCCCGTCAATCCCCGCAAAAACTGCTGCGCCCGTGATGGATCACGGATTGTCCACGGGTTCCCCAGCAAAGCCAAAGGCGGTCGAGCTTGGAAGCTTGCTGAGCGGCTCAGGCGCGCCCACGCATCGCGAGCGCGGACATCGCCAGCGACGCCGCCAGCACTCCATAGATCCCCGCCAGGCTGCGCTGATCGGCGCGGACGACCCGCTCAGCTGGAATATTGAACCCCGCCTCGCCGCGCTCGACGCAAGTGCATTTCGCCGGATTCGGCGAAAAGCTTCGCTGGGGTGACCACCTTGGTTCCCCGAGGATGAGGCGAACCATGAACTCCATTCGACAGCTCGGATCGTCGTGTCTGCTGCTGCTCACCTTGGCGTGCGGTAGCACCGAGCGCACGAACGACGCGAGCATGAACGGCACGGCGAACAGCACGACGAACAGCAACGCTGACAGCACCGCGACCACCGGCAGCGGCAACAGCAGTGGCGACAGCAGCAGCGACACCACCACATCCAGCTCGA
>CBFGRJ010000151.1:0-15784 GCA_965651135.1 uncultured Myxococcales bacterium
TCTCTTGACCTTCGCTACGCGCGGCGGCGGCACATGGTTGCGGGCGATGGGCAGAGGGATGCTCCCTGCCGGGGCTCCGAGCTCCGGATGGCTAACAGCGGCTGGCCCCCATCCACGAGGTAACGAAAGATTCGCTCTGGCTTCGCGCACACCTTTGTCCTTGACTGACAGGCCACCCCATACTCGCTGGCGCGGATCGGCTTGCACACCGTCTCGTTGCGACTGGCGCTGGCGCCAGCGCGGTTCGGACACCGTGGCTCGCGGCCGCTTCACCTCAGCGCAGCGACGCGTCGAACGGTCCTTAGCCTGCTGCAACAAGTCGACGTATTCCTGGCTGGCGGTCAATTGCATCTTGTAGCGTTCGGGGGCGGGCGGCAACGGAGGAGGCTCCTGCGGTGCGACCGGCGGCTGAGGCATGGCGAGATCCGAATAGATTTCAGGCGCTTGATTGGTGATCCAGTCCGATGCGCGTGAAGGCCCTCGGGCGGCACCGGTATGCGCAGTCGAACGTAAATCAGTTCTCCACCGGGCGCGCGCTACCTGCACCGGATGAAACGCCAGCGCGCGGGCCTGCCGCTCTGTGTGGATCGTCGATCAGGAATCGGATTTTGCGCCGTACGAGCGCAAATCCGAAACCGGATCCAGCTTTTGATCGCGGTGCCCCTCGTGTCGAGTGCACAGCGACGGGTCGGGGCTAATGCGGATTCACTTGCCTGTTCCACATTGTCGGGTGCGAGGTCCGCGGAGCGTGTCCCCCAAGCCAGGAACAGCGCTGCCCAGCGCTGGCTAGCTGCCAGAAAATATAGCGGCACGCCGCTCGAGCACCCGCCGGTTGCACCCCTATAGAAGAGTGCTGGCGGGTCTTGTGTGCCGGTAGCGGACGTGCGCTACTACAGCTGAGCCAGCACGGCGTCGCCCATCGATTGGGTATCGGCGTCGCCGCCCAGGTCTTTGGTGCGTACGCCACTCTTCAGAGCTCGATCGACGGCGGCTTCTACCTCGCTGGCTTCGGCTTCGAGCCCAAGGCTGTGGCGCAGCAGGAGCGCAGCGCTGAGGATCGTGGCGAGCGGATTGGCGATGCCTTGGCCGGCGATGTCGGGGGCCGAGCCATGGATGGGCTCGTACAGGCCGAGGCGGCCCTGACCGAGCGAGGCGCTGGGTAGCATGCCCAGTGAACCCGTCAGCACTGCGGCTTCGTCGGACAGGATGTCGCCGAACATGTTTTCCGTGACGACGACATCGAAGCTCTTGGGGTTGGTGACCAGGCGCATGGCGCAAGAATCGACCAGCTGGTGCTCGAGCTTGAGATCTTGATAGTCGGCGTGTACGCGCGTGGCGACTTGTCGCCAAAGCCGCGAGGATTCGAGCACGTTGGCTTTGTCGACGGAAGTCACCAGTTTTCTTCGCCCTCGCGCGAGCTCGCAGGCGAGCTTGACCACGCGGTGGATCTCGGTTTCCGTGTACTCTAGGGTATCGACGGCCTTTTCTCCCTGGGCGGTCTCCTCGCGATACTGGCGACCGAAATACAACCCTCCGGTCAGCTCGCGCACGACCAAGAGGTCGACTCCTTGTATGCGATCTCGCTTCAGCGGAGAGGCGTCCAGCAAGTCGTCGTAACTCTTGACCGGTCTCAGGTTGGCAAACAGCCCGAGGCCTTTGCGTATGGCGAGCAGGCCTTTTTCTGGTCGGGTTTTCGCCTTGGGATCGTCCCACTTGGGACCGCCCACCGCGCCCAGCAAGACGGCGTCCGCCTGCTGGCAAGCTTTTAGGGTTCGTGGCGGCAGAGGGTCTCCTGTTTCATCGATGGCGATGCCGCCCATCAGGTGTTCTTCGAAGGAAAACGTGTGACCGTGCTTGTTGGCTATGGTTTCGAGAACGCGCTTGGCTTGGGCGACGATTTCGGGCCCGATACCATCACCCGGGAGGGTGACGATGGTTGCTTTCATGATGCCTCCAACGAACCGGCTTTGGGCTGCGCCGTGCTGGGGCGTGAACTTTCGGCAGGTTCGGACAATGACGAAGTGCTCGGGGGGAAGGCGCTGTCGCGCCGCGCGGTTTTGGCCGCGCTCAAACCGTATTCGATGGAATCGAGAAGCGCATGCATCGACGCTTCGATGATGTTGCTGGAGGCACCGACCGTGCTCCAACTCTGTGCGCCGTTGCCGCTATCGATCAAGACGCGTGTGATGGCTTCGGTTCCGGCTGCGCCGTCCAGGATGCGAACCTTGTAGTCTTCGAGGTGAATCCCTTCTACTTCTGGATAGAACGGAATCAGCGCTTTCCGGAGGGCTGCTGCCAGAGCCGCCACGGGCCCGTTGCCGTCAGCGGCAGTATGAACCACGGCGCCGTCGATGCTGAGCTTGACGGTGGCTTCGGCAAAAGTGTCCGTGCCAAGGCGCTTTCCGACCATGGTCTGGTAGTCGAGGAGCTCGAAGGGCGCCTTGTAGTCCGGCGCCTTCCGCCGCAGCAGGAGCGAGACGGACGCTTCGGCGCCCTCGAAGCAGACGCCGCGCGCTTCGGCCTCTTTGATGTCGTTGAGGGCTTCTTGCTCTCGGCCGGCATGCACTAGTACTCCCAGCTCTTCGGCCTTGCTCAGCACGTTGCCACGGCCGGAGAGCTCGCTCACGACCACGCGCATTTCGTTGCCGACCAGTTTTGGATCGATATGCTGGTACGAATCGGGGTGGCGCCGCATGGCCGCGACGTGCACGCCGCCCTTGTGAGCGAAGGCGGCTCTGCCCACGTAGGCCTGGTGGTCGTTGGGAACCAAGTTCGCCACTTCGGAGACGAACAACGAAAGCTCCGTGATCTCGTGGAGGCGAGGGCGCGCGGTGGTTTGGAGGCCGAGCTTGAGCTCGAGATTCGGGATGATCGCGCTCAGGTTGGCATTGCCGCAGCGTTCGCCATACCCGTTGATGGTGCCTTGCACGTGCCTGGCACCAGCCCGAATCGCAGCCAAGCTGTTGGCGACGCCGCAGCCGGTGTCGTCGTGAGCGTGGATGCCCACCGGATGTTGGAGGGTGCGAAGGACGTGCTCGGTCACCTCCGCGACTCGCCAAGGTAGCTGTCCACCGTTTGTTTCACATAGGGTGACGACTTCGGCGCCGCCGCGGATCGCGGCTTTCAGCGTTTCGAGCGCGTAGCTGGCGTCTGCCGCGTAACCGTCGAAGAAATGCTCGGCATCGTAGATCACGCGGCGGCCGGATTGCTTGAGGAAGGCGACGCTTTCTTCGATGAGCTGGAGGTTTTCGTCGAGACTGACTCGCAGCACGTCGCTGACGTGCAAGGTCCAGCTTTTACCGAAGATCGTGCACGCCGGCGCGCCGGTAGCGACCAGCGCGCGCAAGTTGGGGTCGTCTTCGGGAGCGAACTGGGCCCTGCGTGTCGAACCGAAAGCAGTAATGCACGCATGCTTCCAGTCCATGTCTTTGGCTCGCTGGAAGAATTCGGAGTCCTTCGGATTCGAAAACGGCCAGCCGCCTTCGATGAAGTCGATTCCGAACGCATCCAAGCGTCGCGCGATGCGGAGCTTGTCGCGCAGCGTGTACGATACCCCTTCGCGCTGAGTGCCGTCGCGCAGCGTGGTATCGTAAACGACGACGCGATCGTTTGCCGAGTTCAGGGTGCTCATGAGCCCGTCTGCCGTCCGGCGCTGTCAGCGTCGGCAGCAACGCCCGTTCCGGACTGCGGCGCCTGTGCTGGTTTGACGAGGCCCAGCGTGGACAAGAGCCGGTTGAGCGCCGATAGGTAGGCCTTCGCGCTCGCGACGATGATGTCGGTATCTGCCGCTTGGCCGTGGAAGATGGGCAGATGAGCGCCGCTGAATTGGGCTTTGATGCGTGTGCCTTCGGTCTTGCAGAGCACGCGGACCGCTGCTTCGCCCAAGGCGTCGATGCCCTCGGTCACGGCGTTGATCGAGTACTCTTGCAGTTCCGCCGGGGCCTCGACCAGCGTATCGATGGCGCGGAACGTGGCATCGATGGGGCCGGTGCCGATGGCGGCGGCGACGCGGCATTCTCCGTCCGGACACCTTAGTTTGACGGTTGCCGTCGGCATACCCATGCCCGCAGTGACCTGAATGGCTTCGAGCGCGAAGAGCTCGGGCCCTGCACCTACCTCCGACGTTGCCAGGGCCTCCAGATCCGCGTCGGTGATGCGCTTTTTCTTGTCGGCCAATACCTTGAAGCGCTGGAATGCCCGATCGAGGGCTTCTCCATTCAGGGTGCGGCCGAGCTCCTTCAGGCGGACCGCGAAGGCGTGACGGCCGGAGTGTTTGCCCAAGACGAGCAGACTCTTGCTGGCCCCGACCGTTTCGGGGCGCATGATCTCGTAGGTTTCTTCGTGCTTGAGCATGCCGTCTTGATGGATGCCGGCCTCATGCGCGAACGCGTTGGCTCCGACGATGGCCTTGTTGGGCTGCACGACCATGCCGGTGCGCGATGCCACGAGCTTGCTGGCACGAGTGAGCTGGGTCGTATCGATGCCTGTCTGCAGCCCGAAGGACGCGCGATGCGTGTGCAATGCCATCACCACTTCTTCCAGGCTGGTATTGCCAGCGCGCTCGCCGATTCCGTTGACGGTGACTTCTACCTGGCGGGCGCCCGCACGAACGCCGGCCAGCGTGTTGGCGGTGGCCAGACCCAGGTCGTTGTGACAGTGCACGCTGAGCACGATGTCGCCGACGCGCTTGACGTTGGCGACGATGCCGGCAATGAGCTCGCCGAACTCGTGGGGCAGCCGGTAGCCCACCGTATCTGGAATGTTGATGGTGGTGGCGCCGGCTTCGATGGCTGCATCGATGACCTCGTACAAGAACTCAGGCTCGGTGCGGCCTGCGTCTTCGGGGCTGAACTCGACGTCTTCGCACAAGCTCTTGGCGTAGCGCACCATCTGCTGAGCGCGTTCGACTACTTCGCTCTGGGTCATACGGAGCTTGTGCTCCCGATGAATGGGCGAGGTTGCCAAAAAGGTGTGAATGCGGGGATGCTTGGCCAGACGCACGCCCTCGAATGCGGTCTCGATGTCCTTTTCGGTGGCGCGAGCCAGCCCGCAGATGATGGGGGGCTCGCTCGCCGGCCGCCCTTCGAGCAGGGCGGCGCCCACTTCGCGCGCGATGGTTTGAACGGCAGCCAGGTCGTCGGGAGAAGCCGACGGAAACCCTGCCTCGATGACGTCGACACCGAGCCGCGAAAGACCGCGCGCCACCTCGAGCTTTTCCTCGGAGGTAAGCGTTGCGCCTGGAGATTGTTCGCCGTCACGAAGAGTCGTGTCGAACACGCGAACGTAGTCTGCCGGGGGCCGAATGCTGTGCGAGTCTTGTTGAGGCATGATGGGCTCCAATTGTTCAAGAATTGTTCAAGCGGCGCTGATGCCGCGCACATTCGATTGCTTTGCTGAACGCGCGGCGTCTCCTTCTTCGCCTCGCGTGATGGCTACGGTTCCCGACTGAACCATTTCCAGGATTCCAAACGGCTCGAGTGCAGCCACGAGTCCCGTGATTTTGCCCTGCTGCCCGGTGATCTCCACGGTCAGTGTATCGGGCGCGACGTCTACCGCGCGGGCTCGAAACACTTGGCACAGCTGCAACACCTCGGTGCGGCGCTCGGGGCCCACGCGGACTTTGATCAGCGCCAAGTCGCGGATGACCGCCTGCTTGTCGGTGATGTCCTCGACGCTCAGGACATTGACCAGCTTGTAAAGGTTCGCTTCGATGCGGCGGCTCGTGTCCGCGTCTGCAGCTACCTGGAATGTCATGCGGCTGACGCCGTCTTCGTGGGTGCGCCCCACGTTGAGCGACACGATGTTGTACTCACGGCGCCGAAACAGCGAGGCGATGCGATTGAGCACGCCCGGCTTGTCTTCGACGTAGGCGACGAAGGTGCGCAGCTTTTGCGAGTCTTCGATGGTCACGGTCATTCGTCCTTCCCGGTCTCGAAAATCGGATTGTGATTGGTTGAAGCCTCGGAGGGCTCAGGCTCTACGCTGGCATGGCCGGGCCGACGGATCATGGCGTGCAGGTCAGCGCCGGCGGGAACCATGGGGTACACGCTATCTTCCTGCTCGACGCGGAAATCGATGATGCACGTTTCTTCGGAGTCTCGCGCCGCCTTGACGGCTGCTTCGACGCCCGCGCGCTCCGTCACACGCAGTCCTTTCAAGCCGTGCGCCTCGGCCAGCTTGACGAAATCGGGGCTTTTCATGGGTGTAGCCACGTAGCGTCCGCCGAAGAAGAATTGCTGCCACTGGCGCACCATGCCCAAGTAGCCATTGTTGATGATCGCTATGTTGACTTTGATGCCTTCTTGCGCCGCGGTGGCCAGCTCGCAAGCCGTCATCTGAAACCCGCCGTCGCCCACCACGACCCATACGTCGTCATCGGGGCAAGCGAACTTGGCGCCGATGGCAGCGGGCAGTGCAAACCCCATGGTTCCCAGCCCACCGGACGTGATGAGCTTCTTTGGATGATCGTGCTTGTAGTATTGGGCTTCCCACATTTGATGCTGCCCTACATCGGTCACGATTAGCGATTTACCCTCGGTCAGGCGCCACAAATCGTGCATGACGTGCGCCGCGAACAGGCGGCCGTTGTCCGGCATGTGTTGGATCTCGAGTACGGCGCTTTCGCCCTTCAAATCTTCGATGTGGGCAATCCAGTCCTTGACGTCCGGCGCCTTCACCCGCGGTATGAGCTGCCCCAAGATCTCGCGCGCGTTGCCGACCAGTGGCAGGTCGACTTTCACGTTCTTGTTTACCTCGGCTGGGTCGAGCTCGATGTGAATCTTCTTGGCCTGAGGCGCATACGTCTTCAGGTTGCCGGTCACGCGGTCATCGAAGCGCATGCCGATGGCAATGATCAGGTCGGCTTCTTGTATCGCCTGATTTACCCAAGCTTCGCCGTGCATTCCCATCATGCCCAAGGCTCGTGGATGGCTCGCGGGAAAGCCTCCGAGCCCCAGCAGTGTCGCGGCTACCGGAATGTTGGTGCGACCCACCAGATCGAGCAGTTGCTCGGTGCTGGACGATTTGATGACACCGTGACCGCAGAAAATGATCGGCCGCTTTGCTGCGGCAATCATCTCCGCGGCTTGCTCGATCTCTCTGGCTGCCACGTGATACTCCGGGCGGTAGCCAGGTAGGCGCACCGGGTCGTTGTCGGGTACATAGTCGCAGGTTTTTTGCTGGGCATCTTTGGTGATATCCACCACGACCGGGCCGGGTCGCCCCGAGCGCGCAATATAGAAAGCCTGCCTGATGGCGGGCGCGATCTCTTCGGGCTGTGTGACCAGCAGGTTGTGCTTCGTGATGGGTAGGGTGACACCGGTGATGTCGACTTCCTGGAACGCGTCGCTGCCGATCATGGCGGAGGAGACCTGCCCGGTAATGCAAACGATCGGGATCGAGTCCATCATCGCGTTCGCGATGCCGGTCACCAGATTCGTGGCACCGGGTCCAGACGTGGCTACGGCTACGCCTACCTCGCCGCTGGCTCGCGCATAACCTTCTGCCATGTGCGCCGCGCCCTGCTCGTGGCGTACCAACACGTGGCGGATGGGATACTGAATCATCGCATCGTAGGCCGGCATGATTGCCCCACCCGGGTAGCCGAAGACCACCTCGACGCCCTCACGCACCAAGGCTTCCCAGATCAGCTGTGCGCCAGATAGAGTTCTGGGTGAAACGGTCAGATCGGCGACCTTGCGATTGGTGACTTCATTCATCGGTGCGGCCACGGGTATGCTCCTTCAGGTGTTGCGGCGGATCGAACGTGCTAAGAAAGGTTCAAAGAAATTCAAACGAGAAAACCCCCGCACCAGCTTGGGTGCGAGGGCCAGATTCAACGAGTCGATGACTCAGGCGGCCTTCGCACCCAGGCGAATAAGCCCGAGCACGAGTACGAGGCTAAGAATGACGGACACGAGCCCTTCGACAGCGCTGCCCACTAGTGCACGGGCCGAAGGTGAGAGAGAAGGTTGTGAGACCTGAACCGCCATTCCGTTTGACGGTAGGCTGCGCCGCTCGGGCGGCCGCGTCAAGCTGGTTTTCGGGTTGATCGGCCGAAGCGCTCCTTAACTATCGAATTTGACGTATGTTTTCAGTTGAATAGCTGGTTGAACCTGCTGGGTGTGTCTACTACCAGCGCCTGGCCAATCGCGCTAGTCTTCCGGCAATTCGCTTGAAGCTCGCGGCGGCCGACGCAAGCACCCACCCTCGGGAATGAGCCTAGCCGGCTGGCCAAATCGAACCCGCCGAGCGGCCATCGTAAATTATTGAACTAATTGGAAAATCATTGCTGCTGGTCAGCGAGCCACGTTTGGATTCTGCTCTTCCCTCGTCATCATGGAGTGATAAAGCCCCCCAAGCTGGCCGCTTGATGATGCAAGCTAGGCCGCCAGCGCGGCCGTCCCCCGGAGCCTTCATGGGTACCAACGGTAACAACGGAAAAAAAGCTCAGCTCTTGGAGCAGGTACTCAGGCCTGCCACCGACAAACCGCTCGTCATTCTCCTCGGCGGCCATCCCGATCCGGATGCGATAGGAAGCGCACTGGCTCACAAGAGAATTTGCGAGCGACTCGGTGTGCACGCCAGCATTGCGCACGTATTGCCCATCTCGCGGTCCGAGAACCGCGCGCTGGTCAAGCTGCTGAACGTGCCAATGATACGCATCAAAAAATCGGAGGAACTGGAGCAATTCGGCTACCTTTCCCTAGTCGATGCGAGCACTGCAGAAGCTTCGATCCAGCTTCCCGAGCACTTGCAGCTCTTGACCGTGGTGGATCACCACCGGCCGGCCACGCTTCCCAAAGCGCCGTTCGTGGATATCCGGCACGATGTGGGAGCGACCAGCACTATCTATACGGAGTACGCCGAGCACGGCGTGACTCCGCTGGGAGCCGAAGGCAACGACGACACAGCGGTGGCCACCGCCATGTTCTTCGGCATCCAGACGGACACCGATGACTTTGCCTTCGCGACGCCGATCGATTTCCGCGCCGCTGCGTACCTGAAGCCATTCTGCGACGCGGAGAAGCTCAGCCGCATTGGTCGCCGCAGCATCACCGCCGAAGCGATGGAAGCCGTAGGCAGGGCGCTTCGAGATTTGGAGGTGATCCGAGATTTTGCCATTGCGGGAGTAGGCAGAGTCTCGGCTCTCAACCGTGACGCGATTCCGATGGCCGCTGACTTCATCATGCGGCGCGAGGACATCGACACGGTATTGGTTTACGGCATCGTAGAAGATCGCATCGATGGCTCGCTCAGGACCAGCCGCGCCAGCGTCGACCCGGCGAGCTTCATGCAAAATGCCTTTGGGGCGGACGCCGAGGGTCGCCCCTACGGTGGAGGCCGCGCCGATATGGGTGGGTTCCAAATCCCGCTCGGTCTATTGGGTGAGGTCGACGACGAAGAGAACTTGTGGCGGCTCGTCAAAGAGCTGGTGCACAAACGCGTCGCGCGTGTGGTGCCGGAGTTGGCGAAAAAGTCGGACTGACCTAGTCGACGCCATAGCCGAAGGTGAAACTCGCCGTGAATCCGGAGGAGCGCTGCCGATCGAAGGCGCGCACCTCTCCCGTTTCGCAGGGGCCATCGAGCGAGCTGGCGATACAGCGATATCGGGCTTCGCCACCCAGAGCGACCAGCATCGATACCTCGAAACCGATGCGAAGGCCGATATCGGTGACCCACACGAACGGAACCATGGCTCCGACGCCGTATCCGAACTCGGTCTTGTCCGGCACCAGCGCCGTGAGGCTCGGCGCCAAGATGAACGACCCGCTCTTCGTCAAGACGTAGCCGATGCTTGCGCTACCGAATAGGTCGGGCGCGTCGCCGATACTCTCCGAGTCACGGATATAGCCGGCTGGCGGTGTATCACCGTTGGATGTCTGGGCCCCTCCATTAGCCGAGCCCAGGCGCGCCGAGAGGTGCACGCGACCACCTGCATACAAACCGGCCTGAACCCAAGCCGTACTGAGCGATGAGAACCGATCCCCCAAGATCACGCCGCCGAACTGCAGATCGAAAAACGGAGTGCGTATGGGTTGCGGAGGGGGCTCGAAGTCGGCATCGTCGCCCCCGTAGTAGTAGGGCTCTGCAGCGTCCATGCTGTAGGGCGACACGCGAGTTTCTGCCGGCGGTACGGTAGAGGGCGCTGGCTGCTGAGATACGGGTTGCGCAGCAGCGGGAGCTGGGGGCGGAGGAGCCGGCTGAGGTGCGGGTTGGGCAGGTGCGGGGGCTGGGGGAGGAGGCGTCGACTGGCTTGGTGCGGGTTGTACGGCTCCCGGCACTGGTGCCACCGGAGCGGGCGGGGCCTGTGGCGGCGGCGGCAACGGTTCTGCCGGTGCCGTGGCGGGAGGTGCCTGGCCGAAAGCCAGCGCAGGCGCCAGCCCGAACAGCAGACACACGCACCCACGCTTCATCGCCACGGCGGCAGCGTTCCACACAACGGCGGCCGCGGCAACGCTCGGGTTCTCGCCCCTCGCATATTGGGACACTCCTCCATCGAGTCTCGGCCGGGCTCTTGACCCCGGTTCGCTGTATAAGAGCCACGTGCCGAACCTGTCCGACGCACGGCGAACTGCCTCGTGCTTGCTCGGTGCCGTGGTGCTGCATGGCTCCGCCACGCTGCTCGGAAGTTGTGAACGAGAGGCGCGAGCGCGGTCTACCCCGGTCGCCTTCTCGACTCAGTCGGCACTCTTGCTGCCCATCGAGGTCGAGATGCCCAAGCCTGATCTCGGACCGGCTCCGGGTGGGGGCTCGCCGGAGCCGCTACCGGATGGACCCGAGCGCCGCTCACCCGAACAGCCTTCGGTGACCGTCGAACCGGCGCCGAAGGTCGCGCTGGCCAAGTCGGAGAACGACATCCCCGAGCTGAGCGAACAGGTCAGCGAACGACCGCGCGAGACAGATTCGGCCGCCGTCGATTTGGTCACGCAGGCCAGCAGTCATGCGCCGATGACTGCCGGCACGCGCACGCAGGTGGAGCCATCAGAGCGGCGCACGGCGACGGCGACTCGAGTGGCGCCACAACAGTCGGCGCTCTCTGCGTATAAGGGGTCCGGGCTTGGCGCCAAAGGAGGGCCTGGCGGGCGAGGCGCTGGCTGGGGTCGGGGTAAGGGCTTGGTTCAACGCCGCTTCGCGTTCGGTGGTCCCAGCGGCGCGTTTCGCGCCGAGGTCTGCTTCATCTCGAGCAGTACCAAGAGCCTGCGCGACGTGCGTTCGTGCGCTCCGGTGGTGACGTTTTACACCGATGAGCTGAATGTGCCTCCGCGCAGCTTCACCGCGGGTTTTCCGGGCGTCACCACCCGGACCGAATGGTTCGCCATCGACTACCGCGGGACATTCCAGGTCAGGGCCGCCGACTACTACGAGTTTCGCCTGATCTCGGACGATGGAGCGCTGCTCTTCATCGACGGTCACCTCATCATCGACAACGACGGGCAGCATCCACCAGCCATCAAAGAAGCCACGATTCCGCTCGCCGCGGGACCGCATCGGCTCAAGGTCTCGTACTACCAAGGCCCGCGCGATCGCATCGCCTTGCAGCTGTTCGTTACCGGATCGGACGGGGTTCAGCGCTTGCTGGGTCCTGAAATCTGAAGCAGGTGTGCTAAATTCCGGGGGATTCCAGCCCATGCCTAGGCTCAGTCCAAACGTCGTGCCGCTCTGGGTGTGGCTCATGGTTGTCTGCGGGGTGGGGCTCGGGTGCGGGCGGCCGCCAGCGCGCGGTCCTTCGCCTTTCGATGCGCTGCGCAAGGACTCGAGCGCGGTGCTCGAACGGATTGCTTGGCTGCGTCAGCTGCCGCAGCGCCGACCCACGCGGCTCGTCTTCCACGAGCCCGAGGCCTTCGCCAAGGTAGTCGATGAGCAGGTGCACGGCGACGTGACCCCCACCTCGGCCGATCATCCTGCGTTTCAGCATGCGTTCGGGTTTGCCGGCGTCAGGGGGCAGGGGGTCGAATCGCTGTCCAACGTCCAGCGCGACGAGGTCGTCGCGTTTTTCGACGAACGGACCTTCACGGTGCACGTGCGCGCGGACGCAGACGAAGACCCCGAGGCAGCGCTCAAGCCCTCGTGGGTGGTGGCGCACGAGGTGGGGCACTCATTGCAGCATCAGCATTTTCCGATCCCCGACGTCGCGCGCATGCAACACGAGGACGAGCGCTTGGCGGCGCTCGCTATGCTGGAAGGTGATGCCATGCTGGTGATGCTGGCTTACGCGTCTTACGAGCAGCACGCGCCGCTTGCCCGAACCATCGTGCGGGTGCAGCGCGCCATCGCCGAGGACCAGGCGGAGCAGTACCGGAGCATGGCGCATGGCTCAGCGGCGCTGAATCGCGCACCGGCTTCGGTGCGCGAGCGGCTGGTGTTCCCATATCTTGCGGGGGCCGGCTTCATGGGTAGCTTGTACCGCGCTGGAGGCTACCCGCTGGTCAACCGAGCCTACCAGCACCCTCCGACCACCACCGAGCAAGTGCTGCATCCGGAGAAGTATCTTGCTGGAGAACGTGCGGTGCCGGTGCACATGCCGCGTTTGCCACCCGAGTTCCAGCTCGTGGCGAGCGGTAGGATGGGGGAGCTTCAGGTCAAAACATTGCTCAAGGCTTGCAACGACACCCGCACCTCCGAGCAGGCGGCGAGTGGTTGGGGCGGTGATGCCTTCGCCATTGGGGCGCGCGGCAGCGCCGGGCTGCTGCTCTGGGCAACCACCTGGGACAGCGAGCACGACGCTATCGAGTTCGAACGAGCCATCGGGGCGACAGCGGCTTGTTGGGCCCGCGATCTTGGGCCTGCTTCGGGCGCCACCGCCGTGTTGAGACGAGGCCTGCACGTTGCGGTGACACGTGGGCTTGCCAGCGCAGCAGCAGGCGCCGTGCTCGAACGGCTCGTCGCGCTACCCGCGCCCCCAGAGCCGAGTGTGCCGCCTTTCGGTCCGATCGCTCTGCCTCCGATTGTCGCCGCGTCACCTAGAGTGCCACCGGCCATCGTCGGGCCCAACGTGATCGCTCCCTACCTTGGCCTATCGCTGCCCATTCCGCGAGGGTTTCGCGTCAGCTTGGACGATGGCATCCAGCTCGACGAAGCGGGCGGTGCCGGTACGCTGATGCTCTTGGTGTCGGACTGGGTGGTCACCCCGCACACCAACGAACAGCTGTTCTCCGAGTTTCGGGAGAGTTTCTTGGAGGCTATCGCTGCCAAAAGGGAACAACTTCGACTGATCGACGATGGTGCGGTATCCACACCGTTGGGAGCTGGCTTTCAACGCACCTGGCGCGTGGGCAACACACCGGTATTCGCGCGCTTGGTGATCGTGCCAGCCTGTCATGCAACAGGGGCCTTGGTGTTTGCGCAGACCTGGGCAAACCCGGCGACTCGAGCCGAGCTCGAGCAAAGTGTCGCCAATCTTCGTCCCTTGGGCGGCGGCCCGCCACCGCTGTGTGCCGATCTAAGCCCATGACCCACGTGGGCTCGTAGCCTCCGCGAGTCGGCGTGCCGCTGGCGGCGGTTGGCAGGCAAAATAGTCGAACACTCCCGCCATTGCATGGTGGGGCTTTAGTAGCTCGCAGTAGGGCCGCTTGCTGGGGGTGAAGTGGAGTCGATATCTACGATGGGCCTGAGATCCACCAGTCCGCGTTCCTTCGTACGTGCGGACCGGGTGTTGTTCGTAGATGACGACATCAGCACGCGTAGGGGCTTCGCTCGCGCCATGCGCCGGCAGGGGTTCATCGTGGACGTAGCCGCCAGCGGCGACGAGGCCCTGGCACTGGCCGAGCAGTATGCCTACGCCGTGGTTGCCACCGATCAATGCATGCCGGGTATCGCTGGCATCGATTTGGTCCAGCGACTCAGGGACGTCCACCCGGAATCTACCTACGTGATCGTGACCGGTGACCGCAATTTCGTGCCCGAGCACGACAGCGTGGGCGGCAGGCAGCTGGTCATCTACAAGCCGTGGTCCAACGCCGAGCTGGCCGAGCTGCTACGAGAAGCCATCGACCAATTCAGCCAGCGGCGAGTGGAGCGTGTCCGCGAAACCATTCCCGCGCCTTCGCGGGTGGGCCTGCCGGTGCTACTGCTCGAAGATAGCGAGTCCATTGCCAATCGCGTGATGGATCTGGTGCATGCCGAATCCCCCGGCGAGTTTCGGGTGGTGCACGTAGACAAGCTGGGGCGAGCCCTCACGCTGCTCGAGAATCAGAAGTACGCTGCGGTGTTGGCCGACTTGAATCTTCCGGATTCCGAGGGGGTGGCGACCGTAGAGCGCCTGCACGCTGCCGCCTCACGCACTCCGCTGGTCGTGTTGAGCTCGATGGAGGGTGACACCGTTTCGCTTCGGGCCGTGCAGCGGGGCGCACAAGACTACCTGGTCAAACAGGAGCTCGACGGAAAAAAGCTGCTCAGGGCACTGCGTTACGCCATCGAACGCAAGCAGATCGAGAGTCGCTTGGAGGTGCTGGCGCACTACGACCAATTGACGGGCCTTGCCAACCGCACGCTCTTCAGACTGGAGCTGAGGCAAGCTTTGACGCGCGGGACGGCGCGCGGAACGCGCACGGCATTGCTATTGCTCGACCTCGATCGTTTCAAGTCAGTCAACGATTCGCTCGGACACGACGGCGGTGACTTGCTGCTCAAGGAGGTTGCGTCGCGCCTCGTGGGAAGTGTTCGAGACGTGGACGTGGTGGGGCGTCTCGGAGGTGACGAGTTCGCCGTGTTGATCAGCGATGTCAGCAGTGACGAGGAGGTGTCGCGAATGGCTCAGCGCGTTCTCAACTCGTTCGCTACGCCCGTTAGGGTCGACGATCGCGAGATCTTCACTTCGCCCAGCATCGGTATCGCGGTTGCTCCCGACAACGCCGAGACCGAAGAAATGCTGCTCAAGTATGCCGACTCGGCGATGTACCGGGCCAAAGACCACGGGCGCAACAACTACCAGTTCTTCAGCGAGGAGCTGCACGATCGGGCCGTGCGTCGCATGCAGGTAGAGTCGGAGCTCGGTCAAGCCATCGAGCGCCAGGAGTTCATTTTGCACTATCAGCCGCAATACAGCGTGAGCGGCGACCGGCGGGCCGTGGCGGTGGAGGCCCTGATCCGCTGGCAGCACCCGGATGGGCAGCTGATACCACCGCTCGATTTCATCCCCATTCTCGAAGACACCGGCCTCATCATCGATGTGGGTGAATGGCTATTTCAGGCAGGCTGCTCCGAGCTTCGGCGTTGGACGGATGCCGGCTACGAAGACCTTCGGCTGGCCGTGAACGTGTCGCCCCGGCAGTTCGAAGACGATAGCCTGCTGCCCACCGTAAAAAAGGCATTGCAAGACTGGGGCATCGAGGGTCACCGACTCGAGCTCGAAATCACCGAAGGTGTTTTGGTCAAAGATACCGATGCTGCCAAGCGCACCTTGGAAGAACTTGCAGAATTGGGTGTGCGCATCGCGATCGACGACTTTGGCACGGGGTACTCGTCGCTTCAGTACTTGAAGCACTTCCCGCTTCATGTGTTGAAGATCGATCGTTCGTTCGTCAAAGACATCGAGCGCGATGCCAGCGACGCCGCCATTGCGACCGCCGTGATCGCGTTGGGCAAGGCGCTCGGCCTCGAAACGGTGGCCGAGGGCGTCGAAACCCGAGCGCAAATGGAGTTTCTGTCGCGCCAGGGCTGCAGCTCGGTGCAAGGCTTCCTATTGGGACAACCCAGGCCGGCTCCGGAGCTGACCCAGGCGTTGAGGCGGCCTGCCGAGTGGTAGCGGTGCTCAATGGCTCGCCGGGGTAGCGACCTCTTGGGT
>CBFGRJ010000152.1:0-15701 GCA_965651135.1 uncultured Myxococcales bacterium
GTCACGGATCCCGTCAACAAGATTCGTAGCTGGCACGATTTTATCCTGCCATGGATGCTTGAAGCCCGAAGAAGGGGCGCCACTACACAAGGGAAGCCGGCACTATCGGACCCCCGTGGGGGCCGAGCACGATGCCCAGACTACTCGGCTCCGAATCACCCACCCGGTGCGCAACACTTCGCCGTTTCGCCGAGCGCTGTGGCGCAGCTCCGCCGCAACGGGTGCAGAACGCCACGGTCAAGCGCTCGGCTCCGGGGAGCTTGTAGCTTCGCACCAAGCTCGTGTCCCGTGGACGAGTGAAATGTCCATGACGCCCGTTCAGGTCGGGCGTAGATTGCCGAACGGAGGTCGAGTCAATGACACAACCAGGCGCTGTACCGTCGTCACCCTTCTTACCCGGAGTCAACGCGGCGGTGGTTCGCTATCACGTGCACGACATCGAGCGTGCCGTCACGTTTTACACCCAGCATCTCGGTTTTCAGCTGACCCAACGAGCCGGCAATATTTTTGCGACCATTTCGCGCGGCGACCTCTACTTGCTGTTGAGTGGACCGAGTAGCTCTGGTTCCCGGCCCATGCCCGACGGCAGACGACAAGAACCAGGGGGCTGGAACCGCGTCGTGCTCTACGTCGACAGCATCGCTAGCAGCGTGACTGCCTTGGAGGCCGCGGGAGTCCGATTTCGAAACGACATGGAGGTAGGTCCCGGGGTTAAGCAGATTCAAATCGAAGATCCCGATGGCAACCCCATCGAGCTTCACGAGTCGCCCCCCAAGTAGCTTCGACCGTGATCTTTCTTTGACGGTCGGCCTGTCTTGCGGGTAGGGTCCGGCGCAAAGATGATTCGGTGGATCGCTCACCTCGTCTGTGCCGCGCTCGTTTGCTGCGGCTGCTCCCGAGGCTGTTCCAAGCCGGAAAGCCAGGTAGTGAGCACGAGCCCAAGTGCTGCCCCTAGCAGTGCAGCGCCTGCTCCACGGCCCCCTGGCTCCGAAGTGTTCGAGCCAGTCCGTATGCCCAAGCTGCCTCCTCAGCTGGTGGCGTGCAGCGGACGCGTGTTCTTCCGCATCACACAAGCCTCGCTCGAGACCTTCGAAGCCAGCCAAACCATCCCTCCGCCGCAGATTCGAGGCAGTGCCGCGGCTATCCAAACGGGGCGGATAGAGCTGCCCGAGCCATTGAATGTGGTGGCCTTTGGGGACGCACGGGCCCTCGTCGTCGCGAAAGGTCAGGTGCTCACGTTGCGAGCAGGCCAAAAAGAAGGCCAGAAAGCCCCGGCCATTTCGACGCCTCGCCCGCTCTTGGTTTGGCCCGACTTCGAGCAATCCGACACCTTTTGGGTGCGCAGGCTCGGCGAGGGGAGCGTGCACCGGTACGAGCTCGAGGCCAATGGCGAAACGTTCAGCCAGCGGGAGCAGAAGCTCGCGGCATCCGAGCCGCGCCTATTCACGGTATTGGCTGATGGCAAACCTTTGTATTCGACGCCTAAGGGGTTGCTCCGATGGGGTGATGAGGCGCGCCCCATCCAGCTGCCGAAGCTCGTACGCAGCGCGAAGCTGATTTTTGCCGACCATGCCGGGGGTCGCTACTGGTCCAGTGATGCCGCGGGTAACCTGAACCTCTGGGAGCTCCATGGGGGCGAAGAGCCGGTCTCTACCGCGCAGGTTCCCGGTGCGGTGATCGACGTGGCCAGCGAGGGCGACCGAATCGCCGTGCTCAGCATGACAAAGTCAGCAAGGAAGTATCGACCCACGATCACCATCTTTTCGGGCGGGATACAACGCGCTCAGCTCCGAATGGGAGAAACCCTCACCGCTCACCCAGAGCCCCAGCTCGATGTCTGTTTGATCACCGGCCGGCCCTGGGTCGTCGTGGGGGGCAGGACCTGGCTTCAGGTACTGGATTGGAGCACGCCACGCCTGCTCGCAGAGTGGTGACTTCGGGCGGAAGGCGGCTTCTGCGTAGCTTTCGGTGGGCGGGTTCAATGCAACGTGACCCTGCACGAAGGGCGTGTAGTCGCCCAGCAAGGTTTCAGTCTACAGGCACACAGTGAAGCTCGGGAACGCCGCCCCTCGAGCCACCACAGGCGCAAACATCGCGATCGAACTTCCACTCCGGACGACGCAGCGGTGAGATCCAACAGTACCAGAAATCGGGAATCAGGCTGGTACATTCTTCATTGTCGGCACAGTCGTCGTCGGTACTGCAAGGTTGTCGATGACAGCACTCTTCATCCCACACGCTGCCCTGCTGGCCGCAACCGAACATGGATTTGGTCTGCTCCTCGTTGCATGTAGAGAAGATCCGCGGTTGAGTGACTTGGCCGTACAGGCGCTCGTCCCCACAGTGTTCGGCGAAGCATGGAGGCGGAGGGCGCGGATCGTTCTCGGTACCCAGCAGCATGTCCTCGAGCTCGCAGAGCTCCCACTTCGCTGGGTCCGGATGATTCTCGAGGTCGAGATTCAACCAATACTCACGGCCATCCGAGATCCGACGATAGCAATGGTACCGCCACCATCCGAGCTCCTCCGTACCGAGACACAAGTCAATGACTTCGGGCTGAGTGGAGTCGACACAGCGCCCGTCGTCGATCACGGGAACACCAATCCAACCGTAGGGCGAGTACCCGAAGGCGCACTCGATTTCAGCCCCGCCCCCCCCAGTATTCGACGATGCTCCTGCGACTCCTCCGCCAACTGACGTTGTTTCACCTGTCGTCCCTACGGAGCTGGTAGTCTCCCCGGCTGAGTTTCGCTCTGTGTCACCGCAGCTTGCGACAAGCGAGAGAAGCAGTGGGGCTGGCACGACCAGCCCCTTTCGCACACGTTGTAGCAGGCTCGCTTGTCCGAAATGAAATCTGCCAAGCATCCATTCGTCCCAGTATAGCCGTTTGGATGTGTCTTCATGTTCCCCATCAGGTTGGCGCAGTTTGCACCAAAACAATGTTCCCACATCGCAATACCTATCACATAGGGACCATTCCATCCAGTTGGGGGGACCCGCTCCCATGGCGCGGAGCCGAGCGTAGGTCGACAATCTAATTTGGGCTTGAAGCCTTACTGGCGGGCGCCGCTGGCCCACTCGATGCCGCCCGCGACATGCTCCAAAAAGGCGGCTTCTGCGTAGCTTTCGGTGGTATGCCCGAGGCCGGTGTAGAACGAGCGCCCTCCGTCGAACTCGTGGTACCAAGCGATCGGGTGGTCGTCGCCCATCGCCCCTTCGCCGGGGGCATAGCTTTGCTCGTCGAGCGACAAGAGCACGTTGACCTTGTCGCGTGGGTTCGTCGAAAATCCGTACCATTCGTCGGTGCGCGTCCAAGGGCCCGAGAGGTGAGCGGTGGAGGGATGGGAGGTATCTTCGACGATGATGGTGGCGGGCTGCACGTTGGGGTGCGCGTTGAAGAATGCTCCCACTAGCTCGCCATACCAGGCCCACTCGTACTCCGTGGCTGAAGCGGCGTGTATGCCGACGTAGCCTTTGCCCGAGCGGATGAACGCCTCCAGCGCTGCCTGCTGGTTTTCTTCGAGCACTTCGTCGTTCGTGTTCAGAAACACGATCACGTTGTAGCTCTCGAGCCCCGCGTCGCTGAACACCGTGGGATCTTCCGTTGCCGATAGCATCCAACCGCGCTCTGCCGCCAGGTTCTGCAGGGCCTGCACGCCCGCTTCGATGGAGACGTGGCGGTAGCCCGAAGTTCTGGAAAAGACGAGCACCACCGGCGTGACCTCACCGCCGCCACCAGTGGAGCTGCTGGTGCCGTCGGCGGTCGAGCTGTCGGTGGCTCCTGCAGTCGCGGCGCCGCCGCTCGACGCGGTGCTGCCGGTGGTAGAGCCACCGGAGCCACCGGACCCACCCGAGCTTGTGGTGTCACCTGTCGTGGTCCCACTGCTCGAGGTGGTCGTCACGCTGTTCGAGCTGGCGGTCGAGCCTGCCGTGACGGTGCCAGAGGCGGTCGATGTGCTGGAGCCGGTCGACGTGCTGGAGCCGGTCGACGTGGAGCTCAGTGTGCCGTTCGATGACATGCTGCTCGGTCCGCTCGTGGCGGAGCCTGGGTCACTGTCGGCGCAGGCGGTAGTGGAGAGCGCAAGCGTCAGGGCCATGAGCGAGCGTTTCATGTTGCGCCTGAGCCTCACCGTAGCCGCACCATGAGGCGGTCGCAAGTCCGCTGGAAACCCGGCATCAGCAAGTGAAGGGAACGCCGCGCGAAAAGCTTCCGCCTAGACGACGGTCCGGTGTCGCTCGATGCAGGTGGTCAACACATCGTCGAGCGGGCGCGACCACCAGTGCTCCGAGAAGATCTCGACTTCTGCCGAGCCCGCATACCCAGCGCTCTCCATCCAGTTGCGGACTTTCCGAAGCTCGATGATGCCGTCGCCCATCATGCCGCGGTCGTTCAGCAGATCGCTCGTGCCCAAGAGCCAGTCGCAGACATGAAAAGCCAACAGGCGCTCTTTTCCAGCGCGGGCGATCTGCGCTGCGAGCTTGGGATCCCACCACACGTGGTAGACGTCTAGGGCGACGCCAAGGGCGCCGGTGCATTCGGGATCGAGCGCGTCGCAGATGTCGAGCGCCTGCTCCAGCGTGTTGATGCAGGCGCGCTCTGCCGCTTGCATGGGGTGTAGCGGCTCGATGGCGAGCGGCATCCCGACCTCGCGCGCGTACTGCAGACTGGCTTCGATCCCATCGAAGACCTGGGCTCGCGCCAAGCCGATGTCTTTGTGGGCGGCCTTTCCCGTCAGCGCGCCGGGCAAGGCACCAACCACCAGGACCAAGCAAGGACTGTCCAGGGTTTTCGCTTCATCGATGGCGCGGCGATTGTCTTCGAGCGCCGCCTCGAGCCCAGCTTGGTCCGCGGCTGGAAAGAACCCTCCGCGGCAGTACCCGGAGAGCCCAATGCCGGTAGCGCGAAGCTGCGCGGCGACCTTGTCGATTCCTACGCGCTCGACCTGATCGCGCCAGGGACAAATGATGCGGATTTCACGGCGCGCGCAGGCCTCGATGATTTGGTCCAACGGTGCCTGCTGGCGCACCGTTGCGGTATTGATCGAGAGGGCCTCGTGGTCGCCGGAAAAGTCGCGCATCCTCGGGCGCTCCGTTCACAGCTCGAGCGCCGGTACATCGACCCAGCGCCGCTCTTTCCAGCTGTTGAGGGCGCAGTCAACGAGCTGCACACCTTTGGCGCCTTCAACCAGATTCCACTTGAACGGCGCGCCGTCGACGACATGACGAATGAAGGCTTCCCACTGGAGCTTGAAGCCATTGTCGAACGTGGCGTAGTCGGGAACGGCTTGCCAACCCGCGAAGAAATCGATCGATTGCTTGACGTCGGGGTTCCAGACGGGCTTTGGCGTATTGACGCGCGACTGGGTCACGACATCGGTCAAGCCGGCCACCGCAGACCCGTGGGTGCCGTCGACGTGGAAGGTGACCAAATCGTCGCGACGCACGCGGGTCGTCCAGGAGCTGTTGATTTGCGCTACGACGCCACCTTCCAGCTCCAGCGTGGCATAAGCGGCGTCGTCCGCCGTCGCTTTGTATTTCTTACCCGCTTCGTCCCAACGTTCGGGAATGTGTGTGGCCCCTAGGCACGAGATTGAGCGCACGGCGCCGAAAATATTGTCGAGCACGTAGCGCCAGTGGCACATCATGTCGAGGATGATGCCGCCACCGTCCTCGGCGCGGTAGTTCCACGACGGGCGCTGGATGGGTTGCAAGTCACCTTCGAATACCCAATAGCCGAACTCCCCGCGCACCGACAGCATGCGCCCGAAGAATCCGGCATCGATGAGCATCTTGAGCTTGCGTAGCCCGGGCAGGAACAACTTGTCTTGCACCACGCCGTGCTTGATGCCGGCAGCCTTGGCTTTTCTGGCAATGTCGACTGCTTCGGTAAGATTGGTGGCGATGGGCTTTTCGCAATACACGTGCTTGCCCGCGTCGATGGCCTTCGCGAGTAGCTGGGGGCGCATCTCGGTGGTTGCGGCATCGAAGAACACCGTGTCGTCTGGATTGGCGAGCGCGGCGTCGAGATCGGTACCGAAGCGCTCGATAGCGTGAGCCTTGGCCAGCGCGGCGATCTTTTCTTGGTTGCGCCCTACCAGTATGGGATCTGGCATGACGCGATCGCCGTTGGCGAGGGCCACGCCGCCCTGGCGGCGAATAGCGACGATGGAGCGAATCAGGTGCTGGTTCATGCCCATGCGCCCGGTGACGCCGTGCATCACGATTCCGAGCCGTTTAATAGCCATTTCTTGTCTCCAACGATACGAAGCTTCCCAGCAGCGTACCTCTAGCTCGCCATTCCTAATAGCTCGATGTCCAGCGAGCCATCGAATGGCGAATCGGCTGCCCGTTTCAGGTGAGCGAGCGCCGGGTTCCATTCCCACTGGTTCGGGGTTTGATCGTTGCCTTAGCCGATGGCATCGCTGGTGTGCCTACTGCCCCTGTGTTTGAATGCGCCCCCCGATGACGCAGAAAACAGCTGAAACGCCCGTAGTTTTGGTGACCGGAGCGAGCCGCGGGCTGGGGCGTGGCATCGCGCAGGCCCTCGCTCGCGATGGGAAGAGTGTCGCCGTGCATTTCGCCAGCAATCGAGCGGCGGCAGACGAAACCATTGCCGCGTGCCAGAAGCTTGCCGCGCAGGCCGGGCAACGTTTCGTCGCTGTGGGCGGCAACATCGGCAATGCCGCTGACCGTGGGCGTATCGTATCAGAGACCCTGTCGGCGTTTGGTCGCATCGATGCCCTCGTCAACAATGCGGGAATAGCGCCGCGGGTTCGGGCGGACATCGTGGACGCGACCGAGGAGAGTTTCGACGAGGTGATCGGCATCAACCTCAAGGGGCCATATTTCTTGTCTCAGGCGGTGGTTCGGGATTGGCTCGCGCGCCCGGCGGACGCGCGCCTGCCGGGGGGCTACAAGTTGATCTTCGTATCGTCGATTTCCGCCTACTTGGCTTCGACCAACCGCGGCGAGTACTGCATTTCCAAAGCCGGCCTGGCGATGGCGACCAAGCTATGGGCATCGCGCTTGGCGACCGACAACATTCAGGTCTTCGAAATTCGCCCCGGCATCATGGCCACGGACATGACCGCCGGGGTCAAAGAAAAATACGACAAGCTCATCGCCGAGGGCTTGGTGCCGCAACAGCGCTGGGGAAGCGGGGAAGACGTGGGCCAAGCGGTGCTCGCGCTGCTGAATGGCTCGTTCCCATTTTCGACCGGAGACGTCTTCAACGTCGACGGTGGCATGCACCTGCAAAGGCTTTAGCCCGATGATCCAGATAGACCACGAACTCACAGCCATCACCTTGCAGCCGGCGATCACTCGGCTCTTCGAGGCGTCCGCCGCCAAGATCGCGCGCCTAGACGCGCGCTGGGATCCTAGCGCCGGGACGCCCGTGTTCACCGTCAAAGGGCAATACACCAGCCGTGGCTGGACCGAATGGACGCAGGGGTTCCAATTCGGAGCCGCCATCCTCCAATTCGACGCGACGGGTGAAGAACGATTTCTGCAAATGGGTCGACAGGCTACGGTCGACAAGATGGCGTCGCATGTGACCCACATTGGGGTTCATGACCACGGGTTCAACAACGTCAGCACCTACGGAAACCTGCTGCGCTTGATGAACGAGGGCCGGATTGCCGACAACCCTTGGGAGCGGCGCTTCTACGCCATGGCGCTCAAAGCCAGCGGTGCAGTGCAAGCTTCGCGCTGGACCGCGCTTCCGGGCGAGCTCGGATATGTCTACTCGTTCAACGGACCGCAGTCTTTGTTCGCCGACACCATCCGCTCGATGCGCGCATTGGCCGTGGCTCACCAGCTCGGTCACGTGCTCATGGGTGAGGGCGATCGACCCATCTCACTGCTCGGGCGCCTGCTGCGACATGCTGAAACGACGGCGCGCTTCAACGTCTACTTCGGCCAAGGTCGCGACGCCTACGACGTGCGCGGAAGAGTCGCTCACGAATCGATCTTCAACCTCAACGACGGCGCTTACCGCTGCCCCAGCACCCAACAGGGCTACTCTCCGTTTTCGACTTGGACCAGAGGGCAAGCGTGGATTCTCTGCGGGTATGCCGAACAGCTCGAGTTTCTCTCCGCCTTGCCCGCCAGCGAGCTCGACGGCTTGCTCGACAGCCTGGGCGGGCGCGACCGCATCCTGGAGCGATTCCTCGAAACGGCGCAGGCGACGGCGGATTTCTTCATCGAACAATCCCCGACCGACGGCATCGTGTATTGGGACACGGGTGCACCGGGCCTGGCCAGGCTGGGTGACTACCTGTCTCGTCCGGCCGATCCCTTCAATGACCACGAACCCGTGGACAGTTCCGCTTCGGCGATCGCTGCGCAGGGGCTGCTCCGACTAGGGGCTTGTCTCGAGTCACAAGGAAAGCCCGATGCGGCCAAGCGTTACCGCCAAGCCGGTCTCACCGTGGCTCGCTCGTTGTTCGAGGAGCCTTACCTTTCGACCGATCCAGCGCACGAGGGCCTGCTCCTGCATTCGGTCTATCACCGCCCCAACGGTTGGGATTACGTACCACCGGGGCGCAGCATCCCCTGCGGTGAGGCTTGCATGTGGGGCGACTACCACGTTCGCGAGCTGGCTCTCTTGATCCTGCGGCAAGCCCAGGGAGCTCCCTATTTGCGCTTCTTCCTCGATGAGCGCGGCACTCAAGGGTAGACGCTGGCCCCAGCTTGCTTCAGCAATCGTTTTCACAATGACTTGAAGTTTTCAAGCGGCATTGGGAGTGTGAACGCTCACCTGTCTCCGGCCCTTGATCAATGTCCCCCAACCAGGGAATTCCCGCAGGATGAAGGGCTGTCGTGCCGTGAGCTCAGCGGGTGCCCAAAAGGCGATCTGAGGTTTTTGCGCGCACTGCGCGGCAATTGCCGCAATGATAGACTCCGGATTCGTCCTCTGGGCTTTCCGCTCTGAATCGCCCAAGGTTTCGGCTCACGTGCTTAAGAGAGAAAAGATCTCAAAGGGAAGAACGACTATGGCTTGGAGATATCGCGATGTTCCCGTTCCGGTGTGGGTGTCGGGCGCGGTCCTGGTGGCGAGCGGCGCGATCGCGAGCTGCTCGTCTCCGGCGCCGGTGTCGACCCCCTGCACGTACGTGGAGGACGCAAACGGGAACTTGGTGTGTGCCGAGGAGCAGTCTTCTCAGGGCGGAGCGAGTGGGAACGGAGTATCGGGACCCAGCGCGACCAGCGGCATGGGCACGGGCGGAATCCCCATGGTAGATGGCGGTTCGGCGACCGGAACCGGTGGCATTCCGATGGTCGATGGTGGGTCGACGAGCTCGACGACGACAGGGGGCACACCTAGCGGAGTCGGCGGCAGCAGCACGGTGACCACCGATGGCGGGCAGGTCACGGCTACGACCGATGGTCAGGGCCCGACGACGACTGGAAGCGCCACGACGACTGGTGGCACGGAGGGCAACAGGCTCGGCACGCTCCGCGTGAGCGCGGGCGAGTTCGACCGTGACCACACGATTGTCAGCTTCTCCTATCCCGAGGGTCAGGGAAAGGCCATGTCGCTCACGGACAGCCAAGGCACGGAGATCCCGCTGCAATACAGCTCGGCCACCGGCAAGGCGACCTTCATTCTGACTTCGCTCGCGGCTGGACAGACTGCCGAATATACGATCAACGAGCTGGCTCAAGCGTTGCCGGCAGGTGTGACCGCCACCGTAGAGCCCGATACGGCAGGAGACCAATTGTTCCTGCGACAGGGTGACAGCAAGGTGTTTCGCTGGACCCTCGTGGAAGACAACTTCCGGGGCGCTCAGCCGCGCGACGTGCGGGCCGGCTACATTTTCCCGCTCTATACACCGGGGGGCCTGAACGTCGCCGACGACTATCAGGTCGACCACCCGCACATGCACGGGATCTGGTCGGCGTGGACCCTCACCACGTTTCGTAACCACAAGGTCGACTTCTGGAACGGCTACGACAATTCGGGCAGGGTCGATCTCGCCAATATGGAGGGCATTTGGAGTGGTCCCGTCAGTGGAGGGCTCATCGCCAACCTAGTCCATAGCGATATCACCACCAATCCGAGCGTCGCGGCGCTGAACGAGAAGTGGATCGTGACGGTCTACAAGACGCATGACGGCGCGGCGCCCTACTATGTTTTCGACGTGGATTCGACGCAGGAGACCGCGGGCCAAGACCCGCTGGTGCTCGAGACCTATCACTACGGCGGTTTCGGATACCGCGGGTCGGAGCAATGGCAAGATCCCAGCAAGGTGCAGTTTCTCACCTCCGAAGGGCACAACCGCTCGAACGGTGACGGACAGCGAGCGCGTTGGGTTGCGCAATTCGGTACCATCGACGGCCAGGTGGCTGGCTACGCCGCCTTCGATCATCCGACCAATTTCCGCCATCCCCAGGGGCTCCGGATCCACCCCACCAATCCGTACTGGTCCTTCACGGCCTGCACTCAGTCCGCGGGAGGCCGCTTCTCGATCGAACCGGGTTCGCCCTACAAGTCACTCTATCGCATCGTGGCGTTCGACGGCGCGGCGGACGCAAACCTGCTCAACCGGCTCTGGAACGACTTCGGCTCTCCGCCCATGGTCGAGATCCTACCCTGACGGCTCCGGGGCCCCCCGGGAGTGGCTCACTCTTCGACAGGCTCGCCCTCGGGCTCCTCTTCGGGCTCCACGTTAGGCGGGGCCGCTTCGGTGTCCTCGGCCGGAGCTTCTTCTCGCTCGCTTGTCTCGGTGGGCTCGCCCTCCTCAGGTGCGGCGGCCGCCGGTCGTTCGTGTCTGGCAGGCTTCTCCTCGATGGCCTTGGCCGGAGCCTCGCCGCCCCCGCTGCTGAACAGCGTGACGTCAAAGGAATGCACGAACCCGAGGCCGATGCCCAGGGTGTCGGAGCCGGCCGCGATCTCGCCGAGGTTCGGCTGTCCTTCTACAGAGCTTTCGCGTGAATCCAACAGCGGGAAGGGCGTGTAACGCGCGGAGACGTCATTGACCAGGTAATAGCCGAGCGCGTAGATGCCTGTCGACTCAGCGAACTTATACATGTAGCCACCCGAGGGATAGGCGGCGCCAAGGCCAACCGTCGCGCACGGTAGGCCTCCGCTGATGGCGCACTTGCCTTCGAAGGCCTGGCCGTAGGCCGCCCAAATGTTGTGGTTACCGAGGGTCTGTTGGACGAGCGCATAGAAGGCGGGCCGCGAGAACTCATTGATGATTCCAGGAGGCGCCACGTCCGTGTGGTAGCTCAGGTAGTCGCCCACCGCGACGAACCGTGTCTCGTACTCGGTATCCCGGTTGACCCTGATCGCAATCAAACCCAAATGACCGACGTCCGTCGAGGTTCGTCGCACCGGGCCCGCGGGGGTCAGGTCGAACAATGGACCGGCACCGCCCACGACACGCGTGCCGAACAGATCTTTGTGAAGCTCGGCGGAGTACCGCAGGCGCAGCCACTCCCAATCGAAGCCGATAGACCCTGATACGACGTACGGGTTATTGGGCGGTTCTCCTGGTTGCCCCGCGATCCTGTGCTCGTTGGCGGAGTACATCACGCGCAGCGAGAACCCAGCGACTGTCGGGCTCCAATATTGTACGCTGTTCGGCTCGTGCCGGAAGAACCCAACGGCGTTTTCAGGGAGGCCGAAGGCGGCTCTAAAGAGCTGGTCGGAGTTCCACGCTGGGACCGAATGCCCAGGTGTGCCGATGATCGCGGTCAGATCGCCAGTATAGCCACCTCGAATCGGATTGACGCTGGTGACGCTGACCCAGCGCATGGGCGTGTCCCAGTTGCCGTAAACGAGTGTGCCCCATCCGCCCGTGAAACCGACGTGGCTGTTTCTTGCCGCCCAATTGCTCGGCCCTTCGCCGTCGACTGGAGCGGGGCTCTCGACCTGCCAGATGAGTTTGAAGTCTTCTCCGATGATGGGAAAGTCGCCGCGAAACCCGATGTTCGACGTTCCGGAGGTCATGCGGAAGCGTCGTTCATGGTTGATCCCCGTGTGCGCCCCGGTGCCCAGCAGATTGGTTCGGGTCTCGAAGCCCGCCGCCTGGGTTGCTCCGGTCGAGCCGACATTCTCGAAGAACGGAAGCAACGTGCCGTAGACCTCGACGGTAATGCCATCGTCCTCATCTGCGGCAACCGCAGGTGAACCGTAGATGAGGGCAGCGGCCAACCAGCCCAGGGTCGTAAGTCTTCTCATTGTACTCCTCGTCCTGACGTCCTGACGTTTGTTGACTTGCTGACTTCGCCTCTGACCAAGGGGAAGCAAGCCTCCCTGCGACGGCGCGAATCAACCACACAAGGGATTCGGCGCCTAGGGCCTTTTCGCAGAGTTGGGCGAGGGTGCCGTGGCGTCAGGCCGTGAGAACGCTCGCATTCCCGCTGTGCGCAGGGCTGATCACGCGGGTATCGCTACCGGGCGTGTCAGTTCACAGTCCGCCGAACGGCGCTGTCGTGCAGCGCCCGCAACTTTGGTTGCAGTAGTTATTGTCCACCATCCAGGCCATGTTGCACTCGTTGGTTTCGCTGGCCCACTGATCGCAGGTGGCTTCGTCCCATTCGGTGCCGGTGGGACGGATGTTCGTGCACGGTGTGCCCCCCGTTGTCGTGACGGCGCCGCCGGTGTTTAGGCCGCCGGTGTTCTGCCCGCCCGTGTTCTGCCCTCCGGTGGTCGGGCCAGCATTGGTGGTCCCGCCTGTAGTCATCGCGGTGGTGGTGCTCGCCCCGGTGGTGTTGGTGCCCCCGATGGAGTTCGAACCTGTAGTCGTCGAGCCGGTTGTGGAGCTGCTGGTCACCGTGTTGCTGGTCGCCGTGTTGCTGGCCGCAGAGCTGACGGTGGCGGTGGAGCTGACCGCGTTGGTCGTCGCAGTGCCGTTGGAACTGGCTGCGCTAACGGAACTTGCGGAACTTGCGCCGCCCGTCGAGTTACCCTCGGCGATGCCGCCGAACGGCGGGATGCCTGGGTCCTCGGCCGCGCATGCAGGCAGTAGCGCGACGAAAGCAAATGCCAGCAATGATTCGTGATGCATGACAGTCGTCATGATTGTCTCCCGTTGAATTCCCGCCGTCAGCTAAAGCGTGCCGACTTGGCCCGAAAAAAACGTTTCCGCTGAGCCTGTTCTCATCCCTTGCTAGAAAAATCCGGTGCGCTGGCCCAACTGTTGCGTGAGCGTTCACAGGACGGGCCGCAGCTCGAGGAAACACCGCGGCTCTCAGATCAGCCCCAGCTGCCGCCGGATCACTATGGCATCGGGGCTTACCCAGAACTTCAGCAAGTCTTGGAGGCGCGCGGGTACCGCCGAAGCAGAGAGCCCGAAGTAGGCGGGGCCCCGAGCTTTGAGCAGGTTCAGGCACGACGCGTCGTCGCTGACGATGAGCGCCAGGCGCAAGCAGCCTAGATCGAGCGCATCGAACAGCGGCCCCGGGTCGTCCTGTCGCTCCGCGGCGAAGCGGCGCACCGATTCCTCGAAGCGGCCCTTGGACAGCCACGGAACGGCCTTCGCCAAACGCCGGCCCACTTGGGAGATGCGAGCGGGGTCGAGGTTCGACACTGGCTTCACGCCCACCGCGGACTCGGCGCCAGCCATCAAGAGCAAGCTCTGCTCTCTTCCCACGGCGCGTTCCAAATGGGTGCCTTGAGCGATGCGGGCGACCTGATAGGTCAATGTGAACATCTGCTCGGATTCAGTCAGGCTCGAGAAGCTCTTGGGGATGACGATACCGATAGGCTCGGCCAATACCACGGTGACCCCGGACTCTACGGTTGCCACATAAAGGTCGATTTCGGGCGCTTCGAACATGCGCAGCACCCGCTCCAAGAGCGCTCGTTCAGCGCTGGTACTGCGCGGGCCCAGGCGCTCGCGGGTCGTGAGCCCGAACCGCTCCGGCCCCGCATCCACGACTTTCGGTGCGAGGTTGGCGAGCATGCCCAAGAGTGCACGCATGCCATCGGGTAAGCGCGCGCCCGCAGTTCGATTCAGCACCGAATCATCGATACTCGCTGCGCGTATGGCGGCGAAGTTGGGTTGTCGTGCGCTCCAGCTGGCACGCTGCAAGTCCGTGCCTCCGCCCAGCACTACCAGCGGACCGAGCGCGAGGCGAGCTTCGGCGTTCTTTCCCAGACGATCGAAGGTGTGCGCCAACTCCGTCCAGGTTTGGAGACTGAGTGGATCGAGCTCGAGCCATCGACGCAGCTCGGGCAGCGCCGCCTCGTGGTGGCCCGCTTGCAGTAGGCGCTGGCACAGCTCTTCGCGCAGCGCGATGTCGTTGGGTTTCAACCCGAGCGCGGCCCTGAGCGCCGAGCACCCCTGCTCTGTGTCACGCATGCGATCGATGAGCACCCGAGAGGCTTCTCGTAAGGCCAGCACTTTCGCGTCGGCGGGGGCCTCTTCGCCGCAGAAGCTGGAGAGTGCCCGCGCGTAGATCGCCCAGTCGGCGGCCGCGCCGGACTGCTCATCCTTCTCGAGCAGACGCACCAGGTCGCGATCGGCTCCATCGGCGGAGAGCCCCGAGAGCGCGACAGCGCGGGCCAGCGTCTGTTTGGCTTGCGGCAGCTTACCGCCATCGCGTTGTAGGCGTCCAAGCGTCGTCAACGCCTCTGCGGCTTCGGCGCCCGTCGCGCTACGCGCCCACAGCTCGGCGGTTCGTTCGGCGTCCGCGTCACCGGCCTGAATCTGAATCGCCAGCAGCCGCCGTAGGGCGCGGGGGTTGGAGGGCTCCTCTTCCAAAATCTGACGAAGCAGACCAGCCGCTTCCACTGTTCGTTCCAGATGCTCGTGGTAGAGCTCGGCTAGTCTGAGCCTCGCGGCCAAAGCGGCTTCTTGCGTCAGCTCGCACTCGAGCGCCTTGTGCAGCCGCTCGGCGGCGGGTCCCCACTGTCGATCGCGGATGTACAGCTCTGCGAGCTCTAAGAGGGTCGGAGCATGACCAGGCTGCACCAGGGCCACTCGCGAGAGCGCGGCGATGCCGGCGCCTAGGTCGCCGCGCACACTCGCCATCAGGCGAGCTGCGGAAATCCAGTGGCCGGCGCGCACGTCGGGATCTTTGGCAGCCTGGGCCGCAGCGGTCAGCAGATTGATGAGCTTGTCGAGTTGGCCGAGGCGCTCGTAGAGCCGCTGCAGCGCAGCCGCGTTGGTGGCATCGTCAGGGTTCAAGGTGAGCGCGCGTGCGAGGACTTCGGCCGCTTCGCTCGCGTTTCCGGCTTGCTCCGCCCGCGCCGCGGCTCGGTTCAGCAGCGCGGCCGCGCGCGCCTTGTTCCGAACCACGGAAAACTCCGTCTCGGCTGCTTCGCGCAGCAGCGCGACGTCACCCACCGCCTCGGCCACGCGCGTGAGTCCCCGCGCAGCCCCTAGGTTTTCCGGATCTTCGAGCAATGCCGGGCGATGCTGAGCGAGCGCCTGGACCGGATTGACCGGTTCCAGGTATTCGCCGAGCCGCGTGCGGTGCAGCGCACGCATCGGGCCTGCCTGGCAGCGCTGCACCCACATGTCATCGATCTCCGCCAGGCCCTTGGCGTTGCGACTGGCTAGGTACCTCAGCTCCAAATCGTGCAATGCTCGCACGTCGTCGGGCTGGCGCTCGAGCAGGCCGCGCGCCGCTGCTTCTCGGTTCATCGCGCCGTCCTGCGACGGCGCGAGCACGCGCATTTGCTCACGGAGTGCAGCCATGCGCTCTGGCGCGGCACCGAAGCAATGCACCTGCTGCTGCAAGAC
>CBFGRJ010000153.1:0-15522 GCA_965651135.1 uncultured Myxococcales bacterium
GGCTGATGCTTGGGTGGCGCCACCTTGCCCATAAACGGGCGGAGGCGCGCTGGGTTGCTGCACATGGGGGTTTTGCGGAGGCACTGCTGGAGGCGGCCCATAACCCGGCGGCGGAGCCGCGTGCGGCTGCGGTGGATGCGCGTAGCGATTCTCGTCCGCCGTAGGTGGCGGCGCGGTAGCAGCGAAGGCGGCAGGATCGGGCGGACTGGCGCCATAGCCATATCCCGCGGGCGGTCCATAACCGGGTCCGACGCCTGGACCAGGCGCGCCCGGATGCATGCCCGGCGCTCCGGGTGGTGGCGCACCATACGGTGCAGGCGCATTTTGATCCGGCGCCATCGTAGCGCCGAACGGGTTGAGTCCTTGTTGAGGCGAGCCGACCCGCGCGTACTCAGGTGAGAAGCCAGGTTGTCCAGGAGTGCCCGGGGGTTGTCCCCAACCAGGGTGGGGTTGAGGTGCCGGCGGGGGCGCGCCCCAACCTCCCGGCGCCTGCGGCGGTGGTTGCATGGCCCCGGGTTGAGCACCCCAACCAGGCGGTGCTGCGGGAGGATGCGCGCCGTGCCCGGGCTGTGGATGCCCCGCTTGTCCTGCGGACCCCGCTGCGGCTTGCGCGGCAGGCATGGGGCCGCCGCAAGAGGCACAGAACTTACTCGTTGGGTGATTCTGGTAGCCGCAGCGCTGGCACGCGATCATTGTTCCTCCGTCTGAACGCCGCCGGCCGCTGGCCGAAGCGTGGTGGGCAGCATACCCGGTTTGTACCAGGTCGCGTAAGAACCCGCTTCGATTAGCATCCTTGCCGTTCGACGTGGCTCGAGGCCGAATGGCGAAACACGCCACGGTAACCCTGTTCAGCAGGGAAACCCGTGTTCAGGTGTGCTACCGGCTCGCGCGGGCTGCCGCGTGAAGCCCCCCACCTAGATGTAGGCGCGCGCCTAGCGGTCCTTCTCGTCGCGAACGCGGGCCGCTTTGCCGCGCAGGTCTCGCAGATAAAACAGACGGGCACGCCGCACGACACCAGAAGACAGCACCTCGATCTTCTCGATTCGCGGCGAATGCAGCAGAAACGTCCGCTCGACGCCGACGTGAAAGCTGGTTTTCCTTACAGTAAAGCTCGATCGTGCGCCGGCGCGGCGCTGCTTGATGACGACACCGCGGAAGACCTGAACCCGCAGCTTGTCGCCTTCGACGATCTTGTAGTGGACCGCCACTGTATCGCCGGCCTTGAAGTTGGGCGAATCGTCGCGCAGGTAGGACGACTCGAGCTTGTCGAGGATCGGATGCTTCGCGGTAGAAACTTGGCTGGCCATGGCGGAGGGTGCGGCATTATGCACTTTGAGCTCCCCTCGTCAATTCGAACCGGACTCAGAGGCGGTCTTTTGCTTGACGACCGCCATTTTGGGGGCTATCCCGCGATGCCCCGGCGGGCCAGCCCTCGCAATCCTGGCTCGCACCTAAGTACGACAGGCTCCCCATGAATCAGCATCCCGGTGTCCTCGGCCGAAAGCTCGGCATGACTCAGATTTTCGAAGAAGACGGCACGGTCGTTCCGTGCACCGTAGTCCAGTCGAGCCCGATGGTCGTGGGCAAGCGCACCAAAGACAAAGATGGCTACGATGCGCTCCTATTGGGAATCGAACCGGCCAAGGCCAAACACACGAGCAAGCCGGTAGCGGGGTTCTTCAAAAAGGCCGGTGTCGACCCACTGCGAGTCGTGCGCGAGTTTCGCTGCCCGGCCGACTTTGCGGCGAAGTTCGAGGTGGGGCAAAAGCTCACGCTCGATCAAATCTTCGAGGCGGGCCAGTTCGTGGACGTGCAGGGCGTCTCCCGCGGGCGCGGGTTCACCGGTGTCATGCGCCGCCACAATTTCAAGGGAGCCGTCTCTTCGCATGGCGCCCATGAGTACAAGCGTCACGGCGGCTCCATCGGTACCAACATGACGCCCGGTCGCGTGCTCCCCGGTAAGAAAATGCCCGGCCAGCACGGTAACAAAACCTGCTCCGTCTTGAGTCAGCGAGTGGTCAAAGTCCTTCCCGAGGACAACATTTTGCTCATCCGTGGCGGAGTGCCCGGCGCACGCAATGGGCTGGTGGTCGTGCGCGGCGCCACGCGTCGCGCGAGCGCTGCCTCCTAACGTGAGCTCGCGGTGAGCCAGGGGCTCGCCCGCTTGCTGGTGCCGTGGCCCGAGCGGCGCGTTCTGTGTGACGACAGCGAGCTCTTGGTCATCGACAAGCTTCCGGGCATGCCCGTGCACGGAGGAGACGAGTCAGCCGGCGACGACCTTGTCGGTCGTCTGAAGGCTCGAGACCTAGCGCGCGGCGGCGAACGCTACTTGGGGATTCATCAACGCCTCGACCAGGACGTGTCGGGCCTTTTGTTCCTCAATCGCAATCCAGCTCACAACCGCGAGCTGGCGCGCGACAGCGAGCGGCGCGCCATCCGTCGCCAATACCTGGCCGTGGTTTCCCAAGCCGAAAGCCTCGCCGCACAGGGCACGCTCGAACATTCACTCGTGGCCGTGAAAGGCGCCCAGAGCCGAGTGGTCGAGCGCGGCGGTCAGCGCGCGATCACGCATTTCAGCGTGCGAGCTCGTTTGGGCGAGCGCGCCCTGGTGGAGCTCTCGCTCGAGACGGGCCGCAAGCATCAAATTCGCGCGCAGCTGGCTGCGATCGGCGCTCCGGTCGCTGGTGATGCTCTCTACGGCGGTGAACCCGCGCCACGCTTGATGTTGCATTGCACGAAGCTTCACTTGCCGACCTTCGATCGCAGCTTCGAGTCCCAGCCTCCCCACTATTTGAGCGAATGGCTCGCCCGCGGGAGCTTGTTGATCCCGGAAGATCCCGGCCCAGCCCTAGAGGACGCAGGCTGTCTGAGGTGGCGCCTTTCGGGTAAAGCGAGCGCGCTGCGCCTAGTCAATGCCGACGCCGATCTGCTGCCGGGCGTGGTCGTGGAGGTTTATGGAGAATTCGCGACGCTGTCGCTCTCGACCCGCGAGGCGTTGGAGCACAAGGCCGAGCTCGGCAATGCTCTCGTGACAAAAGGAGCCTCGGGTGTGTATGCGAAGCTGCGCCTGCGAACCGACCTGCGGCGCAAGTCCGTGACGGAGCTCGCGCCACCCCAGCCGATCGCGGGTACAGAGGCGCCAAAACCATTGGTGATTTCCGAGCAGGACATGAAGCTGGGCGTCGACCTCGCCGATGGGCTTTCGACCGGACTGTTCGTCGATCAGCGCGACAACCGTGCGCGCGTGCGAGCGGCGAGCCGTGGGCTCAGAGTCCTCAACCTGTTTGCCTACACCTGCTCGTTCAGTGTCGCGGCGGCTCTGGGTGGAGCGCGAGAGGTCGTGAGCGTCGATCTATCCAAACGCGCGCTCGAACGCGGCAAGCGCAACTTCGAGTTGAATGGGCTCCCGCTGGAGCCGCATCGCTTCGTGGTCGACGATGCGGTGAAGTGGCTGAAGCGTGCCGCAAGGCGCGGCCAGTCGTTCGATCTGGCCATCGTCGATCCACCTAGTTTTTCCACGAGCGGGAAAGGAACCTTCAGCGTAGCCTCCGGCTACCTAGGCCTGCTCGAGGGCGTATTCGACGTGCTGGGGAAGGGAGCCAAACTGCTGGCCGTGACAAATCACCAAAAAACATCGCAGGCTCAACTGCGCGCGATGCTGGGTAAAGCGGCACGAGCCAAAGGCCGAGAGATCGTCTCGCTCAAGAGCTTGAAAGCGGGCGTCGACTGCCGCGTTGGGGCGCCGCACGAAAGCCCGACCAAGAGCGTGTGGGTCAGCCTGCGATGAGCAAGAAACACAATCCCTATGTGGGCGACGCCCGCACGCGGGCTGCCAAACAGCGCGGCTACCCAGCTCGCAGCGTCTTCAAACTCGAAGAGATCGACAAGCGAGTAGGCCTCTTGCGCTCCGGTCAACGCGTGCTCGATCTCGGCGCGGCTCCCGGCTCGTGGAGCCTGTATGCGAGCCAAAAGGTCGGCAACCACGGGCTGGTAATGGCCGTCGATCTGCAGCCCATCACGCAGCCGTTTGCCGCGAACGTACAGGTGAAACAGGGCGACGCGCGCGAACTGGCGGAGGACCTTGTCGCCGCCAATCAGGAGCGCTTCGACGTAGTTCTGAGCGACATGGCGCCGAGCACCACCGGCAACAAAATACTCGACCAGGCAGAAAGCTACGAGCTCTTCGCCACCGCCCTTTCGCTAGCCGGACGCCTGGGTAAAGAAGGCTCGCACTTCGTAGCCAAGCTCTTCATGAGCCCAGAGTTCGAAGCCGCCAAACGCGACTTGGCGGGTCAATACCAGAGCGTCAAAGTCATACGCCCGCGCGGCACCCGCAGCGAGAGCAGCGAGCTATTTCTGGTGGGGTTGAATCGACGGAAGCGCGAGAGCTCTTAGGGGTTGCGGGTGCACCTTCGACCTCACGTACCCTAGGTTTCGACACTGCCGTTCGCCCGATCAGGTTGTCGGGCGCTCAGCACGCTGAACCTCCTTCTCACGGCCGCCCATCCCGCGATATGCTCCTCGGTTCTCATGAGTAGCTGGGCCGAGTTGCGACGGGTGGCCGCCGATGGGCGGGTGGAAGCATTTCTCGAAGCGGTGGAGGGTTGTGACTACCGTCTTCGGCTGGCAGACGTGCCGGTGGCGGGGGAGATGCTGGCGAGCCGCGGGGCGGAGCGACTTGGCTCGGTGCGCGCGTGTATCCGGGTGATGAAGCATGCGGGTGCGGAGCCGTTCGAGAACCTCATCGACTACCCGTACATGCTTTTTCTCGATCTGGTTCGCGATCTCGTACGCAGGATGCCGGAGCTGGAGGAAGCCGATTTTTGCGGGCTCCTCGACGCCTGTCAGGCCGAAGTGCCGTCGCGCGAGCCGGCTCAGCTGGTGATCGGGGCGATCGAAGTGCGCTATCGCGGCGCGTCCGTGCCGGCTCCGGTCCGAGAGAGCCTCGCGCGTTATCTGAAGCTGATAGAGCACAACATGAGCGCTGAGATGCGGAAGCTGCGCGATCGGATCCGCAAGCTGCTTTTGGACGTCGAAGAGCGCTCGGCGTTCCGGTTCGAGGCGGTGGATGCGTGGACGCTGGCGATGGTGCAGGAGCTCGAGCGGATGGAGTCCGAGGCGCGGGGGCGCTGGCTCGAGTTGCTCGCGCACGCTTCTGGGGCGAACGGCAGCAAGCCGACGAAGGCGTGGCAGAAGCGTGCGGCGGAGCTGGTTGGTGGGATTGGCCTCGGGAGCTTCCGTGCGGTCCTGGCGCGAGTGCTCGATCACGTGGGGCGGGCCGCGCCGTTTCCGGTGCAGGTGCCAGGCTGGCGTGAGGACTGGATGGACGGGGACGCGACGCTGGTCTCGCAAAAGCGGGCCGATGCGCTGCGCGGCCTGCTCTGGTGCGTGGGCGAGGACTCGGCACGAGATCCGGTGCTGCTCTCGGCGATCGGTGGCGCGGCGGAGCGTTGCTACAAGAAGGTGGCGAACGTGGGGCCGCGCGCACCGAAGATCGCCAACGCCTGCGTGTTGCAGCTCAGCTTGGCCGGCGGCCAGCACGCGATCACCGAGCTGTCGCGGCTGGCGACGCGGGTCAAACATGCGTCGAGCAAGAAGCAGATCGATGCTGCTCTCGAGCAAGCTGCAGAGCGCGCGGGGGTGAGCCGCGACGAGCTCGAGGATATGGCCGTGCCGACCTGTGGACTGACGGGGCCGGGGGTGCTCGAGCGCGAGCTTGGAGCGTACCGGGCCGTGTTGCGAGCGACGAGCAGCACGGCGGTGGCGCTCGAGTGGTCGAAGGACGGCAAGGTGCAGAAGTCGGTGCCGGCGGCGGTCAAGCAGTCGTACCCGGCGGATCTCGCCGAGATCAAGCGCAGCACCGACGAGCTCAAGAAGCTGCTGCCGGCGGAGCGCGATCGACTGGAGCGGATGTGCATGAGCCCGCGCGTCGTGCCGTATGGGACGTTTCGGGAGCGGTTTTTGGATCATCCGGTACTCGGCTTTCTGGCGCGGCGGCTGATCTGGAAGGTGGGCGACCAGCCGGTGCTGGTCATCCACGACGGCGAGCGGCTGGTGGATCGCACCGGATCCGCGGTGGCGCCGGACACTGGTGCGAGCGTGCAGCTCTGGCACCCGATCGAGAGCTCGCCGGAGGAGGTGCTCGCGTGGCGCGAGTACCTGTACGCGCACGAGACAGTGCAGCCGTTCAAGCAGGCGCATCGCGAGATCTACGTGCTGACCGACGCGGAGCGCGGTACCGGGACGTACTCGAACCGGTTCGCGGCGCACATCCTGAAGCAGCACCAGTTCCAGGCGCTGTGCAGCGCGCGCGGCTGGCAGTACCGGCTGCAGGGTGGCTTCGATTCGGCGAACACGCCGTTCCGGCTCCTGCCCGAGCACGGGCTACGTGCGGAGTTCTGGGTGGAGTCGCCGCCGGACCTCGACAGGATGACCGACGCTGGTATCTACCTGTACGTCACGACCGATCAGGTTCGGTTCTGCGACGGGGCGGAGCAGGCGGTGGCGCTCACCGAGGTTCCGCCACGGGTGTTCAGCGAGATCATGCGAGACGTCGATCTTTTCGTGGGCGTGGCCAGCGTCGGTAACGACCCGAACTGGCGCGACGGCGGCGAGCGCGGCACTCGCTACTGGGAGGATTACGCGTTCGGTGAGCTGGGCGAGACCGCGAGGACCCGGCGCCAGGTGCTGGAGCGGCTCTTGCCGATGCTGAAGATCGGCAAGCAATGTGCGCTCGAGGACCGCTTCTTGGTCGTGACGGGGCGGTTCCGCGAGTATCGGATCCACCTCGGTTCGGGCAACGTGCTGATGTCGCCGAACGGGCAGTATCTATGCATCGTGGCTGATCGCAGCGCAGGCCAGTCGGCGCGGGCGCCCGGCCTGCGGCTTCCGTTCGAGGGCGACGCGATGCTGTCCTTGATCCTGAGCAAGGCGATCTTGCTGGCAAACGACCACCAGATCACCGACTCTTCGATCCAATCTCAAATCGGAGGCGAGCACTATGCCAACTAGAGCCGCTAGCAGGAGCCGGACATGAGTGCCGAAATACGATTGGCCGACGAGACGCCCGCCGGACGGGTGATCCGCGAGTTCGTGCTGCAGCTCGCGAGCGAGACGGTGACTGCGCGCGAGCTCATCGAGCAGCGGATCCGTGACGAGGTGGCTCGTTACAACGCGAGCCGCGGCCCGGTGTTCGAGTTTCAGGGCCTGGTTCAGCCAGCACACGCCGAAGTCGCCCTGAATGGCTACCGCATGACTCGGCACGACCCAATCGACGCCGACGAGCAGTGCCGTCAAGCGCTGGTCGCGTTTAAGCACAACGGCTTTTTGATGCTCGCGAACGAGCGGCAGATCGAAACGCTGGACGAGGTCATCCTGGTGAGGCCGGAGACGCGTGTGACGTTCGTGAGGCTCGTACCACTGGTCGGCGGTTGAGGCGAAGTCGAAGCCCGTGATGTTCGCGTTCAGACCGTTGGTGTCTCGGTAGAGCACCGCCTTTTCATCGAGGAAACCGTCGCTGCGTCAAGGGTTGCGCTCCGTTCGAGCACGGTGCATGCAAACGAACATGGGCGCATGGAATCTATCTCCCTGGGACAACGACAAGGCGGCCGATTGGTTTGGTGCCTTGTTTGACGAGTTGCCGCTGGCCGCGAAGGTGGAGAAGACTTTGAACTTGGACGTCAACCTTCACCACGAGGAGATCAGGGCTGCCGCAGCGTTGCTGATCATGCTGGGTCGCACCAACGTTTGGCCGATTGACAAGCTCGACCGTCACCTCGAGCTCGCCATCGATCGAATGGAGGCGCTTCGTCCGATCTATCAGGAACTTGGCGGCGATGATTGGGTGAGGGCGTTGGACAGTGAGCTTGCGGTTCTGAAAGCCCGGCTTGCGAACGACCCAAATTTGGCAACGCCGGCACAACCCAGCAGCTGGGGCGAATTCTGGGGACGGTAGTCAGGCGTCGTCTGCGCAACGTAGCAGCCTTCAGCATCGCCGGGGGAGCGAACGCGAGACCGGCGTCTGTTGCAAACCAGAGTTGGCCGCTTCGACGCTGCCGTCCGACCGATGAGCCCGCCGAGTGCTCGGAGCGCTGAATCGCCTTCTCATGCCCATCCATCTCGCGATACGCTCCTCGGTTCTCATGAAGTCGAAGCCCGTGATGTTCGCGTTCAGACCGCTGTTGTCGTGGGTGGAGCACCGCCTGTTTATCGAGCAGTATGCCGTTCACTCCGGCGATCAGGTGAGCCGCGAGATGCTCGACGCGGTGATCGAGGGTTACCTGTCGTCGGTCGACGTGGTCGGCTGCTTCGATCGGCAGGGACGGCTGATTGGCGGCTATGCCGTGGCGCCCGCCCGGCTCTCGCGCTGGAGGCCGCGGCTTTCGGAGTCGACGCTCGGCGCTCTCGAGCATGTCGTGCAGACTGGGCTCGAGCTGAACTTCGTGTGGTTAGACCGGGCTTTGCGCGGCACGCGCGCGGCGTCGGCCTTGTGGCGGCACATCGCGCGCGATCTGGGCTCGCGCAAGAACGCCGCCATCACGTACTCGGCGCGCACCGACAAGGCCGGGCTCTTGCGCCTCTACGAGACCGTGTCGGCCGAAGTGCTGTACGAAGGGCCGTTCGCTGGGTTGCCCGGAACGTACCGGCTGTACCGTTCGACGTCGCTGCGCTTCCGGCTGATTCCTCTCACCTATTTCTTGCGGCTGCTGCTTCGGGACGTTGGCCTGAAGCGGACCGGAACCGCCGCCGGCGCGCCGCTCTCGAGGCCGGCCGCGTCGTCGGACTGACCGCGAGCCCTCGCCGGCCGGCGCCGGCGGCACTAGGGGTATTTTCCATGAGCCAGCGGGTCGTTGTCCGAGGTCCGGCGCTCGATTCCATCGAGGTCGTCGACGAACCTTTGCCCGGCGCAGCCCAGGGACAGGTTCGCATTCAGGTGAGGGCTGCAGGAGTCGCGTTCGGAGACGTGTTCCGACGCAAGGTGAGCCGCCGCCCGTACACGCCGGGCTATGACGTGATCGGCGACGTGGACGCGGTCGGCCATGGTGTCGACAAGGCCTGGGTCGGTAAGCGCGTCGCGTGCTTCATGCCGAAGCCGGGGTATGGCGGCTACGCGGAGCACGTGGTGGTCGGCAAAGAGCACGTGGTTGCGGTGCCGCGCGACCTCGATCCGGTGCGCGGCGTGTGTCTCGGGCTGAACTACATCACGGCCTACCAGCTGCTCACGCGCATCACCCAGCCGCGCGCGGGTCAGGCGATCTTGATCCATGGCGCAGCCGGCGGCGTCGGCACCGCCGTGCTCGATCTCGCACGCCTGCTCGAGATCAAGGCTTATGGTACCGCGTCCGTGAGCAAGCACGAGTGGGTGCGGCGCTACGGCGGCACCCCGATCGACTATCGCTCCACCGATTTCGTCGCCGAGCTCCAGCGCCTCGAGCCATCGGGCGTGGCGTGCGCTTACGATCCAATCGGTGGGAGTCACCTCGCGCGTTCGCTCCAATGCGTCGCGCGCGAAGGCACCTTGGTTTCGTTCGGTGCTTCTGGGGCGCTAGAAGAAGGAGTGGCCGCGATCGTGACGAGCCAGCTCCGGCTGCTCGCCCTGAAACTAAAGCCGGACGGCAAGCATGTGCGCATGTACAACATCACCTTGAATCGAGGCGCCAAGCTCGAAGACTGCCGCCGTGACTGGGTCACGCTCATCGACCTCCATCGCGCCGGCAAGCTCGACCCGGCGGTGGGCGCCGTGCTGCCCCTCTCGCGAGCGCGCGAAGCACACGAAATGCTCGAGCGGCGCTCGGCTACCGGCAAGATCGTGCTCGTTCCCGGCGCGTGAGCTTGTCTCATTGCGCCCCGGCGAAGACTTTTTATGGTTGCCACACTGACTTGGGAACAGATTCAGGCCGTATCCGAGCACACATGGGGTGGATAGGTTGGCTCGCCACTCTCCGAGACAAGGGGCGCACAGTGCGGAACGGGTGCCCTCACAAGTCGGTAAGTACGGCCCTGCTTCGAGGTCGCCAGCACTTCGGTCACGTCGGTCGAGTTGCTGACGAAAGTGTCCTGTCTTGGCACGAGACGAGTGTCTGATTACCATTCAGCGAGGATGCCGAAACGATCCCAAGCTTGTCACCACTGTGGCCACGATGGGATCGTCGTATTCGGAGACCGTGCCCTCGCTCCTGGTGAGCTGGTGGCCTTCTACAGCTTCTCTTGTTCGTGCGGAGCGAGAAGCGAGGCCGACGATGTTGGACGTCTCGAAGGCGAGTGGCGGAAGCAAGAGCTGCGAGAGGGCGGGCGGTGGCGCTTGTCCGCGGACACGAACCAGCACGCGAAGTGCGCTCGACTACGACGTCCCTTTATGCAAGTGACCGCCATCGAGGCGCTGCTAGCCTTGCGAGAAGGCCTCACCGGAACTCACGAAGAGATGCGGTGTTGTGCTCCTGTTCTGTGGGCTGCAGGCCTGCACGCAGACGTCGTCTGCGTCGAAGAGGGAGTCGGCGAGGTGAGTGAGCCTCACTAGAACGGTGCTCCCGAAAGTGCAAACGGCCCGGTAAGCGCCAAAGTGCAGTTTTTCAGCAGAGATGGAGACGTTTAACGGCACCGACTCACCGGGAAACGACAAGATCGAGGCGCTACTTGCCCTCTACAAGGTACGCTTCTTCGTCGCATGACCTTGCACCAGAACATCCGCGCTGTCTGCTTGCTGCTGCTCGTGACCGGGGCTGGCGCATGCGGTCGCGACCCTGACGGCAACGCCAGCAATATTGCGGGCGCGATGACGTCGTCAGGAGGGCCGGCGAGCAGCGGAGCTGCGACAGGGGCGACTGGGCCGACTGAGGCGACCACGGCAGGTATGACGGGTGGTGTGAGTGCGACCGGCGGTGGCTCGGCCAGCACCCAATCGTCCAGCGCCGGCGGTGTCAGCTCGGCCAGCGCCAGCGCGAGCACGGCGAACGGCGGCACCGCTCAAGGAACGTCTGCCGGCGGCGCGGGCGGGACCGGCACGACCACGGGTGGAACGGACGAGCCACGACCGACGGTGACGGCGGAGGCGGGCACGGTGCTCGTGAAGGTCGACCTAGGTGTGCGGCATCAGTCGTTCGAAGGCTGGGGCACGAGCCTCTGTTGGTGGGCGAATCACGTCGGGGGCTGGGACGAAGCGGCGCGCGATGCGGTGGTCGAAGCAGTGGTCGATCCGGTGAACGGGCTTGGCTACAACATTTTTCGCTACAACATCGGAGGTGGTGAAAACCCAGACCACGAACACATGAATCAGCATCGCGAGATGCCGGGCTTTCAGAACGCCGACGGCAGTTGGGCGTGGGAAAACGACCGGAACCAGCGAGCAATTTTGCTCAGCATCGCCGAGCGCGGCACCGACTTGATCTTCGAAGCATTCTCGAACTCGCCGCCGTATTGGATGACGGTGAGCGGCTGCGCCTCGGGCAGCGACGACGGTGGGAACAATCTGAGGTCGGACGCGTACGACGATTTCGCGCACTACCTGACCGAGGTGGTGAAGCACTACCGTGACGAGTACGGCATCGTGTTTCGAACGCTGGAACCTCTGAACGAACCGTATTCGAACTGGTGGAAGTCGAACGGCTCGCAGGAGGGCTGTCATTTCGATCCCTCTTCTCAGGAGGCCATCTTGCGCGAGGTCGCTGCCGAGCTCGTCAACAAGGGGCTTTCGGACACCGTGGTCAGCGCGGCCGACGAGAACAGCATGGATGAGGCCCTGGCCAACCTGCGTTCGTTCGATGCAGCAACGATCGCGGTGATCGGGCAGGTCAATGTCCACTCCTACGCCGGCAGTCGACGTGCCGAGCTGCATGAGCTGGTGACGAGCCTGGGCGTCCGGCTGTGGCAGTCGGAGTCCGGTCCCTTGGGGCAGAACATCAGCGACGATACGGAGGCGGCGCTGTTCATGGCGGGTCGCATCATCCAGGACCTTCGGGAGCTCAAGCCGGTGGCTTGGCTCGATTGGCAGTCCGGCGACCCGTCCAGAAGCTGGGCGAGCTTCACGTTGAACGACGCCCAGCAGAGCTACGCTCCCTTGAAGCGGTTTTACATGCACGCGGGGTTCAGTCGCTACATTCGCCCTGGCGCGACTTTCGTCGAGGTGGACCACCCGGACATGGTCGCAGCCGTGAGCCCCGACGAGAGCCAATTGACGGTGGTGATCCGCAATGCTGATCCTACCGACACCCGAGGCTTCACCTTCGACCTCACCGCGCTGCCCACGGTGGGGGCGAGCGGCAACCTCTACCGCACCTCGAGAACCGAGGATCTGCAGGCGCTGCCGGCGGTCACCATCGAAGGCTATCGCGTCGTGCTCGAGGTGCCCGCGTACTCCGTCAGCACGTTCGTGATTCCGATGCCGTAAGCTACGACTTCGAGCGAGCCTCGCGCTGAGCTTCCCCCTTTCGCACGACCTCGACGATATGGTCGGCGATCGTATCCCAGAGCGCGGGAGGCAGGTCGTGCCCCTGTCCTTCGATGAGGACGAGCTCGGCGCCCGGGATCGCGGCGGCTGTGGCGCGTCCACCGCTTGCATCGCGCATCTTGTCCGCCAATCCGTGCCAGACGAGTGCCGGCACAGTGATTGCGCGCAAGCGTTCGGTTCGATCGCCCGACGCGAGGGTTGCGAGGCCTTGGCGCGCGATGGCCATCTCGTCGTAATCGCGGTCATAGGCGAGCCCCGCGGTCTCGGCGATAGCGGCGGGATTTGCGGGAAATTTGGGAGAGCTGAGCAACTGCGAGCTTCGTACCGCGCGGGCGATCACCTCTTCGCGCGTCCGAGCGGGTGGTTCTGCGAACAGGCGCTTCAATGTCTCGGGATCTGGTTGTCCCACGGTGGGTGCGCCGGTCGTCGACATCATCGAGGTCAGGGAGCGCACGCGGTTCGGGTGCTCGATGGCGATGGTCTGTGCGATGTCACCGCCCATCGACGCGCCGACGACGTGAGCGGAGTCGATCTCGAGCGCGTCGAGGAGCCCCACCGCGTCGGATGCCATGTGCGAGAGCGTGTACGAGGCGCTCGACAGATCGCCCTTCATGGCGGCCGCCATGTCGGGGGGCGGGGCACCCTTCATGTGAGTCGAGTGCCCGGCGTCACGGTTGTCGAACCGCACCAAGTGGAGGCCGCGTGAGAGCAAGGCGTCCAGGAATCCGCCCGGCCAATGGACGAGCTGCGCGGCGAGCCCCATCACGAGGAGCACGGTCGGGTTCTTTCGATCGCCGCGTTCCTCCCAAGCGATGTCTATCTTGTCGGGTCCTACGCCTCTTGCGATTCGTTCGTTCAGCATGACTTCTCCTTTTCGAGCTCGAGCTCCGTCAGGGCTTGGTCGAGGTACTTCATGAGTGCGGGTGTCCACCCGGCGAGGTTTTTGGGCGGCGCTACGCGTCGGAGGTGGGCGAGAGCCGCGATGGTCGTGTCATCGCCACCGGCAAACTCTCCGATGTAGCTCCTTGCCTTGTGGGCGAGGGCGAGCACGCGCGGTGACGCCGGCGCCAGGCCGCGCTTCATGCACGCACGAAGCTCCGCCCCGAGCTTGCGCCAGCGAGCTTCGAAGGCTTTTCCTTGACGGTGTAGGTCTTGCTGAAGCGAGTCGACGCGGCGCGAGACGGTGGCTGTCGCCTCGATCGTGGCGAGCAGGTCGTCCGCGGCGAGACGGCGCCCGTGTGTGAGCGCATGGCGCAGGAGACCTCGCAGCCGCTCCAGCCGAGAAATCTCGGCCTCGACGCGCAGAGAGTGAGCGCGCAGGAGGTCGACGAGTCTCGGCTTGTCGTCGAGGATGTGGCGGATCTCGACGAGCGGCAACCCCATGTCTCGAAGCGCACAGACCTGGTAGAGGCGACGAACGTCGCTTTCATCGTACACCCGGTGACCAGTCTTGGTCCGTGCGCGGGGCGACAAGAGCCCGATGTGCTCGTAATGGTGCAGCGTGCGCACGGTGAGCCCAGTTGCCTGGGCCAGCTCACCAACACGAAAGCCGCGCTGAAATTTCGGGCGCTCGACCATCGCTCGACACTCTAGGACCTGACGTTACGTCAGGATCAAGGGGAAAAGCGCAAAGCCCCCGATGCCTTCAGCTGGGCAAACTGGGTTTGGCTACATCAGGCGCACATCGTCGAGCACGAGCCGCAGCCCGGCGGGGGTGCGGAGCAGCTGCAGAGTCCAGCGGAGCACACGCAACTCGTGCGGCTGCGGTCCGATAGGAGGGAATGTCCAATACCATCGATTGCATGCGAATGAGTCACCCAGTTTGCCAAGATCTGGAGCTCGACCCCGCGGAGGGTGAAGCGGCTCTCTCTCGGAGCTCTCCGGGAAACCAGGCTCCGAGGGACAGCTATGACTGCATCAATGAGTGTGTGTCGTCACTCGGTGTGGTGACGCTGCTCGAAAGCTCGATCGTGGCGCTTGGGTGTTACGCGCTGCCGCCGGCTTGTCCGGTGTTCGTCGGGGCGGCCGCAGGGGCCGTGCTCGGAGGATGCGACGCCGCCTGCGAAGAGCTCGAATCGCAGAAGCCTGGAGGGCAATGAGCGTGTGCGCCGCGTACGACGCGGTGAGGGTCCGGGCGTGGGGGTGGATCAATCTGGGGTTCAGCCATTCCTTCGCCGTGAAACGGCTGCTCGTGCTGCTGTTCGTGGTGTTGCCGCTGGTGGGGGCCTGCGTCGTTGCGGGCCGGGGGCTGCTGGCACTCGTCGTTCTAGCGGTCGGGGTGTGGCCGTTTCCGTTTCGGTTCACGCTCGACGAGCGAGGGCTATGCGTTTCCTGGTCCTTCCTTCGCGAATGGATTCCGTGGAGTCAGATCGTCCACGCAGAGCTCGGGGATGACTCGCGCCGGTGGATCTTGGGTAAGCGGCGACCGGTGCTGCGCATTCTTCGCCGGAGCGCGGCACCGGCGACCCTCTGGGGTCAGTCACAGGCTCTGGAAGAGCTCGTGTCGGAGATCACACACCGCCTTTCCGCACTACCCGAGGGATCACATGTTGCTTCGCATGACTCGGGAGCTACAGCGGTTTCCCATCGGCGCTGACAATCATGGCCGTGTCAGTTCGGTGATGGACTGACTGCGGCCCGCGAACCCAAGGCCGCTCTGACCGAGGGTCGTCCGCACACAATTCTCTCCTTCGCATAATGATGCCCCATGGCTGCATCGGCGCATCTCTCCGAGCCGCCCGAGCGGAAACATCTGGGACGCGGGGGCGAAAGATTTCCCCTGTGCGAGTATGTCGGCCGGCGGAATGAATGGTCATCGTTGCGCGATCACGCGAGGAAAGCTCGATGAAAAGACAGCATTCGCCTGGAGCAAGTCTGCTTGTTTGCATCGTCGGCGTCGTTGCGGGTTCCGCCTGCTCCGATGACGCTTCGCCGGGTGGGCAGCCGCTGGGCAACAGTAGCTCGAGCGATACCACCACCGCCTCCGGTCCCACGAGCGGCGGACAAGTATCGTCCACCGCTGCAACCACTGGCGGCGGTGTAACCCAAACGACGGGTGGCTCCACCACCACCGGTACCCA
>CBFGRJ010000154.1:0-15256 GCA_965651135.1 uncultured Myxococcales bacterium
GAAATAGTTCAGGCGGCCGGGCCGCGCGGACGTACGTGCACTCCTAGCAGTTCCTCGGACTGATGGGGATCGATCACTGCGGGTGGCGATTTATGCCAACTTGTCTCGTTAGACGAGACCCTTCGCCACAAAGTTGGCTGAATTGACCGCGATCCACGCTCGACCTCTGTCAAATTGCAGCCTCGGGAGACGACGGGGTCAGGCGCGTGAGCTCTGCGTGGCGTGAGGCAGAGGCCCTGGACATCCAAAATCGCTCTAGTATCAATACCCGTCATGACGCTTATCGTATCCCTCACGGCACAGGTGTCTCGCGCGGCACGCCGTATAACCGCCGTTGCATCCCCGATGGTGATGGCATGCAGCACCGTGTTGAGCTCAGGCTGTTCCGGGGATGATCCGAACGAAGGCGGGTCAGTGCCAGAAGGGGCTATCGCGCTCACCGATGCCAACAACTTCACGGCGACGGCCCAACTCGCACCGCCCGTGTTCGATACGGCTGTGGGTGACGTGCAGATCGATTGGACGAGCGTGACGCAGAATCTTTTGTGTCACGATGTCGCTCCGCGCGTCGAAAGCGTGTACCTGATTCGAGTCGAGCTTGGCACGGAACAAGCCGTGGTGGACAGCATTCTGGCTGGCACGCTCTCTGGTCTGCCCACCAAGCAGTTCACGTTCAGGGTGCCCGATGGAGCAGCGACGAGCGCTTCGCTCTCGAATTTCATGTTTGGGGAAGTTCCCATCGAGCTCGGGAGTGAGTACTTCGCCAGCGACAGCGAGACTTACCTCATGCTTTTTTCCACGGGCACTTCGGTCAGGAAAGGCGCGCAGAGCATGCTGTTCCTGAACCCGACCGCAGCATCGACGGTAACGCAAGTCACCGCCGAAACCGGCTGCGGTATGCTCACGTACAGCGCGAACTTAGCAACCCTAACGCCGGTGCAGGTACCGGTCGCAGGGCCTTGGGTGGTCGACTGGAGCGGTGCCAAGCGAACCGGCGACGGAAAGCCGTCCCCGCACAACGACATCGATCGGGTCCTCGTGGGCTTCTACAGCGGCCGCGACGTTGCTTACATCCAGGAAAACATCTTCGACATCGAGCGTGACCCTCAGGCGACGCTTTGGGAAATCCAACACCAAGCGGGCTCAGGACGCTCGGCAAACCTTGCGGATGCCAAAGCGAAGCATGATGGGTCCGCGTTTGCCGGCTTCCAAACCTCGGAGCAGGGGACCTGGCTTCTAGGTCTCTTTTGTAGCACCTGCACCAATCCCGCCCCTGTTTTTCTGACGGTCATACAGCCAACAGGGTGAGGTCGAGCTCTACCGTCGCGTCATTCCTGAGCAGCTCCACTCATGCCAATGGTACCGCATCGCCTGGTCTGCAGAATCGGCACTGGGGCGCTCACTGCCCTGGTTGCCTGTGCTTGCGGTGACGATACCGATCTCGCTCCCGCGGTCCCTCGAAACGTTGCGGTGCAGGTGAGTCTCAATGTGCCGACGGTGGTCAGCGTGAGCTGGGCTACCGATCAAGCATCGACCGGATACGTCGAGTACGGCCCGACGCCGGACATGGCGTTCAGTACGCCGATGCAGCCCTTGGGCACCCAGCATCGAGCAAACCTCCTGGGACTCACACCGGGCTCCGTCTACTACTACCGCGTGGTGACGTGGATGGGCCACAACGCCGGTGCCAGCGCGCAAGGCACGGTGCAGACCGGCACCCTTCCATTGGCGCTGCCCACGTTTACCGCGCAGGGCACTGATCAGACGCAGCTGATCGTGACCTCCCTCGTGGGGCAGAGCACCGTTGCAGTCTTGAACCCCTTCGGGCAGGTGGTGTGGGCACTCAACGATGCAAAGGGGCTGGATGTCTATCGCGCCCTGCCGTCTATCGATGGGGCCAGTATGCTGTACAACGTCGTGGGTGCGCCGGGCGCGCCTGCCGACAATTCCGCGCTCGTCCGGGCGGCGCTCGACGGCTCCTCCGAGGTCGTTCTCCCGTATCCGAGGCTTGGTATCGACTTTGTAGAACGTGCGGATGGAACGCTGGCGGCAATTGCGGTCGATGAACGGGATTTCCAGGGCACGCTGCGACGGGGAGACAAGATCGTCGAATTCGCGCCCGATGGCACCACGACCGACGTATGGAGCACCTGGGACTGCTTCGATCCAGCGACGGTGCCGGGAGGTGCAGTGCCACCCGCCTGGACCACAGCGAATGCGCTCGACTTCGTCGAATCCGAGCAGGCCTACTACGTGGGCTTGCGCGACCTAGGCAGTATCGTGAAAGTCGATCGCGCCACTCGTGCTTGCCAGTGGGTTTTGGGGACGGCTGGCGCCACCCTTGCGTTCGCCGAGGGGGCCGAGCCGTTTTCGCAACCCTCGCAGTTTCACGTATTCAATTCAGGTGGGAAGCCGCACGTGCTCCTGTTCGATGGCAATGGCGTCGGCGGTGTACCGCGAGTGCTCGAATACGAGCTCGACGTGACCCAACAAACGGCGACGATGGTGCTCAACCTTCCAGCGCCCGCGGGGCTTGCTGGTGCGGTGCTCGGAGAGCCCCAGCGCATTTCCGGCGCGACGTTCGTCAATTGGTCCGCGGGGCACATGCAACGCTTCGACCGGGATGGCTTGCCTCTGTGGCAGCTGAGCGCCGACGGAGTGGTGTTCGGTTACTACACAATGGTCGATAACCTCTACTCCGGACCGGTGAGAGCTCCGTCAGGTACGCCTTGAACACTAGCGTCAAGATTCTAGTCGCATTGGCTGCGCTCGGCGTCAGCCGAGCCGCCCTCGCAGACGGTGGCTATTTTCCGGGGACGAAGGGTGCGCGAGCCGCTGGCCGTGGCGGTGCATTCGCGGTCAAGGCCGACGACGCGATGGCGGTTGCGTTCAACCCCGCAGGCTTGGCGCGGCTCCGCGGTACCCACGCGCAAGCCGGCAATCGCTTCTCGTATCAGTATCAGTTCTATGAGCGGCAGTCCACGCTCGACTGGGGTACAACGGGAGGCATCCCGAGGTTCATCGAGTTCGCCCCTGTCGAGAACGAAAAGCCTTGGTTCCTGTTGGACCCACTGATTGGGGTGACCTCGGATCTCGGCTTGGACAACTGGGGCTTCGCGCTCGTTGTCTATGCGCCGCCGGGCGCAAGGGAACAGCAATTCCCGATCGATGGCGGGCAGCGCTATCAAATGGTGAGCCGCAAATCCGAGGTCATCAACTACACGGCCAGCGCTGCCTGGAAATACAAGGACCTGTTCGGTATCGGTGCTAGCCTGCAGTGGATCTATCTGAGGGCTCTCGAATATCAGCTCGTGATTGACGCCAACCCTTCTGTCAAAGAGGCGAACCCGGTTCGAGCCCAGTACGATTTGCTGTCCACGGTGTCGGGGTCCGATCCATTTACCCTCAACGCCTACATCGGTGCTTGGTATCGAGCAGCGCCGTTTCTCGAGTTTGGCGTATCGGGTCAAGTCATTCCCACCTCGTGGGAGGTGGATGGCACCTTGAACATAGACCCTATCAATACCGCTGAGGAAGTTTCGCTGACGCGCAATGGACAGCCTGCGGACGATGTGACGCTAAGCTTGCCGCTCCCTATCTCGGCTCGGGCGGGTGTACGCTACATCGGGCTTCAGGGTGATCAGGAAACATTCGACGTCGAGTTCGACGTTGTCTACGAAACCTGGTCTCGCGTCGATACGTTCACGCTCGACAGCAAGGGAATGTCCGCCAGTCTCCAGGGTACCGAGATACCCATAGGCGTCGTCGAAATCGAAAAGTACTGGAATGACACGCTCGGATTCCATCTCGGCGGTGACTACGCCGTGCTACCTGGGGCGCTGGTCGCGCGTGCGGGAGGCTACTACGAGACAGCTGTTGCAGAACCCGCGTACACCGCAGTGGACTTTCCCAGCGGTCCTTTCGTCGGAGGGACCTTGGGAGGCTCTGTATTCCTTTCGAACCTGGAGATCGCTCTCGGCTACGAGTATCGGCATCAGCTCGAGCGGCGCGTGCAGGAGGGCGACGGTCGCGTCTACCAGGAGCTGCCAGGTTGCCCGCCTCCGTATAACGACGCGAATCAATGTCATCCGGAGTTCTTGGGCCAGCCGTCGCCCGCCGTGAACGGCGGCAGATATAGAGCTCACTCACATTCGCTCTCCGTCGACCTCAGGTATCGGTTCTGAGCCGAGGCGGGCTCACGCGCAGGTTCTTGGTTCCATGAAGAGGCGCGGGGCACCGGACACTTCGATGCTTGAATCGTTTCCGTGGCAGTTCCCGTGAAACTCGAATGCTACAAGTCGAGTGGTATTCAGGAAATGGAGCCTGCCAAACGAGCAAAGAGGGTACATGTCGCGCAAAGATCCGATTCCGTAGGTGAGCTATTCTCAGCTGCAGCGTGATCGCTTTTCGGCGCGCTCCGCACTACTAGGTTGGTTGCTTCGCATCATTGTTAATTGGAGTTACTTCATGGACGGTCCCTCCTTGTCTCGGTCCCTGCTCTTTGCGTCTAGTCCCGTGGTGATCTTACTTGGCGGTGCCATCTATGGATGTAGTCAGGATGCGGATCCAGCCCCAGCCGCAATGAGCTTCACGGCAAGCACCGTGGATGGTGGCTCTGGGGTGACTGGCACTAGCGGGTCTACGACTGGAACGATGACAGTAGGCGGGCCGGCCGCTTCGTCTAGTGGTGGCAACGTCACCTCGGGGACGGCGACCAATGGCTCGACCGGGGCGCCAGTCACGAACAGTGCCGTAACCAGCTCCGGAGTTGGAGGAGGTACCGCCACAGGAACGGTAGATACCGCGACCACCGGCGGCGGCCCAGAGGGCGACTGCGGCATCGTGGTGGACAGCTACGAAGTCAGCAGCGCCATTCCTACGGTTGGAATTGTAACCTGGTCGGCCACCGCAACCATAGAGAGTGCCGAAATCAAGTTTGGTCGCTCCGATAGGGGCTTCACCTTGTCGGCTCCAGTCGATCTGAGCGAACCCAACTATCGTACGTTGCTGCTCGGCATGCAGGGCGATCGCGAATACCAGTTTCAGGTGGTCGCGTCGTCGGGAGGGCAAACGTGCACCAGTGAGACGTACACGCTAGAGACCGGTTCGGTTCCGAACAACGTACCCACCATAGGCCGGCAGGTCATGAACGAAGAAGCCGTCTCGCCCGGCTTCATCGTAACCAGCGCTGGCATCGGTGGTTTGGGCGGTGGCTTCGGCGGTGGCGTGGGCGGTGGCGGCGGAGAGTCCCCGGCGTACATCTTCGATCATGAGGGTGAGGTCGTGTGGTGGGCACCCGCTCCAAGCCAGTGCAGCCGTGCGCGCATGGATTGGGAGGGAAAGAATATGTGGATGCTGTCCCTCAATGTGGGCAATCAGCAGGGAGAAATGCGCCGCGTGTCCATGGATGGGCTGGACGTGCAGAACAACGTCGAGGGGCTGTCGAAGACCCATCATGATTTCACGGTGCTGCCGGGTGGCGTCGTTGCCGCCGTTTCATGGGTTTCATCCGGCATGGATGTGCCGAGCGATATCCTCGAGCGATCGCCCGACGGCAGCATAAACGCCGTCGTGCGCCTGGACCAGAACATCTACCAGAACAACAGCTACCATGCGAATTCGATCTCGTACCTCCAAGCCGATGACAGCTACATCGTCAGCGATCGCAATCCGAACCTATATGTGAAAGTTTCGCGGCAGGGTCAGCTGATCTGGCAGTTCGGAGGCAGTAATCCGGTTGGCCCCTTCATTAGCGGAGGTAGCTGGGAGGTCAATCATGGCCATCACATGCTGAGCAATGGCAACTTGCTGATCTTCAACAATGGCGGCGGTTTCGGTGGCGGTGGCTCGTCGCCGGTCATCGAGTTCAAGCTCGATCTGAACAGCATGACGGCTACTGAAGTTTGGCGTTACAGCTCGAACAACGGCAGCCCAACGCTAGGCGACGTGCAGCGACTGCCGAATGGAAATACGTTGGTGACGTACTCGAATTCGGGAGTTCTGCACGAAGTGGATTCTTCGGGAGGACTCGTGCAGTCCTTCACCATCGGTTCGGTCGGCTATGTGACGCACCGCCCGACGCTGTACGGACCGCCACCGAAATAAGTTCGATTCGAAAGCAGTCGTGTAACTTTTGACGGTAAACGGGGTGGGCCCATTTGCCTGAAAGCGCTATTATCCGACCGAGTGAGGCAGAATCCCTGTCTGGTCACCAACGAGCTTCTTCTCAGGAAACAACATCTACTTTTTTGAAAGCGACGACCCCGTGAAAGCGACAACGATCCCAACGCTAGCTTCGCTTGCTCTTTTGCCGTGCCTGTTCACCGCCTGTAGTGACGGCGGCGATGACCCGGCGATGACCACCACCGGCCCGGCCACGTCGACGAACACCACCTCAGCGTCAGCCGGCAGCACCACGGGTAACGCGACCATGGGGAACGCGACCAGCACCACGGGTGCTCCCACAACCACCACCGGCGCGACCCAGATGGGGTGCCTAACGGCCATGGCGGGCGACGGGAGTCTCCAGCTGGATGCGACCGCCGCCAACAACTATGCGTTTTCCAGCACAGTGACCCTGACGCCCATTCCCATTGCGCCCAAGTCAGGCCTAACAATCGATTGGTCGGGGCTCTCCATCGATCTGCTCAAGCACCCCATCGATCCGACGTCGGACGTGGTCTCCGTGGTACTTGCGGTCCTCAATCTCACGCAGGCTGATTTCGCCACACAGGTCAACATGAACGTTGATCTGGTTCAGTTCAATCGGGGTGCTGCTGCGTTCTATCCAATGGCTGGGGAGACTCAGGTGGATGTCTACGACCTCGTGGTGCCCGGACCAGAGATGACGCCTATCGAACCAGAGATGATCGACGGATATCTCGATCCAGCCGTGTACCCGCCGGAGCAGTACACCTTCGCGGTGCTCGTCCAGGATGTGGGTGACCCGGGTCATGGGATCCGCATGGTCCAGCCAGCATATCTCGACCCGGAAGCGGTCGACGCCTACGTAGCAGTCACCAATGAGTCAGCGACGCTCTCCTACACAACGGACCTCACCCTCGTCCAGCCGGTGCAAGTCCCCACTATGAATCCGAACATTACGGTGAGCTGGTCTGGCATGATCGGGCAGCCCAATGCGCTCGGGCAGGTCTGGGATGTTCGCAAGGTGGACGAAGTCATGGTCGGTCACTACCCCTTTACTCCCGCAGAGCTGAACGAGCGCTTCCTCGATCTAGAGCAGCCCGGAGTTGCCGATCGGCTCTACCGAGCCGCCGTCACCCAAGGCAACGAATGGCTTCTCTCCACCATGACGGACGAAGCTGGCCAGCCATTTACCGGCATCGACAACAGTACCGGCACCTGGATTTTGGCCCTCAACTGCACGGCGAAGTGTTCGAACCCCGCGCCCTGGTTTCTGACGATACTGCAGCCTTGTAGCGGTTAGCGCCGTTGGTCAACACAAGACAACCCGGCACAACGAAGAAGTGCACTCGGAACCGAAGTGCTGAAAACGATACGATTTGGCCCGCTAACATGGCTCACTGGGTACCAACACACCAGTGACCCCGACCAAACGAGCCAACTCGGCCTTCCCAGACAAAGGGTGGCAAGTAGAACGCCTGCTATCGCTGTTTTTTCTGCTGCTGGTCACGGTGGCAGGTGGTTCCAGCTGCTCTGCTGACCCGGAGGAGCCCCAGTTGGCCTCCACGACTACGGGGGCCGGGGGGTGCTTGCCCGGGCAAACGCAGTGCGCCGGGGGGTGTGTCGATCTGCTCACGAATGCGGGCCATTGCGGTGTGTGCGGCAATCCGTGTGGGGCCGGGTTCAGCTGCGTGGGGGGCGAATGCACCTGTCAGGCCGGGCTCAACCTTTGCGGCGCGTCCTGTGTCGACTTGCTGACCGACAGCAGCTATTGCGGCGGCTGTGGTCAGCATTGCGCTGCCGGGCAAGTGTGTTCGGGTGGCGTGTGCACGTGCAGCTCGGGGTCATTGTGCGGCACCGCGTGCGTCGACGTTTCGGTCGATCCGCTCAACTGCGGTGGGTGCGCTCAGGCTTGTCAAACTAGTCAGCAATGCATGGGCGGCACGTGCACGTGTCGTGCAGGGCTTTCGACCTGCGGTGCCGAGTGCGTGGCCATTCAAAACGATCCCGATCATTGTGGGGGCTGTGCGGCGGCCTGCGACCAAACGCTAGTGTGCTCGCAGGGAGCGTGCCAGGCGGAGTGTGCCGTTGGCGAGACGAACTGCAGTAGAAGCTGCGTGGATGTGAACACCGACCCGAGCAATTGTGGTGAGTGCGGCAATGCCTGCGCTGCGGGTCGTGATTGTGTGGAGGGTGTTTGCCGTTGCGCTGGGGGCCTTGCGGACTGCAGTGGGCAATGCGTCGATTTGATGACCAACAGCAGTCACTGCGGGGCTTGCGGTGCGGCATGCGCGGGAGGCCAGGGGTGCAACGCCGGCAGTTGTGGCTGTCCGAATGGGCAGACGTCGTGTTCAAGCGGCGCCGAAGGCCTGAGCTGTCGCAACCTCCAGACCGACGCCCAGCACTGTGGCGCATGCGGGAGTGCTTGCACTGGTGGGCAAGTCTGCAGTGGAGGCACTTGCGCTTGTCAGACCGGCTTCGAGCTTTGCGATGAGACCTGTGTTGCCGCCGGAACGTGCAATGCCTCCAGCAGCAGTACAGGCGCGCTCACGTCCACGACGACCAACAGCACGAGTACCGGCACGACCGGTGCGGGCGGTTCGACTAGCAGCACCAGCACTACGGGCCAGAGCGACTGCACCTTCAGCATCGAAGACGACATCAGCGACGCGATCGCGTCGGTCGGCATCGTGGAGTGGTCCGTCACGGGGGTGACGGTGAACAAGGCCGAGATACATTTCGGCCTGTCCGATGGCAGTGGGCGTGAGCTGGTGGCTCCGGTCGACCTGGAAGAAGACAACTACCGCACGCTGCTCCTAGGCATGAAGGAATCGCGAGATTACACCTACAAGATTGTGGTGAACGACGGCGCCTGTACTAGCGAAGAGCGCAGCCTTTCTACTGGGGCGGCCCCGAACAACCTTCCGAGCATCAACCGCACCGTGAGCATGGAGAGCGCCGTGACTCCCGGTTTTTTCGTCACGAGCGGTGGCCTCGGAGGCCAAGGGAGTGCACCCGCGTTCATCTTCGACCAGGATGGGGACGTCGTCTGGTGGGCGACTGCCCCACCGTCGTGTAGCCGCGCGCGTATGGATTGGGAGGGCAAGAACATATGGATGCTCGCCCTCAACGTTCAGAACGGCCAAGGTGAGATGCGTCGCGTCTCCATGGATGGTCTCGACGTGCAGAACAACGTGCCGGGGCTGAATCGCGCACACCACGACTTCACCGTAGTTCCGGGGGGCATCGTGACTGCGATTTCCTGGATAGGTAGCGGCATGGATGTTCCGAGCGACATCCTCGAGCGTTCCCCGGACGGAACCATCAAGACCGCCTTCACCTTGGACCAGAGCTTCTACCAAAGCCCTTCGTATCACGCGAACGCCATCACCTACATCCCTGAGGACGAAAGCTATGTCATCAGTGATCGCAATCCGAGCCTGTACGTCAAAGTGTCGCGGCAAGGTGAGCTCGAGTGGCAATTCGGGGGCAGCAATCCGGTCGGCCCCTTCATCAGCGGTGGAAGCTGGGAGGTCAACCACGGCCACCACCTGCTCAGCAACGGGAACTTCCTGATTTTCAACAACGGCGGCTTCGTGGGAGGCTCATCCGCGGTGATCGAGTTCGCGCTGAACACGAGCTCGATGACCGGCGCTGAGGTCTGGCGCTACACCTCGAGCGCCAGTAGCCCCACCCTGGGCGATGTGCAACGCTTGTCCAACGGCAACACGATCATCACGTATTCCAATTCTGGGGTGATCCACGAGGTGAATGGCTCGGGTCAGCTCGTTCAGTCGATAACAGTAGGGTCCCTGGGTTACGTGATCCATCGGGACACGCTGTATGGCCCTCCGCCGAAATAGGTCCACGGTTCTAGATCGCTAGCGCGCAGCGCGGTTTCGCTATCCGAGTAAGATTATTGCCAAATTTCACATGGGCCTACCTCGCGGTCGGAATCGTGTTCATACCCACTCGAGCGAGGCATGGCGTGCTAGAAGGGCTGGACACGCTCGTGGAGCGACAACAACCTCTAGGTCGATGATGAACCGACGATATACAATTCCGATGCTTGGTTGCCTGCTGTTGACGAGCGCCTGCGGCAGCGACGACACGAGTGAACCGAATGGTCCGAACCAACCCGAGGCGTCGTTCGCCGGCAAGACCTACGTCGCTCAGCCTTACTTTTTCAATAGCGACTTCGGGACGAACATCAGAGAGTCCGTCCCTGCCTTCATCCTGAAGGTGGACGGAACTGCAAGCGCCTACACCGTGACGCTCGGTACCGCATTGCGGCGCGACCCGCTTGCGAATCCACAGCCGCCGCTGCAGCAGCAGCTGTGCAATCCCACGAGCACCGTGAGCGCCGTGTCGAACCCCTATCCCGGGTTTCACCTGGGTCCAACGGACGTGCCGATCTACGCAAAACCCCAGTCGGAAGACGTGGCGGTACTAACGAAAGCATACAGCCTGGAGATGACGAATATCCTACCCCCCGAGGGCGGGACCAGCGAGGGCACGCTTCGCGCTTATCTCGATGCGCGCGAGATCCACAGCATCGTCGTGCAGCTGGAAGATCCCACGCCGGAAACCGTTTGCTCGCAGGTAGCCGACATGGGTCTAGGCATGTGCGAAGCCTGCCCACCGGGCGTGGACAACGGCCCCGGTGACTTTTGCCTGCTCCTCGAGGCTGTCTATCTCGAAGCCGAGGTGGTCGAGGGCTTTGAGCTGATGCCGGTTACAGCGCCAACCGGCACTTGTTACTTGGAGTAGCTCGATACCGGCGCCGATGGTCGAGGCCGTCGGCTTGATCCTGCGCCGTAGTTCTATGCAGTGATGCCGGAAGAATCACGCTGCTTTGTGGCGCCGCCCCCTATCGCTCCGCAGGAAGCTACTAGGTCCATGTACTTTTCGGGTGCGATCAGCGTCGGGTCCGCCTCCCGTTTGCTTCAGTGGCCACGCGCTGTAGACATTCGACGGGAAAGTCGCGTAAGCGACGACTAGGTGTACATGCCCTTACGCCATTGTTGTTTCCTGTTGGTCGGTGGCCCGCTGATGATCGGCGCCCCGCTGATGATCGGTGCGCTGCTGACCTTGGCCGGCTGCGGTGACGAGGGGAACGACCCCAGGCGTCCCGGCAATGTCACGGCCGAGGTGAGCGAGCATGTCGCTACTGTCGTGACGGTCGAGTGGACGACGGATGAACCCACGCGGGGCTACGTCGAGTACGGGCTGACGCCGGACATGGAGCTGAGCACACCGCTCGAGACCGAAGCGAGCAGGGAGCATTCGGCCATGCTGCTCGGTTTGGTCGAGCAGACGGAGTATTTCTATCGAGTGGTCACCTGGGATGGGGACGGTGCGGGAGCCAGCGAGGTTCGCCGCGTCGAAACCGGCGGTCTGCCCGGCAGCTTGCCCACGCTGGACGTGGAGGGGGAGGGGCAGGATCAGTACACGATCGTGCCCATCGTGAACCCCGGTGAACCGGCTGCGGTGACCATTCTCGACCCCGAGGGGCAGATCGTTTGGTACCACACCGACGATCGCGATCTGGACTTCTACCGCGCGCGGCTCTCGCTCGATGGCAAGAGCATCATCTACAACGCGGCGACGGTCTCGGGCACGCCCAGCGAGGAGTCGGAGCTGGTCCGGGTGTCGCTCGACGGTTCGGAGTCGAGCTCGATTCCGGTGCCGCTCTTGGCCCACGATTTCGTGCAGCACGACGACGGGACGATCGGCGCCATCGTGGTCGAGTACCGCGACTTCGAAGGGACCGAGATTCGCGGCGACAGCATCGTCGAGATCGACGAGGACGGCGAGGTGACGCCGGTCTGGAGCGCTTGGGACTGCTTCGACCCGGCGGAAGAGCCCGGCCTCGAAATCGAGCTCGGGTGGACCTTCGCCAATGCGCTCGACTATGACCGCGCAGAGGACGCGTATTACTTGGGGATGCGCAACTTCAGCAGCATCGTCAAGATCTCGCGCGAGACCTGGGAGTGCGAGTGGGTCCTGGGTGTCACGGCTTCGACGTTCGAGTTTGCCAGCGGCTCCGCTCGCTTTTTGCACCAGCACCAGTTTCAGGTGCGGGGTGATCGCATCATCGTGATGGATAACGACGGTAGCATCGGGCCGGATCCGGAGTCGCGCGTCATCGAGTACGAGCTCGATTTCGAACAGATGGTGGCGACGGAGGTGTGGAGCTATCGCGCCGACCCACCGGTGTACACGTTCGTGCTCGGAGAACCGACCCGGAGGAACGATGGTTCAACGGTCGTCAACTGGTCGGCGGCCGGTCAAATGGAGGTCGTGGACGAAAACGACGAGCGGACCTGGAAGGTGAATACACTGGCAGGGTACGTGTTCGCCTTCCACGAGCTGGTCGACAGCCTGTATCCCGATCCCTAGGCTGGCTGCTCCGTGAGATTCGGCGCCTACTCGTTGACCGCGCTCGGGGCTCTGCTCTCGAGCTCGCCTGCTTTTGCAGACGGCGGCTACTACGCCGGCAGTAAGGGTGCGCGTGCTGCGGGACGCGCCGGCGCCTTCACCGTGAAAGCCGATGACGTGATGGCGAGCGCTTACAATCCGGCAGGGCTTGCGCGGATCGAGCGCGGCTTGGTGCAGATCGGCAATCGCTTTTCGTACAACGCTGCCTCCTTCGAGCGGGCGGCCACTTTGGACTGGGGAAACCCCCGGGCAGGGGTTCCACCGTACGTCGAATTCGCCAAAGTCGAGAACGAAGCCCCCTGGCAGCTGCTAGAGCCGTTGCTCGGCGTGACGTCCAACCTTGGCCTCGACGACTTCGGTTTCGGGCTCACCGTGTACGCACCCCCTGGCATCGGCAAGCAGCGCTTTCCAGTGAGCGGAGGGCAGCGCTACATGATGGTGAGCCGAGAGGCGCAAATCATCGACTATTCGGGCAGCGTTGCCTGGCGCTACGGGGATGTATTCGGATTGGGTGCGAGCCTCGAGTGGCTTTACTTGGGCAAGCTCGACTACCAGCTGGTGCTCGATGGGCGAGTGATGCGGGGGGCGAACCCGGTATCGAGCAATTTCGATATTCTCTCCACCGTTTCGGGGTCGGATCCGTTCGCTTTCAATGCCCGGCTTGGAGCTTGGTACAGACCGCTCGCCTTTCTAGAATTCGGTATTTCGGGCCAGATTGTCCCGACCTCGTTCGAGACGCAAAGCTCCCTGAGCGTCGAGGGGTTTTCGCCCGATTTCGAGGAACTCGAGCTAACGCGCGACGGAGATGTGGCGAATGACGTTTCCGTCGAGCTGCCGCTGCCGCTGAGTGCTCGCGCCGGGGTGCGTTACATTCACCTCGCAGGTGAGCGCGAGCTGTTCGATGTGGAGCTCGATGTCGTCTACGAGACGTGGTCTCGGGTCGAGCGCTTCACGGTCGAAACGAATGGCCTGGTGGCGACGTGGCGCGACAACATCCTCGACGTCGGCACGATTCATATCGACAAGCAGTGGAACGACACGCTTGGCGTGCACCTGGGCGGTGATTACCACATCGTGCCGGCGCTTCTGACGGGTCGGGCGGGGGTGTTCTATGAATCGGCGGTAGCCGATCGGGCCTACTCACACGTCGATTTCGCCGGTGGCCGACAGCTCGGCGGAGCGTTGGGCGCGTCGGTGCTCGTCGACGCTTTCGAGCTAGCGGTCGGCTACGAGTACCGGCACCAGCCTGCCGTCACCGTGAGCGAAGGCGACGCACGGGTGTATCAAGAGGTGCCGGGAAGCCCTTGCGAGCCCCCCTACACGGACGACACCTACTGCCACGAAGAATATATCGGTGTGCCCGCTCCCGTAGCGAACGCCGGCACCTACCGAGCTCATTCACACCTACTGTCACTCGATGTGCTGTATCGGTTTTGAATCCCTAGTCATCGAGCCTCTGTCGCTCGACTGCATTCATTCCTTCTAGTTTTTGTGGCCATGAACTGCCTTTTTTCGTGAGCTCGGGCTCTCGCACGAGCGCAGCGGTGATGCTAAAAGTCGAGGACCAGTCTGATGCTCTCTCATCATTCCCTTTCATCGTGCGTGGCTTTCGCGCTCGCCGGCACAGTGGGGCTCGCAGCGTGCGGCAGCGACTCGGACGATCCAGCGCAACCCGCGCCGTCCGAGAAGGACGCCATTTCGATCGTCGACGCCAACAACTACTCCACCATGGCCCAGTTCGCGATTCCAACCTTCGACGTCGCTGCGGGCGCCGACTTGGACATTTGTTGGGGCGACCTGGAGCAGGACTTGCAGTGCCACTCGGTCGACCCGGCGACGCAGGTCAACAACATTGGCCTGCTGCGCTTCTTGAATCTCTCGGCGTCCGACGTAGAGGCAAAGCTTGCTTCGGGAGAATTGGCGCAGTCGGAAGTCACGGGCTACGCCGAGCATCCCGTCGAGCCCGGGCAAACCTGTGTCAAGCTCAGCGACTTTGCGTTCGTCGGTGGCACGCCCATCGACGTGCCCGAGTTGTTCGTAGAAAGCGACAATCAGGTCTACATGCTGGTGTTTACCAGCGGTACTAGTCCCGGCATCGGCGCACGGACCATGGCCTTTCTCAGACCGCTAGAAGATGCGACGAGCGTAGAAGTCGGCGCGCCGCAGGGCTGTGGGATTTTGGAGTTCGGTGCCGACCTGTCGTCGCTAGAGCCGCTGGCCATTCCAGAGCAAGGGCCCTGGAAGGTGCGCTGGCACGAGCTGGAGCGGGACGGCAACGGCAATCGGGTCGAAAAGCCGCGCCTCGATCGCGTGCTCTTGGCCTTTTATGAAGGTCAAACCATCGCCGACCTAGAAGAACACATTTTCGACATCGAGCTCAACGCGACAAAGATGTGGGAAGCGCCGCTCGACAATCAGCGCGAGGTAGACCTTGCCGTCACGCGCGAGCGAGTGGTCGACGAAGAGACGGGCGAGGTGAGGTCGGGTGAGCGTTTTGCGGGCTTCGAGACCGATGAGGAAGGGGTTTGGTTGCTCGGGCTCATGTGTGGCAAGTGCCAGAACCCGGCTCCCGTGCTCTTGACGGTGGTCGAGCCAGAGTTGGTCGAGCCATAGTTGCCGGGGTCGGCGCGGCAAGTCGCCTCGGTTGAGTCGTTCGGGCAATGTCGTTCGG
>CBFGRJ010000155.1:0-15105 GCA_965651135.1 uncultured Myxococcales bacterium
GCATTTCGATCAAAAGCCAATCTTCTTTGTCGATCTCTACGGGAGCTCGACCCGCTTGCGGTCCAAGCTTCTGCATGATGAGCTCTTTGGTCACGCCACGTCGTACCGAAAATCCGGGAATGCTCAGGATGCGGGCAGAGCGGGTGCGTCGGGCGTGGATCACCCATGCCCAGTGCACACTGAGTGAATCCGGAGTCCTGGCGGAGTACACGAGGACCTCGCTGGTCTTGTAGCGCACCGAAAGCGAACGACCCCATCGGGGCGCCGATTCGAGTAGCGGTGCGCTCGCTTCGCTGAGCTCGACCTTGGCCCCCAGCTCACGAAGCGCACGCGCGCCGCTCAGCAGGCTGGCTCGCAGCCCGTCCATGACGCGATTTTCCGCCTGCGCATACCAGGCGGCGCGGGCCCGCTGCTCGCGCTCGAAGAAAAGCACCTCTCCGAAGACACGCAGCGTCCTGGCGCTCTGGTACATGCGCGAGGTACTACGCTCTCGAACGCTGTGGGCTTCCCTGGTGTGGGAGGGAGACCCGTATGCTCTTAGTGGAATCCGTTGGGGCCAATTTGGCGGCAGGGCCGGACCGAATCGGAAAAAATCGTTTGGGTTGTCCATTCGGCGATAGACCAGCGTCGTCCCGTCAGAACTGCAAACGCAGCACCCACTCAGGAGAACCACCATGAAGTTCCTTTTTCTGTATCGATCCCCAGCAGATCAGCAAGAGCAACCCTCGGCGGAGGAAATGCAGGCTGGCTACGCCAAGTGGAAGGCTTGGATGACCCAGTACGCGAACGAAATCCTCGAGCAGCCTCCTGCGCGCTCGGGCCCCAAACACGACGGCGTGTCGGCCGTGTGCAGAGGCGGCGCCGTGACGGACGGACCCTATGTCGAAGGCAAAGAGATCGTGGGCGGTTGGTCCTTCATCGAGACCGAGTCGTTGGAGCGGGCCTTCGAAATCGCTAAAGAAGTCCCGATGTTCACGAGCGTAGAGATCCGCGAGATCACGACGTACTGAGATGACCGCGCCCGAGCTGCCCGAGCATTGGTTCCGGCGGGAGCACGGGCGCCTGGTCTCCATTCTGTCACGTCGATTCGGTCTAGATCGCTTGGAACTGTGCGAGGATGCGGCGCAGACCGCGCTGCTCCGAGCCGCCCAGTCCTGGTCCTTGGACCTGCCCAAGGACCCAGGGGCGTGGCTCTACCGTGTCGCACACAATTACGTGCTCGACGAGCTTCGTCGCGAGAAGCGCGACAAGCGCTACCTCGCAGAGGTGAACACGGGCTACGCGGAGCAGGAGGTCCAAGACGACGTCCTTCGCTTGCTTTTCGTGTGCGCCGATCCGGCAATCCCGAGCGAGTCGCAGCTTGTGCTCGCGCTGAAAACGCTGTGCGGGTTCAGCACCGAGGAGATCTCGCTTCGCCTATTTCAAAGCACAGACGCCGTCAACAAGCGCTTGCAGCGCGCGCGCGCGCGACTCCGCGAGCATGCCGAGCTGCAGAGCCTCGATGCAGAGCGTGTGCAGAGCGTGCTTCACATGCTCTATTTGCTGTTCAATGAAGGCTATAGCTCCGCACAACCCGATCGCGTGATCCGTCGCGAGCTGTGTGAAGAAGCGCTTCGACTGGCGCTGATGCTGAAGGAAGATCCGACGGGCGCCATCTCGGACACCGACGCTCTGATCGCCCTGATGTGCTTTCATGCGGCGCGCTTCGAGGCGCGCGCGGACGAAGTGGGAGGCCTCGTCCTTCTCGAGGAACAGGATCGCTCGCGTTGGGATCACGAGCTCATCCGTCAAGGGCTCGACCACCTCGCGCGGTCCGCGCGGGGAGAGCGGCTGTCGCGCTACCATGCCGAGGCAGGCATAGCGGCGGAGCATTGTCTCGCTCCGTCGTATGCACGAACGAATTGGCAGGAGATCGTTCGACTCTACGAGGTGCTCGATCATATTGCTCCCTCGCCGCTGAATGTCTTGAATCGAGCGATTGCGATGGCGGAATGGAAAGGACCAGAAGCCGGGCTCGCCGCGCTGGAAGCGCTCGAGGCCCCGAGCTGGCTGCTCGGCTACTACTTGTGGGATGCGACGCTCGGCGAGCTCCATCGCCGGTGCGGGCATCGCGATCGCGCTGCCGCACATACCCAACGCGCCCTTGCCGCCGCACCTACCAATCCAGAAAAGGCGTTGCTCGAGCGCCGCCTAAAGAAGATATCCGAGCAGGCGCAATGAGCAGGACCCCCGTGTCCATTCGAGCAGCGCCGAACGTCGGTATCTTGGAGGTCCAATCATGAAGCTGAGCCAATGGATTCGACAGACGCACCGCTGGGTATCGATGGTCTTTACCGTGACGGTGATCGCCAACGTGGTCGCCTCGATCGCAGCAGGTGGGCAGCCGCCCCCTTGGGTGACCTACTCTCCCCTGCTCCCGCTCGCGCTACTCCTGCTGAGTGGCCTGTATCTGTTCGTGCTGCCCTATGGCAAGCGCACCAGCAAACAGGCGCACCAGTAAAAGCGCGGACCGTGTTGAAGGGCAAGGCGTTCTGTGGTTAGCTCCTTTGCTGGGGCTATCATGGTATCGGTTCGCGCCCGCGAGTTTCACTTTTGGCACGTGGCCGCCCTGTGCGCGGGTCTCACAGGGTGCCAATCGGCCACCGTGCGTCGCATCGAGACCGCGCAGGGCCCCGCCATGGAAATCCGCTGCTCGACGCCGAGCCTCTGCAAGAAAGAACAGGCTCGCCTGAATTGCGCCAGTGGTAAAAAATCGGTGCACGCCGTTTCTGATTCGCTCTGGGTCGTCACGTGTTCGCGAGCCAGCAGCGACCCACGCGTCGCTACGAAAGCCGGCCGAAACGCCCCCACCGGTGCCTCGGTAGGTGGCCGTGTCGCGCCCGTTTATACCTATGACGACCCCTTACTCGAGCGGGGGCCGCTCGGGCAACTCGTCAAACCGACTTCCACGATGCTGCGTTCGGCCGAGTACGTAGCGACGGTCGAAGCACGCGCCGCCGCAGAACTCGACGCGGTTCAGCGCGATCTGGCCGCCCGGTGCCAGGCGGGTAGCCTCGACCATTGCCTTGCCGCGCTCGATCTGACGCCGTGGTCTGCGCTGCCCGAGTGGGGAGAGACGCCACTCAAAGACTCGCGCGCGCTGTCGCATCGGGCAGACAAGTTGGTAGAGCTATGCAAGAAGCGTCACGCGAACAGCTGTCACCGATTGGGCGAGCTGATGTTCGTGATGGAACGAGCAGACAGTCTCCGAGCACTGTCTACGGCCGGCGGCCTGCAGGCGAACCTGGAGCAGGTGCTTTGGACGGATCCAAAGCTTGGATTCAAAAGGCAGGCGCTGGCGGCCGTGGTCATCGCTTCTTTGAAGGAGCACCGCGGACCGCCGCTGGCCACGCTCGAAAGCTGGGCCACCGCCTGCTCGCAAGGGTCGCCGGGCGCTTGCCTGCTCGGCGCCGCGGTCGGCTGGCGCAGCGCTTCCGAGTATAGCGACCAAGTCGACGGTGAGATCGGGAAGGAGCCCGAGCGAGTGAGCGAGCGCCCGCTGGCGCACGCACTTGCCGAATACTGCCAGACTTACAAGAGCCTATGCGCCGAGGCCCGTAAACGCGAGTACCTGGCGGGAGTGACGGAGCAGGCCGACTATTGCACAAGCCTGCGCGGGCTATGCACACAAGAAGACCCAAGAGCTTGTCGAGAGCTCGCGCTGGCCATCAATAGCTCGGCCTGCCGAACCGAGCACAGCGGGGAGAACTCTGCCGCGCTCCACCAAAAAGCGTGCTCGCTCGGGTCGGCGGCTTCTTGCGGCGATTTGGTAGAGCCCAGCCTGAACGCGAAGACACCGATGCTCGCCCTCGCGTTCGCGCTGCAGTCGTGTCAGAAGCAGCATCAAGTGGGCTGCCGGGACCTTTGCAATCGGTTTGGGCGCTCGCGCGACCACACCAGCCTGGCAACCGGCCTCGCGATTCTGGAACACGCCTGCAAGGTCGGTTACGCCGATGCCTGCCACGACGTCTATGTCTCCGACTATCAATGGGGCGATGTGGAGCCTGCGCGCCAAAGTTTGTTCGGGCTGTGCGTCAACGCCGAGCACGTGCGAGCCTGCAGGACGACTGCGCAGATCGACTGGTTGGCGGGACGCGTCGAATCGGCGATTTCGCTCTTGGAGCGACAGTGCTCCGCCGCCAACGATCGCAACAGCTGCATCGAGCTCGGCACGCTGCTGGCCCACCGCGGGCAAGACGCGAGGGCGCTATCCATCTTGGCGCGGGAATGTCAACGCGCAGCGCGCTCTCCGCGCGACGCGGCTATCGGTGCGCACGTCTGCCAGACCGCCCGGCGCCTGGAGGCGGGGGTGCGGCCGCAAACACCGAGCCAGATGTTTCTCGAACCTATTGGCTTGCCGCGCTAGGGGAGCGACGGCGCCGGCCGACCACGCCAACACCGAACGCGAGCGACAGCCAAGCCCAGTGAGACGCCACTAGGTCCGATCCCACCGTGCAGCCGCCACCGGACGACTTGCCGCTCGCCGACGGGCCACCCGAACCAGTACCACCTACGCCACCCATGCCACCGGTGCCTCCCGACGCGCCAGTCGTGTTGCTCGGACCAGTGTCTCCACCACCCGAGCTGTTGGCGGTATTCGTATTCGTACCACCGCTGCCGGAAGTCGTCTCTACCGGTTTGGGCTCAGGCACCTCGACTTCACGCCCGCCGGGCATGTCCTGCGGCAACTCGGGCAGACGCTGTTCATAGAACGAGTCGGGAATCGCCGTATCCGGCGTCGTGCATGTCGTGACGCGCACGCCCTCGGCGGTGACGCTGCCCGTGGCGACGAAACCGGCGTCGCACTCGCAGGTGGGCGTCATGTTGACCGGAACGCAGCGACCGTTGCTGCCGCAGTCGAACGTGGCACAGGGGTCGGGCAAGGTCTCCATGCCGGCTTCTTGGTCGCCGGGATTGAGGAACGACATGCGCTGATCTTGGCAAATGACCGTAGGCGTGCCGTCCGGAGCGAAGGTGGTACGAGCCGTCGCCCCGGGAACACACCCGCATGCGGCCACGCGTGTCTGGACGCCGCTGGCATTCATCTGCGTCACGCTCCGGCAAATACCCCCAGCACCACAGGTCACGAAGTCGCAAGGGTCTGTGGAGGTTGCCGGGTCAGGGCATTGATCGACGCCGTCGACGATGCGCTGGAGCTGCCGAATGTTCGAAACGTCTTCTCCGTCGCTGCGCCCCAGAATCGGATCGAGTGTCATTTCTTCCGCTGAAACGCGCGTATACAGGCGAGTGATGTAGGGGTTCGCTTGCAGCACGTCCAGCAGCGCGAGGGCCGCCTCCGCGTCCTCGGGCGTATTGAAAAATCCGTTATCGATTTGGCTTTGCACCTGAGAGGCAAAGCCCGCGGTAAGGCCGGCAAACTCCGTCACCCAACCCTGACCGCCCGCGTCATCGACGCCTTGGGCAACCAGCGACGCGTAGTTCGTCCGCGTCGGAAATGTATTTGGATCGAAGCGAATGCTACCGTCATCGATGGTGATGTTTTCCCAGTTCTTGCCCTCGTATCGTTGGTCGCCTAACACGAACACCACAATCGACATTTCCGGCTCGGCTGCGAGCGAGGTCATCCTGAGCGGTATGGAGGGAGTGGTACCCGGAAGCGAAAAGCGAAAGGGACTGATGTCATTCACGTCCGCCGCCTCGAGCAGCTTGAGCGCCAAGAACTTCATCCCCTCGTTGGTGTAGAGCTCGATGTACGGCTCCATGGGCGGCGTCACGCGGTATCCCTCCTGGCGCAGCCAATCGATCAGGGCGTCGGGATCCGTCGATTCAATCACCGCCACGTCGTAGTTGCCCACCTCTTCTCGAATGTGAACCGTCACCCCGTCATCCTCGGGCAGTCCCCCAGAGGTCGCTGAGGCGGTCGCAAGGCCCCCCCCGGGGGCAGGAAACAGGCCGTAGCAGTCGCTCGGCAAGACGAACGTAGGTCCTGTGTTCGCGTCCAGCGTTGCGAGAGCCCGCTGTGGAAACACGGCCAGGCTATTGGCGTCTGGAACGGCACCCAGCGGCAAGATCCAAGCGAAGTCCTCCGCATCGCCGTTGAACGAGATCTGCGTGGTCATCGTCACCGAGTCTTCGGAGATTTCGAACAGAATGCGCTCCGCCGTCTGGTCGACGGGCTGCCGGCCGCAGAAGAATCCTCCGCAAGCGCGAGCCTCGGACGGAGCGCTCATCCAAACCAACAAGGACGTGCCAAAGCACGCAGCAAGCTTCGTGGAGTTCATGGCGGCCCCTGTGTAGCAAAGCGCGAGCCAACACCATCGCCTCCAACCACAGCCACAGATTCTTTGTATTTTCAGCAACTTGTGTTTGTCGCCACCCGTCGCATGTCTCCGCTGAGTGGCACACAATGAGCCAGGGCCACGATCGCTGCCCCCTCACCTAGCGAACCAATGAATCACCGTCAGCGTCCCCGCTAGCGGCAGCATGTACGCGCTGCTCTACGCGAACCCCAGACCAAAGCCCGCCTCCAATGCCCTTGGCAATCGTGCTCGTCGTTTGCGATCGCCGCCAACGCCGAACGCACGACAACGTACGCCAGAAAGAACAACACGGGAAACACCACTTCGGGCATTAGCCACGCGGCAGTGAAGACAAGGCCAGAGGTACGAGTGATGGGTGATTCGCACAAGACTTCACGCAACCCTCGACTCGCTCTAGCACAGCGCGTTTGTGTGGGCGATCCAACGGCTTCGAGCTATGGTCGCCATCAGCGCTAGTACAATGAAAGCTCCAGGCCTTTTCGCTCGGTTGCTCGGGCTGCCTCTATTATGGCCGCAGATCGCAGATGCCCAAGAGCCGGGGTGGCTCTCCTGGACTGCCCCTCCGGAGTGTCCTAGCGCTCATGACATCGAGCAGCGCGTGGGTGCTTGGTTGGGCGGCGCCCCTTCACGAGCTAGTGATCTGACCGTCGAAACAGCACTTCGGTGGACCGAGCAAAAGTGGGAGGTCACCGTCGACATCACTTTGGCCGGACACTCCGGAACACGTCGTATCTTGGTAGATACCTGTCAGGACGCTGCCGACTTCGTTGCCGTAGCGGTGGTCCTGGCAGTCGATCCGGCTCGGGCCGAGCGTTGGTCCTCCGATGAACCCGTCGAAGCACCGGAGCCGCAGCCAACCAGGGCCGCCGATTTGGATTTGGACGAACGCGACGGCGCCCACGCCGGCGACGAATCAACGACGATGATTGCGGAGCCCTGGCAAGCAGGGGCAGACCCCCCAAGCCGCTTCGATTCCGGAGCTGGATCCGGCAGCGCTTGGGCCCTGCGCCCTCACCTCTCGGGGGCCCTGGAGCTCGCGACGGGGGTGTTGCCCGAACCGCGGCTAGGGCCCTCCGTCGCGCTTGGGGTCCGCCTCGAACGTTGGTCGTTGGGTCTCGCTGGCCGTTGGTTTCCGCCCGCCTCCACCTCCCCCGACCACGCTGAAGCGCCCATTGATTTTTCCTTGATCGACGCTCGGCTTTTAGCGAGCTATCTCGTTCTAGGCTCACAGGCCAAGCTCGGTCCAATCGCAAGCCTGACCGGTGGCTCGATCCGCGCCAAGCAACGTATCGAAAGTGCCCAAGTCATTCGTGAGCCGTGGGTGGCGTTTGGTGCCGGGGCGATGGGCGCGTTCGCCTTCCACCCGGACATGAGTGTTTTCGGCGAGATCGAGGTCGCCATGCCGTTGACCCAGCCGAGCTTCGTCCTCGACGATGGCAGTCACGTGCATCGGGTGGGCTACGGGCTCCGGGCCGCGCTTGGCCTTCGAGTTTTCTTCATGCGACAGTGAAGAATTGGCTCGGTCGAAACACTAAAAGAGCCCCGTGACCACACCGGCCTTCGAAAACGCGCCTGGCAGCGAGACCTGCAGAGGTTCGCCTTCCGTGGGGTCATCTGATTTCGCCAGCCCGGAACAGTTCGCCTCCGAGTGCGAGGCCTACGTCGACCAGGTGTGGCGTCAACTGCGGGCCATGGGAGTCGCGGAGCGATACCTCGATGACGCAACCCAAGAGGTGCTGCTGATCGCGTCACAGAAGGTCGGCTCGTTCGAAGGCAGAGCCAAGCTCAGCACGTGGCTCTATGCCATCGCTTACCGCGTGGGCCAAAACTACCGGCGCAGGGCTCAGCGCGATCCCGAAGCGGAGCTCATCGAAAGTCAGCATCGCGGCGACGTTCAGGATCCCGAGCAATCGCTCGCCGACAAACAGGCAGCCCTCTTCGTGCAAAGCTTTTGCGAGAAGCTTTCCGAAAAGCTGCGCGATGTGTTCGTGCTGTGTCTGCTCGAAGAGCGGCCGCCAAGCGAGGTTGCTGCACTGCTTGGCGTTCCCGAGAACACGATTTATTCACGGATTCGCCTGGTCCGAGAGGCCTTTCGCAAAGAACTTGCTCAGTCGGAGGCAATAGCGGGCGGAGGAGGTAGCTGGTGAGCACCGCTGATCTGGAAAAACTCGTCCTTTCGCGAGCTCGCAATGGGCTCCGCCCCAGCGCTGCTCGACGCGACGCGCTGGTCTCGCGCCTGAAGGCAACGCTCGCCGCGTCTGCGCCGCACGGGCTCACTGCGGAAGCCAATGGCCCCAAAGTAACCGAGAGTTTGGAGCTCGGGCAAACGTCACACGCTGCTGGACATACTGCGAGCAGCACTGCACTGCGCTTTTCGAAGTCCGTGGTGACCGCAGGCATCGTGTCGGGGGCGCTGGCAGGTTTTGGGGCTGGGTATTGGCTCAGCCCCGATGGCGCACCCGACACGCAGCGTCATGCCGCGTCTGACAGCAACCGGGCTCGAGAAGCAGCACCGCCTATGCCGCTCGAGCCGAAGTCCGCCAGTGGTACATCGTCCAAATCCGAGGCTAGCTCCCCTGCGACACGGGCCAGGCCTAGCGCACCGGCGCCCGCGCACGCCTCGAAGACTCGTCATGTCAACGAGCCTCACTCCGGCGCTACGGCCGACAGCAAGCCGACCTTCTACGAAGAGCTCTCCTATGTTCGACGAGCCCAATCGGCCCTACAGCGGGGAGACGGAACACTGGCGCTCGGGCTGATGCAAAGCCTCGACGAGATCCAACCCGGCGGGGCGTTGCTAGCCGAAAGGCATGTCACACGCATTTTGGCCTTGTGCCAACTCGATCGCCGAGAAGAAGCCATTGCCTGGGCCAAAAGAGTGCTGAGTAGCGACGGCACGACAAAGATGTACCGGCACCGGCTCTCCGTTTCGTGTGCTCGAGAGGCACTTTCGGAAGCGGAAGAGTGAAGGATGTTGCTGGATGGAACACCAAGCATGCAGCCCCACGGAGCGTCAATACGATGAACCGAACCCTATACCAGTACCTGCTCGGCGCGAGCCCAATACTACTGCTACCCATGGCCTGCGGCGGAACGGTCGAGGTCGGCAAGGCCAAAGGTGACACCGAGAATCAACCCACCGACACCAGCTCGACCCTCGGGAGTGGTGGCGGCAGCTCGACAGACGGCAGCTCGAACGACGAAGGAGGCACGGCAGGCGAAGGTCCGGTGCCGAATTGCGACGCGGAAGCCGATGCGGCCCGCGCGCCCTACGACGCGTGGCAGGCAACACCGAACGATTGGGGTGACCTCGAGGGAAAGACCTTCAGCGGCTACCTCGAAGGCGGGCCAGAGATCGTGTTGTCGCTCTCGAGCAACGAAACCGCCACGCTGGTCATTGGCAATCCAGCACCTGCGCCAGAGCGCGACAAGGGTTACTTGTGTGACGAGGCGGAGCCGTACGGCTTTCAATGCCCGCGTCTAGGAGAAGGAGCCACGTATCCAATCTTCGGTGCCAAGCTCGCCGGCAATAGGCTAACCATCGATCTGCAGGTCAACTCGGCGTATGACGCCTGGTGCGTGCTGCAAACGCCGGCCTTTGGAGGGGAAGACTGCTGGTACAATTTAACGGGAACGAGCCCATTCAGCTACGACGCCGACGGGTCCGCGTGCTCTCTAGGTAGTCGGGTGGTGGACTGCACCTGGCTCGAGCTGGCCATGGATGTCAATCCCTGCGTGTGTACCTCGACCGAGTGCTTCGCCCAAATATTCACTGGCGATGATGGCTTCAAAATCGATGCGCGGGTGAGCGAAAGCCTAGACAGCATCGACGGCAGCTTGTTCATCATGGACGCGCCGAACCCGCTGTACCTCGAGCTTGTCGAAGACTGACTCAAAATTTGAGAACCGGCTCCGGTCGGGGTCGCGTGGTACGATGCCCTCGCTTTGAGCTCGTGCACTCGGATCTGGATGCAGCCTTCGGTCGTGGCCTTGGCAGCCATGACCTTGGCCATCGGTTGCGGCCAAGGGCGCGAAACGAACTCATCCAAGGCTAGTACGACCGGCAGCCTGGACGGAACCGGAGGGAATGGCACTTCGGGAACGACCGGCGGCATGACCACCGGAAAATCCGACAGCATGGGCGGACAAGCTGGGGATGTCGGAGTGGAGTGTCGCGACGACTCGGACTGCACCGCAGCGCGCGAATGTTTTGCCGCCACGTGTACGGCGGGCATTTGTTTGTACTCGCCGATGTCCAGGGGCACTGCGTGCGCCACGGGGTTTTGCAATGGTGCAGGGAACGCCGTTCGATGTGTACCCTGCGTCGACGATGCCGGTAGCGGAAGGCCAGACACCGGCTGTTCAAGCGAAGCCCCCGTGTGCGACTCGCGCGCTTCGCCGCCAGTGTGCCTCGGTTGCCGCCAAGACTCCGATTGCAGTGGCGCCGTCGAATGCAGCTACAGCCGCTGCGTCGATTCGGTGTGCGAAAGCACTGCTCTGCCTCGAGGCAGTCTGTGCGGCCGCGGGATCTGCAACGGAGAAATGGGTGAAACAAGCTGCGTCACCTGTATCGACGATGCAGCAACGGGCATCGACATGGGTTGCAATGCTCAAGAACCGGTATGCAACACGAGTGTGGAGCCCGCGCTCTGCACCGGTTGCATGCAGGCCGCCGATTGCGACGACAACAACGATTGTACCAGCGACAGCTGCAACGAAGGCGTTTGTGAGCATGCGACGATTGTCGACGGCACCCCCTGCCCGGGCGGGTATTGCAACGGCATACCAGGCATGGAGGCTTGCCTAACCAGGTACTGCCAAACCGATGCCAGCTGCGACGATGGTGCCACCTGCACCAGCGAGACTTGCACCGACGACCTGGTTTGTCTCTACACGACCGACGACAGCCAGTGCCCCGACAGCGGCGACGTGTGCAGACCCAATCGCTGCACGGTCGGTACGGGTTGCCAACAGGTCGATATCTCGAGGTCTTTCGACCTTCTCACCAATGGCAACTTCGAAGCCGGTGAGACGGGCTGGACGGTGATGTCGGCCAATTACGACCAACTCATATTTCCCGAGGACTACATCCCCACGTTGCGCTCCCATAGCTACCCCAACGTGGCCTGGTTGGGAGGCGGCGACGCCGAGCTCGACGAGTCCAACTCGCTTTCCCAAACCGTGAGCGTGCCAAGCGGCACGGTGCGCCTCGAGCTTTCGTTCTTCTATCAAATTCGAGCCGACGAGCTTCCCGACAATCACAACCACATGCAGGTCAAATTACTCGCGGTGGACTCGAATCAGACCGATCGAGACATCGTGACCCTGTACAACCAAGATGCAGCCTTTGCCTGGGCCAAGTTCCAAGTCACCGTCGAAGCCAGCGAATGGGCTGGCCATGACCTAACTTTGGAATTCAGCGGAACCGGGATCGATGGCCACACGTCCTTCTTCGTCGATTCGGTATCGCTCGTGGCCGTTGCCTGCCACCAATAGATTCGAGCACCGGGTCGCAGGTGAGCGAGTCCGCCTTTCTGTGCAAGCGCGTGCTGCTTGTCCGTCGTGATCGACCCGGGCCAGATGGAGCAGGTCATGCTGAATCTGGTCGCCAATGCGCGCGACGCATGTCCTCCCTGCCAAAGACCGACCAGGTTCCCGCCAGCACCGCGGCGGAAGCCACGTCGAGCGCCAGGTGTATAGGCACCGGAAAGCACGTCGTCGGGCTCTCCTCGGCACCGCGCCCCAGCGCGCTCACCCGCAAACCACGTCGCCCACCGCTGGGCCTCGAGCACGTCGGTTGGCGGTTGGTTCTGAACGATGTTATAACGCACCTATGGTCAAACGACTGCAAGCCGTGGGTAACAGTTCAGGGGTAATCATCGATAAGCCAATCCTCGAACTTTTGAAGATCACGCCAGAAACCGAACTAGAAATCTCGACCGATGGAGAGCGCCTGATCATCACCCCGATCCGCGCCGAGTCCAATCGCAAGCGCAAGATTGAGAAGGCTCAGGAGCGCACGCTGGCCGCCCACGAACGCACATTTCGCAAACTGGCCAAGTGAAAGACAAACCCGCCGAACCGCTCTTCCTCACGGTACAGGAGGTCCTGGCGTTGCGTGATGATCAGCTTCGCCTGTTCGGAGGAGCTGCCGGCATTCGCGACAGAAACGCCCTAGAGTCTGCGGTCATGACTCCGGCATCTACCTACGATGGTGCGTTCCTGCACGACGACCTGTTCCACATGGCCGCTGCATACGCTTTCCATATTGCCGAGAATCAACCGTTCATCGACGGCAATAAACGAACCGCGCTCAACGCGGCGCTGGTGTTTCTAGATATGAACGGTTGGATCGTGTCCGACCCCGAAACACTTCTCTACCAAGCAATGATCGACGTGTCGTCTCGCGCCCTCGACAAACATGGACTCGGAATGTTGCTTCGACGGCTGGCAATAGCGGCCGAAGAGAACGACTGAGCTGGCCACATTCAGCCGTAATCAACACTGCCCACAACGCACCAGCAAGCATCGTCGAGCACAAGCGCGTCGCAACGCAGTAGCGGCCAGAGTTGGAAGGAAGCCCGCAGAGCGAGACGCAGGCCTGAGCCACCTTGAGGTTGAAGGTGACGAAAACACGCGCTCACTTGATGATGGGGATGCACGCCGAGGTGACTTCTACATTCAAGCGGCTGTCCGTGCCCGTGATCGCCGACCTGTCAACACGCAGCGTCCCCGTCGCTTCATCGTAGGTCCACGAAGCGGCCGGCAGCTCGCGCTGAGCGCCATCACTCGCCTCGATCAGTACCTGGCTGATCGACTCACCCTCTTCCAGTTGCAGCAGAAACTCGGTCTGGATCAGCGACTGAGCGAAGCCGAGTACGGACGCCAGCGCAGGAGCGTAGGAATCGCAGAGCGGAAACAGATGACTCGAGTCGGCGACGATCTTACTGAGATTCGTGGCGTAGCTCTGTCCCGCGCCCAGCTCACACGAAAAGCTCGGATCGTGCACGATGGCCTCGACCAAAAACCCGCCTTCGCCAAACTGGCTTTTGGCCTCCTGGAGGAAGTGGTGGGCCAGGTGATCGGTCGTGAACCCAGGCGTCACTTGGGTGAATCGCTGGCGGGGAGTCAGCGACGTGCTGGTCACCTCATTGAATCCGCTCGAGGTACAAGCGCCGGTCGCCGGCCGATCGTTGAGGGCGCAGTACTCTGGAAGGTCCTTGTATTCGATGCCGTTGTAGACGAACGCCTCCGTGCAGGCGTCGACGCTCGCATCGGGCAGCTGCACCTGGCACGGCAAAACATTGATAGAGCACTGCCGCTGACAGCTGAACACTTCGGTTCCCGTATCGCAACCGCGCGCCACGCTCTCCCACTCCGCGTCGCTGCACGGTCCGGGGGAGACTTCGTCGCAACTTTCGACACGGGCGACGTTGTCCCAGTCAGAATTTTCGGTTCCCGGACGCATCATGCCGACGTCGTCAAACGCGGCGCAATGATACTCGAGACGCACCCAGTAGTTTTCACCGGGGATGCTGTAGAGATACCCGTCGCAGTCAGTGTTACAAGCTTCTGAACCGGCGTCTCTCTCGACCAACGTGAGCCCAGCCTCGAAACCCTTTACGCACTCGGCGGGGGTGCTCTCGTCGTCCTCGTCGGAGAGCACCAAAAACACAGCGTTGTTTGCCAGCAGCTCGGGGTCTTGAAAGACATAGCGAGCGAGGGTGCACAGCGGCTGTTCGTGGGGAGAACCCTTGCCTCCGATGGAGAGTATCGCATCGGCCAGCGCCTGCTCCTGTGCCTGAAACTCGGCCTCCGTCTGGTCGGGAGTGAGTTCGGCGATGGGGGGCGGCATGGCGAACTCCCAGGTGCCGACCACCAGGTAGGGCAGCTCACCACGCGGATCGGGACACTCGATGGGCGTGCGGTCGAGATCGGTACAGCTTTGGCTGTAGGTCGTCATCGCCGGCTCGTAGGCTTCACCCGTCGCAGGATCTTGCCAGGCAACGACGGGTTCACCTGTCTGCGGATATTGCGCTGGCGCGCTCGACGCCCCGTATTGCGTCGGCGTCAGCAAGAACACCCGCACGTGGCGTCCGCGCACTCCATCGAGCAGATCCGAGAGGCCTTGCGCCAACGCGTCTCGAGAGAAGCCGAGACTGTCGGAGTGATCGGCGACGACGATCAGATCGAAGGGAGCGGGTTCACCGAGGATGACTGCTTCGAAGCTCAGCTCGCGCTCGCACTCGGGGCCGCCGCCACTACCCGTCACGCTCGGCCCAGCGGTTATGGCCACACGGCCGCCGGAACTCGCCCCACCTGTTCCCGTCGTAGGCTGGCCCCCTCCAGTACCCGTCATGGTGTCGTCGGTGCCTGAACCTCGCAGCGTGCCCTGCCCACACCCGACGGCGGCGGCCACAGCCAGCGCGGTGAGCAACGACGGACTGCCCAGGAGCTTTCGTCGCAACTTTCGTTGGTCAGCCACCATCCCATCAGGTCTTTAGCACTGATGGGCAATGCAGTCTCTCGGGCCCTTGGCGTTGGCCCAGGGATCGCGTCCTATCGATATTGAGCAGCGGGGCTGCAGTGTTGGGATGACGGGTGGGATTACGGGCTGGCTTTTCTTGAGGTCTCGACGCCGCCAAAGCCCGGCGGACCAACGTCGAACCGACGGGGCGCGCGAGTGCTGGCCGTCTTGACTAGGGCCTGTGGACACTTTGTGAGCTTGATATGCGTTCAGTATGGCGTATGTTGGCGTGCATGGCCGCTCGAACGGCAATGACGC
>CBFGRJ010000156.1:0-15059 GCA_965651135.1 uncultured Myxococcales bacterium
CTTCGAAAGCCAGCGATTGACCTTGCCACTTTTGGTGGATGGCGAGCTGACGCGCGCGGCGGATGCTGTGCTCGGCACAGCATCCGGCTTTCGCACCGGACTGCTCGAAGGCGGTTTCGCTTGGGCAGCGCGTTTCACGATGGCGGGCTTCGTCGTCTTCGATCGGCTCGCTCACGTTGTGCCAGCTCGAGGTTCCAGTGTCGCGCTTGGGGACGTCGGCGGCTGGTCCTTCGCGAGCGCCGATTCGACGGGAGCCGCCGCAGGCTCGGAAGGGGGTGCTATGTGGATCAATCCGACGGCGACGTCTTCAGAGCCCTGTCCGAGCACTTCACCCGTCGTGAGCGCTGCCCACGCCAGCCCACCGACGAGCCCGAGGGCTACGAGGACGCTGATGGTGAACAGGCGCAGCGAAGGCATGGACAAAAAGCCGTCTGGCACCGGCATGACACCAGTGCTCCCTCGGCCTGTTCACACTAACCCGCAGAGCCTCGTCTGACAACCGCGCCGGCCAAGCGTTCGAGCACGGATTGCAGCGCCGCGCGGCTTTGCGGACGAGCTCAGTGCCTCTGTACCGAGACCCGGTACATGCTGCGACAGCGCACGGTGCCATCTGCTTTCATCAACTGCAGCTCGACATTCCCCTGAGCGTGGCTGGCATCGTGGGACCAGCTGAGCGAGCCCTGTTCGAGAGACGCAAGGGTCGTTCCACTCGAGTCCTTGGCGGGGCAGCGTATGGCGAACTGGCTAGTGCAGCGGTCAGCCCTAGTTTCGAAGCTGCCTCGACATGGTGGGGTCGCCGTCGCAGGATGACCGGATACTTGCGAGAGCTGCTCGGGCCTGGAGCCGCAGTCGCCTTCCAGCTGCTCGAACTGAGTAGCGTAGGTGCCGCACGGCTCGGCACACCGACCCGGAGGGGGTGGCGCGGGACTGCAAGGCGGCAGCGAAGCGGCCCTCGGCAGAGAGTCGGCAGTCCAGGCCGGTTCCGGTTGGCAACTCGTCAGCTGCCAAAGCGCCACGAGCAAAGCAGCGGTTCGCATGGGAAGACCGGAGCATATCCCATTTTTCGGAGCTACACTGCCGCACACATGCAGCCGACCCAAGCCCCAGCGGCTCTTGCGGACACCACCGAAATCGTTGCGGCGCTTTTCGTGGTCGCCGAGGTGTTGGCGCTTTGTTCGGTCCCGTCGGTATTGCTCAACCGACGAGGTCGCCCCACCGCAGCCTTGGCTTGGCTTCTCGCGTTATTTGCACTGCCGGCTTTGGGCGGGCTGTTGTGGTGGGCTTTCGGTCGCACGCGCTTGGAGCGAAGGAAAAGGCGGCGCGGTCGCATGGCTGCGGAGTTCAACCAATTGAAACTCGGGCCGGTGACGCACGAAGGCACGGTGTTCGACAAGTTTCTGCCTCGTCGCGCCATAGGCACGTGCGTCTTTCCGTCCACGGGCAATGCGGTCGAGCTGCTGATCGACGGCAAGCAGGCGTATCCAGCCATGGAGCGCGCGATCGCGGGATCGACGGAAAGCATCAATGCCCTCTTCTACATTTGGCACGCGGACGCTGCCGGGCACCGATTGCGCGATCTCCTGGTAGAAAAGGCTCAGCAGGGCGTTCAGGTACGCGTGTTGGTGGACGCTTTTGGCAGTGACTCGTTCAGGGGTGAGTTCATCGCACCGCTGCTGGACGCTGGCGTGAAGGTGGGCAGCTTCTTCCCCTCGGCGTTCGATGCTCTAGGTGCGCCCCGCTTCAATTTCCGCAACCACAGGAAGATTCTGGTGGTGGATGGCGCGGTGGCGTTTACCGGCGGCATGAACATCGGCGACGAGTACGCCAACGATTGGCGCGACCTCATGGTGTGCTTGCGTGGCCCGGCCGTCTCGGCACTTTCGTATGTCTTCCTCGATGACTGGTACTTCGCTACGGGCGAGTCGGTCGATGATCAACCCACGTCCATCTCGCCCAATATGGCCGGTAGCACCGACATCGCTGTCATCGCGAGCGGTCCCGATAGCGAGGCATGGATTCACGATGCCTACTTCACGGCGTTGAGCCGTGCCGAATCTCGGATTTGGATAGCGACGCCCTACTTCATTCCCACCGCTCCATTGATGGCGGCGCTAAGAACTGCAGCCGGTCGCGATGTAGAAGTGGGCATCGTGGTGCCCGACGTGTCGGACGTGCGCCTGGTCAAATGGGCATCACGCTCGTACTACAAGGACCTGCTCGATGCGGGGGTAAAGGTCTACGAGTATCAGGGGCCCATGCTGCATGCGAAAGCGTTGCTGGTCGACGATAGCCTCGTCTCGGTGGGCACGGCGAATCTCGACACCCGCAGTCTGCGGCTGAGCTTCGAAGTAGGGTGCTTTTTTGCGTCCCCCGCACTGAACAGACAGCTCTGGGAATGGTTTCAGGATCTCAGGGCTGACTCCAAGTCGATCAGTAGAGAAGCGTTGCGTGCCGCGCCGACCAGCCGAAAGTTGCTGGAATCAGTCGCCCACCTGCTCAGCCCTCTCTTGTAGCGCTGCAGCGGCGGTTGGATCTTCTTTTGTTTGAACAGCGCGCGAGTCGGCGGGCACACAGCCGCAACTAGGGCGCAGAGCGTCTTGACCGGAATCTCAGGAGACCGCGGCCGTCGGGATCGGGATTGGTGCATTTTGCCTGTTTTCAGACCTACTGGTGCTAGCCATCGATTTTCCACGATCCAGACACGTAGTGCCGGAGATCATCCGGTGGCGGAACTGAATCCGCCTCCAACGGCGGTAGGACGATTTCCGCAAGACCGGTTGGATCTCGACGAGCGTGTCCAAGCGCAGGTTCGTGAAAGCTTTGCGTACGTGTGGCGGCTGCTACGCCGGCTTGGGCTCGGCCCTACGGACGCGGAAGACGCTGCGCAACAGGTGTTCATCGTGCTGGCCAAAAAGATCTCGGAGCTCGAGTGCGGCAAGGAGCGAGCCTTTCTCTATGGGACCGCTGTTCGGATCGCGTGGCGGGCGCGCCGAACGCTGGAGCGTCGGCGTGAAGAGCTGCGTCCGGCGGTCGACGAGGAAGATTGCCCCAGCCCTGCTCCGGACCAAATCCTGGCTCAGCGCGAGGCACGCTCCTTGTTGGACCAGATCCTCGGCTCGTTGCCGCTCGATGTGCGCACCGTCTTCGTGCTGTTCGAGGTAGAAGGGTTGAGTTTGACAGAGATCGCCAGGGCTCTCGAGATCCCTCGAGGCACGGTCGCGTCTCGGCTCCGGCGGGGGCGCACGGAGTTTCGCCGCATGGTGCGACGTGTCGAGCACAGGCGCGTCGAATCGTGGAGCGAAGCGTGAAAGAGCCGCGCCGGCTATTGCAGGTCACCACGAGCGCTCTCGAACGTGAGCTGTTGCAGTCGGGAATCGTCGAATCCCCGTCAGCGCCGTCACTGGAAAGAACTCTCGTGCGCGTTGCCGAGGGATTGGGCGCCGGCCACGACAAGAGGCGTTCGCGCGGACCGTTCTCGGTGGCTCGGATTCGGGGAGAGCAGCGTGGCAATGCGCCGCAGGCGAGGGCCTGGGTTTGGTGGCTGCTCTTGGCTGTGGTGTCTTTCGTATCGGGGACGGCAGGCTCTTTGGCTTGGGGCTAGTTTTGCGGATCTGATTTCGCAAACGTGGGGACTACCCGGGAGGAGGCAAACAATGAAGGCTTTGGCTTTGATATGGATTGGTTCATTCGGTATGGCGGTTGCCGCCTGTCACGTAGATGTCGACGAACATTGTGATGAAAAAGATCACGGTTGGGATGACGACGACGACCGGCCTTGCGAAACTCACGTTCACAAGGACACCACCACCACCACGACTGGCTCCGGCGGTGGCAGCTCGGGTTCGGGCGGCACCGAGAGCTCGGGATCGAGCGGCGGTAGCTCTGCTGGCTCCGGCGGCAAAACAACGGGCTCGTCCTCCGGTACTGATGGAGGATCGGTGGGTGGGTCGGGTGGCACTGGCGCTCAAGGTGGTGTTGGCGGCTCGGCGGGTGCCGGCGGCGAAGGCACTGGGGGTACCGATGGCGAACCCTGCAGCAGCTGCGGTGATCCCGAGCCGGAGGCATGCCTGTGGGGAACCAGCACCATGGAAGCGTGCTGCAGCCTCGAGGTGCTCGCGGAGGTCGCCGAAGAAGAGTGCGACAGCTATGGCCTGAAGTTGGCTGAGCTACGCCTCGAGAAGAGCTGCACGGATGGGCACCGTCAGGTGAGCTACCAGTGCTGCCTCGAATAGTGGGCAATGCAGCATGGAGGCCGTGACTTTGGAATCGTGCGTCGGTAGCGACTGCGGCGACACGAGCCCCCGAAGCGCAGGCTTCGCCTGTCGTCCCGAATAGCGGCGGCTTTGCCAACGGGCTGCTAGCGGTCGCGGTGAATTCTAGTCTCGATACATAGATGCGCCGTTAGCGGCCCCCCGCCGAGCGAGCGATCCACTGAACACGCATCCGTTCGATGGAAGCTTGCCGGGCTTGCTTGCGTACGACACTCTGTCCAAACTAGATGGGCGAAAACTAGGCCCTATTGGCCGAAGCGGCCTAGTTTGTCGTAGGCGCACTATGTCAAGGAGCCGCAACAGTCTGCCGAAACGACGCGTGCGGCGCGGATCTGCGTGGCAGGCTTCGGCTTTGATGATGTCCTCGGCGCTAGTTGGCTACGTCGCAGCAGTGGTGACCACGCCGCTGCCGGATCGAGCAAGGCGGCCCGTTTTGCTGTCGACCGTCGCAGAGCGTTTACCTGCCGATGCGTGGGGACCCAGGCGCGACGCCGAGCCCAGCTTCTCTTCGTCGATGACGGTAGAGCAGACCGAGCTCTCGGAGTCCGAAAGTACTCCGGTGTTCTCGGACCCAGATCCCGAAACGGCCAGCACAGAGCCTCCGCTCGTCAGCGACGGTAGTGAAAGCTGCCCGCATGGCATGGTGCTCGTAGAAGGGGAGTACTGCCCGTCGGTGGCTCACCGCTGTTTGGACTACTTGAGTGTGGAGCGCGACCGATGCGCTGAGTACGCAGAGGGTCATCGCTGTTTCGGTAAGCCGGTCTCCATGCGCTTCTGCATCGATCGATTCGAGTACCCCAATGTGAGCGGAGTCAAACCAATGGTAGCGGTCAGCTACCGCGCTGCGGAACAGAAATGCGCTGAGCAGGGCAAGCGCCTGTGCACCGCGACCGAGTGGACGCTTGCATGTGAAGGGCCGGAGCGCTTGCCCTACCCGACCGGCCGCCGGCGCGACGAAAATGCGTGCAACTACGACAAGCCCTATCGATTCCCGGACAATGACGCGTACGCCAATCCGCGCACTCGGGAGGCCGAGATCAAGCGCTTGGATCAGCGGGCAGCGTCCGGAGAAATGGCCGAATGCGTGAGCGCCTACGGAGTTCACGACATGACCGGGAACGTCGACGAGTGGGTGCTCAACCAAGACGGGAAGGTCGACGCGCGTCCCTATAGGAGTGGTCTCAAGGGAGGCTATTGGGGACCGGTGCGCAATCGCTGCCGCCCCATGACGCTAGACCACAACGAATGGCATTCCGGGTATCAAATAGGCTTCCGCTGCTGTGCGGACGGGCAGGACCAGTCCAGCGAATCGGGGCCCAAGGTGGAGGAACCTCTAGCGGACGTCGCGAGCGACGAATCGGAGGTTTCCGGGTGACCAGGTGCTTCAAGACAGCGTAGGCGGCTTTTCTTCGCGTTTGTCGCTCAGGGGCTCGAGGCACGCCCGCACCTCGTCGAGGCTCGCCCGTCGGCGCGCGTCGAGATTCAAGGTGAAGCTCAGGTCGACTCCGTCGCGGATCAAGTCGAGCTTCATCGTGTTTCGATCGAGCGCACGTGCGCGAAAGAAGTCTGCGAGTGTCGCGGTGGGCACGCCGTTGACCCTAGTCAGAATGTCGCCATAGCGCAGGCCGGATTCGGCCGCTGCGGAGTCGGGTAGGCTGCCGAGCACGAGAATGCCCCCATAAATGCGCGCCATCTTCTCGAGCTTGTCTTGCGGAATCATGCCCACCATAAAGCAAACCATGTGCCACTGGTTTTTGGCTTGTTTAAATATTGGTAACCATTGACTCTTTTTGGCTATCCATCGCGGTTCGATGGTGGGATCGTCTCAGGCTGAGCCGGCGGTTGTCTCGGCCCGAGACAGCGATGGCGAGGCCGGGCTGCTCTAGACATCGACGGCGACTTCAGTAGATCAGCGTTTCCGACATGTTCGATAGCCGAAAGACCACACGATGGGCACTCATGGCCGCACTCTCGGCGCTGGTCAGTGGGTGCGACAAAGAAGAGCGCCAGCCGACTGAAGACAGGCAAGAAGAGGACGCGGGCGCGGTCGATCGCACGGCACAGCTCGATCCGAGCCTGGCGAAAGCGGTGGCGGCGGCGTCGGCGAAAGCCCCTTCTCCTCAAGCGGCTGCCGAAGGCGGGCCACCCCCGAAGGGCATATTCGGCCCCGGTGAAGCCGATCGGCAGATCAAAAAGGGCGCGCCGGCCTTGCTCACTTTGGGCAGCGAAGGGGAAGCGCCGCGTTATCCGCTGGGGGCGTCCAAGTTCCGAGCGGGCGATAAGGTCAAGGGGACCGTTCAAGTCGCCGTTCAAACCGATCCGCGGCAGGGTGCGCTGCCGGTGGACTTCAACCTGAGCTTCGAAGCGAAGTCAGCCCCGGGCGCCCCCGAAATGACCCATGTCGTCGCCAAGGTGGACTCGGCGTCGGTCGGGGCCATGGGGTTACCTGCCGAGCTGTTGACGGCGCTCAATCAGCTGAAGGGCAGCCGTGTGGAATACCAAATCGCTGCCAACGGCGCTGGGGCGAACTTCACGACTATTATGGCCAAAGGCGCCGAGAACAACCCTCTGGCTCATACCCTGCGCTCGCTCAGCGATGCGCTCGCGACGATCACGCTGCCCTATCCGGACAAACCCTTGGGAACCGGCGCTTTTTGGATGGCCACCAGTCGCGAAGGGGTCATGGGGCTCGACCTTGTCACGTACCGATTGATCCGAGTCCAACGCGCCGAGCCCACCCAGGTGACGCTCACCATCGAAACCAAGCGTTACGCCACCGGTACCGATTTCGATCTCGTGGGCCTTCCGGGGAAGTATGCGCTCGAGGAATTTCAGTCCACGGCCGACGGCACGGCGATGATCGCGCTCGGTCAACCGCTTCCCTACAAGGGCCTACTGAAGTTGAACCTCGGAGCTGTGCTGATCCCCGAGCAGAACCCCCAAGAGCAGGGGACACTACAGGTTCAGGGACAGGCCCGGTTCACCTTCGATTCGCTCCAAGATCCAGCCGGGCAAGGGGTGCAAGGAACCACCACGCCGGCACCTGGGCAGAGTCAACCGCCGAGCGCACCCCCGCCGGCACCCGCTCCCGGTCCAGCTTCAGCTCAATGAGTCGCCCGCGGGCGATTGTTAGAACCCCAGCTCTTCTTTACGCGCTTCGGCGCCTGGAAGCGGGTCACCTTTTTCCGCCACGACTGGTAGGTCTTTCGCCCTGTCGGCGTTGATTTGCAGCCACTCCGATTTGTCGTCGGGGAGCTGTGCCTCATCGTAGATCGCTTCTACCGGGCACTCGGGCACGCACGCACCACAGTCGATGCACTCTTCCGGATCGATGTAAAGCATCTCGTCGTCCCCGTGGAAGCACTCGACGGGGCAAACAGCGACGCAATCCGTGAAACGGCAGCCCTTGCAATTGTCAGTGACGACGAAAGTCATGCGCCTTACATAGTCCGGCTTGCCATCCAGATCAACAAGTTGGGAACAGGCTTTGCTCGAGCCGCCGGCCGCTAGTCCTGAAAGGGTGTCACGTCGCCCGCGCCGACTCTGAGCACCTCCGGCGGGGTTTTCGTCAGATCGACGATGCTGGTGGGCACGGTCCCTCCCGGCCCCGCATCGAGCACGAGGTGGAGCCCCTTGAACTCGATGTCAATCTCCTTGGGGTCCGGGTCTGGCGGTTGGCCGTGCCGCGACGCGGTGCTCGAAATGATGGGGCGCCCCAGGCCTCGAGTCAGCGCTTGCGTGACCGCGTGTTTCGCGATGCGCACGCCCACGGTCTTGCGAGCATAGTGCACGATCTTGGGGACCTCTCGAGTGGCTTCCAGAATGAAGCAGTAGGGCCCCGGCAGATACTCTTTGAGTATCTCGTAAACATGGTCATGCATCACGGCGTATCGCGAGACATGGCTCAAATCGTGACACACGAACGAAAGTTTGTGCGCCTTGTCCATACCCTTGATGCGATACAGCTTTTCTACGGCCTTCTTGTTGAACAGATCGCAACCTAGTCCGTAGCAGGTGTCCGTGGGATAACCGATGACCTCGCCCGCTTCCAGCGCTTCGACGGCGCGCTGAATCTTGCGAGGCTCTGGATTGTCGGGGTTCACTTCCAATAACATTTGATCGCTCGTTTTGGGCTGCTGGCGTCTACTATGAAACGCGCGTCAGCTCCAGCATTCGTGCGCTTCGACCCTCGATAGAAATGCTCAAGGTGTCCCCCGAGCTGGGTATTGGCGCTTTGCTCAATGCGTCCTGCGCCGTTATCGTGGTATCGAAACGCCAAGAAACCGTGCTGTCGCGACTAGTCGGATTGAGCAGAAATGCCACGCGAACGTCGCTTGACGGTGACTCGAACAGTGTCCCATGAATCTCTGGGTTGTCTATTCGAAGCGAGGAGAGCCCGAGCTCGTCGCGCGCGCTCCGGACTGCTCGAGCGATTGCCTTTGGGTTCGCCCCCAAAAGCTGCGGCACTTCGGATGCTTCCGCTGCCAGCTGCACCGGCGTCGCGCGCGGCTGAAACGACTCGGTCTTGTCCGGAAAGTGTGGGCCGAGCGTCAAGGCCACACCAGACTCCAGCGCCGCCGTGAGCAGCTCGACCTCGGCGGTTGCCATGGCCGAGCTGCACAGCACGATCACCCAGCGGCTCGTATCGAGCACGTGTGAGAGGCAATCGAGGGTGGCGATGCCATACGGAATGTGAAGTACATCGAGCTCCCTCTCGACGGTCTCGAGAAACTGGAGTGTGTCCATGACCACCGAGCTGGGGAGGCCCAAATCTTTTTCGATGGGGCCAAGGGAACCGTCGCCTGACAGGGCGGAGAGCAACGTGGGGCTCAAAGGCCCGAACGCGTGCAGCACCCGGCACAGCCTTCGGAAGTCGCGTGGGACCACGATGGTCACCTCCACCGAACGCTGGAGCTCCGCAAGCCTAGTGCGCGTTACGGCTTTTGTGAGTGCCCGATAGAAGTCCGCTTCTGGGCCTGGGGTGCCGTCGGCAAAAATCGGCGCACCGATCCAGCGATTGCGTTCGACGGCCATATACAGGTTGAAGCCTTGCACACCGTACGCCAAAGCCGCCAAAGCCGTGAAACGACTGTCCGATTCGCTGTGAGGGCTGAAGTACGGGGGGAAGCCGACACCTAGTTCCGCGGCGAAGCAGGGTTTCTTCGCGGCGCTGGCTCGCTGTCTGAGCTCGCTGGTGCGTTCGGCGATAGCCCTTCGCTGAGCAGGCGTGGCACGGTGGTAGTAATCCAGACCCAACAAGTCCACGGTGGCATCCAGGCGAGCCGGGTCGAGGGCGCTGTACTCGAACCCCGGCGGCAAATTGTGGCTCAGCAGCGCACCAGGAAACTGACTACGCAATACGCTCGCTAGGCGCTCGAGCGACGCGGCTAGCGTGGCTTCTTGCGACTCGGCCCAATCGAGCCAAGGTAAAAGCTCGGTGGCATACTTGACCGCCTTGTTTTGGGGTGGGTTGGCCTTTCCGATCACCAGGGCGGGGTTTTTGTAGAGGCGCCGGAGCTCGTCCAGATTCGGATACTTGCGCTCCAAGAACCGGCGGTAGCTGGCGACGGCGTCGGGGTGGTAGTCCTGATCGAACACGCCGTCTCGGAAGCTCAACACCGCCTCGTTGTCCACTTGAACGAGGACGATGGGCCCGTCGGGATAGCACAGGCCTGCGAGTGCCCGCCCGACCTGTTCGTACCAGGCGCTGGCCTCGTCGATGAACTTGCGACTGGCGTAGCTCGGCAGGGGGAAGGCGAGCGGTGGTACTGGCAGCACCACGCGCGCCCCGCTCTCGGAGCGAGCCATGCACTCCTCGTCCCAGACTACGCGTTCCGGCAAGCCGAAACGGGTGAGCTCTGCGTTGACGTGCGGACCGGGTCGAACGATGGCGTAGAGACCCAACTCGCCCGCCAGCCTGATGAAAGCGGCCACATCGAGCCGTGGATCGATGCTACCGAAATCGTAGCCCTCGGCGGTCTCGTGCAACGACCACGGCACGTACGTATCGACGAAGCGCAGGCCGAGCTCGGCGATGGCCCGCAACGCGGGGGCCCAATGCTCGACCTCCAAGTGATAGTAGTGCACACTGCCCGCCAAGAGCGGCACGACTTGCCCGCCCAGTCGCACGCCATGCGCTGCAAGTTCCGGGCGCCGGTCCGTAGTGGCCATGGTGTCTGGTTTCATAGAGAAGAGCTCGGGCGAACGCGATCGCCGGCAAGGTAGCGATATGCCGCCCATTTGCAACTCACAACCATCCACGACTTTTACCCTAGGACCAGAGCGGGAAAAGCTCTACGTAGCGCTTCAGCATGCGCTGCTACGCTCACCCCTTGCCGGCGGGAGGATGCACCGTGGAGAAAAAGCTTTTGATGCGGTTCAAGAGCATGGCGGGCTGAGTCTTGCGATCACACGACTCTTCTTCAGCCGATTCTCGGCTGAGCTCGTGATGGCGTTGCGCCAAGATCTCGCTCATTTCTTCCAGGACCGACTCGTTCTGCTCGATGATGGACTTGAAGGCCTGTTTGCCCACTGCCATGACCTCGGTTTCGACCAGGGCCAGAATGCTGGCGCTGCGCGGCTCTCCCGTCATCACGCTCATTTCGCCGAAGCATTGGCCCGACACCAACTCTGCGACATGTCTTTCGCTATGGGCGCGCTCGAGCACCACACCCACTTTGCCGCGTTCGATGATGAACATCTCCTCGCCGACTTCACCTTGATGAATGATGTATTCTCCCGGTGCGTACAGGCGCAACTCTGCGCTGTCGGCCAGTTCGATCAAGAGCTTGCGGGGTAGAGGCTTCAAGAAGTCGACATGCTCGAGCACCCGCAGGCGTCGGTTGGCTTCTGCTTCGAGTCGCTTCTGCGCCTGCTCGTCCGACAGCTGTTCGATCTCGATGTGTCGCCGAGGCACGGGGATGGCGACATTGAGCCGGGAGAGGGCGTACCAGAGCCGCTCGTTGACCATGCTGAAAATTGTTTCGCGCTCGCGAAAGTTGTTGATGAAGAAGCGAACCGAGTACTCCACGCCACGCTCGCTGAAACCGCGCGTCAAAATGGTCACCGGGGGCATGCGCAGCACTCCCGGCGTTTCTTGCGCCGCCTGGATGAGCGCTGTTTTCACTCTATTGGGAGAAACCTGGTAAGGCGCGTAGATCGTGGTAGTGCGCCGCGTGATGGCTTCGGGTCTGGAAAAGTTGATGATCGACGATTTGGCCAGCGCCCCGTTCGGAACCGTGATCGTGACGTGGTCGAGCGTAAGGATACGCGTGGCACGCCAGTTGATTTCGGTGACTTCGCCGACGTGCTCGGGCGCCGCATCGTATTGAATCCAGTCTCCGACTTGGAAGGGGCGCTCCGCTTGGATTGCCAGGCCGGCGAACATGTTGCCGAGCGTGTCCTGCAGCGAAAGGCCCAGCACGGCCGTCAAAAGGGCCGACGTGGCCAGCAGTGAGCCCGGCTCCACACCGGCGGCTCTCAACGTGATCAGTGCTACACCCAGGTAGACGCCGATCTGGATGATGTCTTGGACGATCCTGGGCAGGGGGAACGATAGCCGCTTTGCCAGTACGGCGTGGATCACGATCAAAAACGAGCTCTTGCCCATCGAGGCCAGCAACAAAAAGAGCTGCGCCAGGCGAAGCAAGCGCCCCGCATAGGTATCTCGCTCGTAAAACAGCGCTATCGCCCAGGCCACGCCGCACAACACCAACAAGAAGAACGGCAGGTGAACCAGCCGGCGGTCCTCGCGCGGAAGCAACAAGCGCGCGGCCAAGAGCAGCGACAACGCAATGAGGACCGCGACGCCCCCGCTACCCAGCCAGCCTTTGCGCATCAAGCTATCGACGATGGTGTCCATTGAGCCCCGGGGATCCGACCGAAAGTCACAGCGTTACGGCAAGCTTGCTCAGAGTACGACAAAATCTTTGCACTATGCCCGGCTTTCGACGCAGAAGGTGAGCATGGCTACATGCCGTGCACTCGCCCACACCAGACGTTTGAACAGCTTCGCCTCGCTCCTCCTGGCGCCGCTCGTGGTGGTTGCCTGTGGTTCACAACGAGGTGGCGGTCAGCTGCCGGCTTGGCCGGAGCAAGAGCCGCCGCCTTACCCCGGCCAGAGCGCACAGCCCCCACCGGCCTCCGGCGACGGGGGGCCGAGCGCGTTGCCCGCCGGCGACGGGGCAGGCTCCGCGTCGCCCCTCGCGGCGCGCTACGCCGGGAGGCAGCCGCTCGAGCAGCTGCACGGCAGTGCGACCTATTATGCCGATTCACTCGCGGGCAATCGTACGGCAAGTGGCGAACCCTATCGCCCGGAGGCTTTTACCGCCGCACATCGAACATTGCCTTTCGGTGCCATCGTTCGCGTGACTCGCAGCGACAACGCGCGTGTCACCTATGTCAAGATCAACGACCGAGGTCCATTCGCCGGCAAAGAGCGAATCATCGACGTATCCAAGGCTGCCGCCAAGGAGCTCGACATGCTGCGGGCCGGAGTGGTCGCGGTACGCGTCGACGTGCTCGAGCTGCCCCGCTGAGCTACGCCAGAGCTCTCAGTATGGCTCAGTCAGCGGGCTCAGCCGACTTTGCGTGGAGCGAGGCAAACTCCGTTCGGCGTCCACGCTCGATCATCAAGCGATCGTATTCCTCGAAAAGGGTATGACCGCTCTTGGTGCGAGGCAGCGAAACGCCCAGTACCTGAGCTGCCAAAAGACCGGACAGTGCGGCGACTCGATCGCGCTCCGTGTATCGCGAAGCCGTCTTCAAGTTGTTCAAGCAGCGCTTCAGTGTTTGCGCCAAGCAGTCTTCGATGCGTGTCGGAACCTTGGGCACCGCATAGAGCTCGCCGAGCTCCTCGGCGAACGACTCGATGGGCGGCGTGAAGCAATTGTCTTGCAGTTGCCTTCTCAGGATATCTCGCTCCTTGGCCGCCACGACGTATTCTTCGATCACACGCAAGATGTCTCTGATGTCGAAGGGCTTGGCCAGAAACCCAAGCGACAGATCGCGACTCTTGCGCTTGACCTTCGGGTCATCGGAGCCCGTGATCATCACGATGCTCATATCGGGGTTGTTGCGCCGCAGGTACTCGCCCAAAATCAACCCTTCCATACCTGGCAGGTTGTGATCCACGAACGCCACCTGGAACGTCCAGTGAACCAGAAGCTCGAGGGCCTCTTCGGCCGACTCGGCGAGCACGACTTGATGCTGCGCCTCGCCAAGCACTTTGCCCAATAGCTCGCGCAGCGCCGGGTCATCGTCGATGACCAGCACATTGAGTTGCTCGAAGTTTTTTGGCACCGGGGGCCCCCTTCGTCGATGGTCGTAGGGTTGTGACTTCGGAGTTTACTCGAGTTCGCATCTGGGGCCCTATGGCCGAACCTACGTTCAGTGTGGCCACGAACCCGAGAGTAGCCGTGCCGGTGATCGCCAAGACCTTTGGATGCGGCGCGTAAAGTCGTTGATAACCAGGGAAAAATGCCACCGGTTTTCGCGATGACCTGTGATAGTGCGAGTCGACGCATGCCAGCGCCGTCCATGAACAGGTGGCTTTTCGCGTGCCTTGCCTGGCTACTGCTTGGTTGTGGCAGGCACGAAAGCGCGCGTTCCGGGCAAGCCGGCATCGTCACGGTGGTGGCCAAACAAGGTGCGTCATGGGTACGGCACTTCAACCCGCTGATGATTCCCCAGGCGCTATGGGGCACGCTGGGTGGCATCTACGAACCGCTGTTGACGTACAACGTCGTGACAGGCCAGTACGTGCCATTGTTGGCTACCGAGTATCGGTGGGAAAATGAAAACAAGACTCTCGTGTTCACCATGCGCAAAGGGGTGCGCTGGTCCGATGGTGAACCGTTCACGGCCAAAGACGCAGAGTTTACCTACAACTTGCTCAAGCGACACAAAGCGCTCGACCAGCACGCCGCTTGGACCAAGCTCGAGTCGGTGATAGCTCCGGACGATCACACCTTGGTCGCTCACTTCAAGAAGCCCTACGTGCCCGGCTTGTTCATGCTGGTCCAGACGGGCATCGTTCCCAAACACCGCTGGCAGCACGTGGCGGATCCCGTGAAGTTCACCAACCCGAATCCAGTGGGCACTGGTCCATTGACCGAGGTGACGGTGTTCCAACCGCACGTCTACCAGCTCGAGCGCAACCCGCACTACTGGGACCCTGGCAAGCCGAAGATTCAGGGCGTGAAGATGCCGGCGTTTCCTACTAACGATCAGGCGAGCTTGGCGCTCATTCACGGCGAGGTGGATTGGGCGGGCAGCTTCGTGCCGGCCATCGATCGCATCTTCGTGAGCAAGGACCCGGAACATCGCGGCTACTTCTTTCCTAGGGTCGAGGGTACGGTCATGCTCTACACCAATACGCGCAAAAAGCCGCTGAATGATGTGCGCGTACGCAAAGCGCTCAGCATGGCCATCGATCGAGAAAAGATCGTCAAGGTGGCCATGCACGGCTACACGCGCCCTTCTGACGCCACGGGGCTCAGCGATCTGTATGCGAAGTGGCGCGATCCCGCGGTCGTCGAGCAGGGCACTTGGGTCCACTACAATCCCGCAGCTGCCGGCAAGCTGCTCGACGAAGCGGGCATACGGCGCGGCGAAGGCGGGCTGCGTCGCTTGCCGTCGGGCGAGCCGTTCACGCTCGATCTGAACTGCGTGAGCGGTTGGTCCGACTGGATTCTGGCGGGGCAGATCATCGTCAGAAACCTCCAGGCCATCGGCGTCGACGCCTCGCTCAAAAACTACGCCTGGAGCGCCTGGTACCAGCGTTTAAGT
>CBFGRJ010000157.1:0-15046 GCA_965651135.1 uncultured Myxococcales bacterium
ACTAGCGGCTTGTACTCTGGCTGGGCTATGGCATACACGCCAAGCTCGGTGGGGGCGTTGGAGGAACATGGCCACTCAGCGCACGCTCTCGATCATCAAGCCAGACGCCGTCGAAAGCGGCCACCAAGGGGCAATCATCCGAAGGCTTCAGGAGGAGGGCTTCCTCATCCGAGGCCTCAAGCAGGTTGCACTGACTCGCGCTCAAGCGGAAGCTTTCTACGCGGTGCACCGTGAGCGACCGTTTTACGGGGAACTTTGCGAGTTCATGACTCGCGGGCCCATCGTGGTGATGGTCTTGGAGCGTGACGACGCAGTTCAGCACTATCGCAAGGTGATAGGTGCAACCGACCCCGCCAAGGCGGAGCCCGGAACGATCCGAAAGCTCTACGGAAGCAACGTGTCCGAAAATGCGGTGCACGGCTCCGATTCCGAAGAAAACGGCCGCCGCGAATGCGCGTTCTTCTTCGCCGGTTTTGAGCTCGTCTAGAGGCAACCGTAGCTGATCGCATGTCGAACGGCAGTCCGCCTTCGTCGCGTCCATACTTGGCCGAAGATCCCGCCCTCGTCGAGGCTCGTGGCACCTTGCGCGATGCGCTGGGTGCTCTGGGCAACCTCGACCAGCTTCTCAGATCGCTGCGCGTGGGGCCGAAGGCATTGAGCACCGTGCTACCGGATGTGCTCGACTCCTGTGAGCCGGCCATGCTTGCGCTCGACCGGCTCTTGGGAGCCGCCCGCAGACAGTTGGGGGATGCGCCCGCAGTGAGCGCGCTGGAACAGTACTTCAAACCGCGCTTCGACGAGCTCAAGGCATCGATCAGTCGAGCTACGAAGACTCCCATGCACGCGCGCCACCGGCTGGAGCTCGAGCGTGTGGTGACCAGAATAGCCCCGGAGCTGGAAGCCGCCAGGGGCCTGTTGGACTTGCTCGAAGATGCAATCAGCGCGCCGTTCATTCCTCTCAAGTTGCGCGAGGTGCTCAGCCAGATCACCGTCTCCGACGAGCGCAAGCACGACAGCATTCGCTGTCTGCTCTACGGTGAAGTCGACGACGTGGAACTATTGGTCAAGCCGCAGGTCGCCATGAGTTTGCTGACTTTGGGCATCAACCTCGTGGCCCCCGTCGATCCCACGGCGGCTGCTCGTGTCGAGGTGCAAACTCTCGCGGACGGAAGCTGCACGATACGCTTCGGCCAGCAGGCGAGCAGCTCGACCGCCGGCGAGGAGCTACTAGTCGGGCGCCAAACGTTGATCGAGCCCACGTTTGCCTGTCTGGAAGAAGCCGTCAGGAAGATGGGCTGCAGCGTCACACGCGATCCCGGCGGCGTCGGCTTCTCAGTCAGCTGGAGCCAAGAACCCAGCTAGTCATTCCGAGGCTTTGCTCGCGCATTCCAAAGCAGGGCAGCCAACAAACCCGCCAGCAAGGCGCAACCAGCCCACCAGCGCACCGCCACGGTCCAGCCATAGCTGACGACCAGCTGCCCCGTGATGATATCGCTCATGGATGCGCCGGCGTACCCCATGCCGTTCACGAACCCCACGGACGCTGCCGCGGTGCCTGGGCGCGCCAGGTCTACCGGCAAGGTACCTACGAGCAGCACCTGCGCTCCGTAGATCACGAACCCGACGAACCCAAGCGTCAGGATCACGGGCCAAGTGCCCAGGTGGACGACCTGGTTGTACGTGAGCGTGAGCAAACCGAGCAGCATCAATAGGCTGCTCACCACGGGCGTGCGCCTGCCGCCGAACCAGCGATCGCTGACCCAACCCGACAAGAAGGCACCTGCAACACCGCCCAAGGGCAGCACGGCATACTTCATTGCGGCCGTCCCGACGCCCGTCCGTTGGATCTCCTTCACGTGCGTCAAGCCCCAGTCCAAAAAGCCGTAGCGATTGGCGTTCAGCAGGCCCAGCGCCAGCGCCAGCAACCACAGCGCTGGATTGGTTAATACGAGCCGCAGATTGCGCGCGAATGAATGCGGTTCACGTCTACGTGACGCGTCGATGCGTCCGTTTGCAGCTGGGGGCTCCGCTCGCAATAACCACAGCGTATGCAGCCCCGAAAGCAAGAACAGGCCTGCTGGTAGCCAGAACGCGCCACGCCAGCCCAAGTGCTCGGCAGATAGCCCGGCAATCACGAACGTCAATGCCGCGACAACCTGATAACTCGTGCCCAATACTCCGAAGAGAGTTCCGCGTTTTTCGAGCGGGATCCAATTGGTGGCGACGCGCATCACCGGGGTCCAGCCGAGCGACTGCGCGTATCCGTTGCTGGCCCACACGAACAACCAAAAATAGACGGCGGTCCCAAAGCCGAACAGCACGTTCAGCCCAGCGGAGCCGAACATGCCGAGAGCCAAAAGCACGCGCGGTGAATAACGCTCGGCCAATTGCCCATTGATCAGCTGCCCCGCCGCGTAGGTGATCTTGAGTGAAGCCAACACCCAGCCCAGTTCCGCTTTCGTGAAACCGAACTCCTGCTCGATGCCGGGCAAAGCAGCAGAAATGTTGGTGCGGCAAAAGTAGAACGACCCGTAGGTCATCCACAGGACCCACAAGATCGTCGCCGTACCTCGCTGAGGCTGCATCGTGGCGCAGGGTAACAGGGGTGGTGCCGGATGCCTATGAATCGAAAACCAGGCTGATGGCGCGCTCTGGGCAGGCAACCACGCAGAGCCCGCAAGCGCGGCATTGGTCGGCCCGAGGTGTGTACGCAGTGAGCCGCCCATGGGCCAGGCTCTTCAACCGCGCGAGCATCGGGAGCGCGCGGTAGTCTGCATCGTCCATGCGCCGAACTTCGAACACACCGTAAGGGCAAACCCGCACACAGTCCGACTTGCCTTCGCAGCGGGTTCGGTCGATGCGGGGCCGATACGCTGCGGCGTCGGCACGACAGCGTTCGCCGGGTCGGCGAGGGTCACGGGCCGCGCGCTTGGCCGCGGCAGGGTCGAAGCTCGGGGAGCAAGGTTCGCTGGGCAAGTCTTCGTCTGTGAACATCGGGCTATCCATCACGTTGGACGTCCGGGCACTTCCGGGACTTACCTGGACAAAGCTGCAGCTCAGCTGTGCAGCTCAAAGCCCGTTAACAGGGATTGCCCTTCCGAACGCAAAGGTCTACACGAAGGGGCATGAAAGCACAATCACCGAACTGCTTTTCCGGGTTTCTGGTTCTGGCCCTCGTGAGCACCGGCGTGCAGGCATGCGACAACGAGCCTGCCGCGGGCAAAGCGCAGGCGTCGGTTGCTCCCGCTGCCAGCGTGGCACCCCCGCCCGCCGCGCCTCAAGGCGCGGTCACGTACGCGTTCAGCAATCAAGGCTCCAAGTTCGAGTTCGTGGGCGCCAAGGTCACCGGCAAACACGAAGGGACCTTCGAAAAATTCTCGGGCCAGATCAAGCTGGTCGACAACGAGCCAACCAAGAGCTCGGTGACGGCCGAGATCGATGCAGCGTCCATCTCGGTGGAGCCCGAGAAGCTTCAAACCCACCTCAAGTCAGCGGACTTCCTCAACGTCGAAAAGTTTCCGAAGGCTACATTTCAGTCGACCGCGATCAAGCAGGGCGGCGCTGGGGGAGCCACTCACACGGTGACGGGCAACCTGACCCTGCTCGACAAAACCCGCTCCATCAGCTTTCCGGCGAACATCAAGGTTGCGAACGACAAGCTCGAAATCGACAGCGAATTTGCGATCAACCGCAAAGATTTCGGCATTGTCTATCCGGGTATGCCCGACGATTTGATCAAGGACGACGTTTTGATCAAGCTGAAGCTCGAAGCGAAGCGGAGCTAAGTTCGCAAATAGCCGAGAGCTCGTTGGGGAGACCAGGGAGGGGGTGACTGCCTCGGGGAAGCACACCGAGCAGACTGGCACGCGGTATGCTTCAGTGGAGTGGTATGCCGACGCCAACTGGGATTCTCGACAACCTCGCGTTGATTGCGCGCGCTTCATGGCCATACGCCATCCTCTGGCATCTGGTCCTGGTCGTGGCTTTGGTCACCCTGGCCTTCGGCTGGCGTCCGATGATCCGTGTGGCCACAGCTGCCTTGGTGCTGCCCTTGGTTTCGGTCAGCGCGTTTGCATGGGTCTACGGTAACCCGTTCAACGGGCTGCTGCTGGCAGCGGGAGCGCTGGCTCTGTTGATTCAGTCGCAGCGTATGCCGCGCTTGCCGGTCAGACGCGCCGCGCCCGTGCCGGCTGCCCTGGGAGCCTTCTTGATCGCGTTCGGCAGCGTTTATCCGCACTTTCTGGAAGGCGCTTCGCTGTTCGTCTATGCCTTCGCGGCTCCGCTGGGTTTGTTACCCTGCCCGACGCTCGCGGTGATGATCGGGCTGGCGCTTTTGGGTGGAGGCTTCGAGTCGCGTGGCTGGTCGGCGACGCTCGCCGTGCTCGGTTTGTGGTATGGGATTTTTGGCGCCGTTCGCTTGGGGGTGTGGATGGATGTCGTGCTTGCTGCAGGAGCTTTGGTGCTGCTGGGCATGGCGCTAGCGCCCAAGCTCGCGCCGCTGTCTCAGCGACACGTGTCGCTCTCGCGTTGAACCGCTGAAGACCGGGCAAACCGAGCCGGCTCAGCCACCGGGCAGGCAGTACTCTCTACGCCGGCTGCGCTCGGGATCTTTGCCGCAGTAGTAGCCTTCGCAACAATCGTCCGACGACAGGCATTCGACGATACATTCGTCGGCAGCCACCTGGTCGGGATTCGCCGCTGGATCAGGAGGCGGCTTTTTTACGGCGTCGGAGTTCTGTTCGAACTCTTCGAGAGTGAGCGTCGAATCATCGGTTTCCGCCAAATTGCTGCTGCAGGCAAGGGTCAGCGCCGAACACAGTATCGCTGTTCGAAGCATGGTTTCTCCTTTCTGGAGCCTCTGAGCCGGCTGTTTGGGCCCGCTCTGCTCCCAAGGGTTACACCCCTATGGTCGGATCCAGGGTTAGCCCGTGTCAACCCCACGGGTGGATCGCAAGACCGAGGCAGTGTGCCCCACGCCGCGCTCTCGGCGGAGATCCGTTCGGAGCACACGTGTTTGGCTCGTCGTTACGCAACAGCCAGCTAGCGCCCGAGCAGGCGATGCGCGCGGTGCACGAGCTCCACCGACGCATCGATCTCTTCTTTGCGCAGCGAGACACTCTCTACGTTGCATCCGAGCGGGATGTGCTTGGAGCGACAGAACTCAGCCAGGTCAGCGAGGATGTCCGAACAAATGCGCAGCGAAGTCTCCAGGATGTCTTGGGCATGCGTCAGCTCATTTTCCAGCCAACGCGGCGCCGAAATACCCAGCCAGCGCATGAACTGTAGGGTCTTGAGTGAACCGCACGGGCTCAGGGTGACAAGAATGGGGGGCAAAGGCTGATTCGAGGCCTGGGCGCGATAGTAGAGATCGCTCAAGACGTTCTTGCTAGCCACGACCGAGTATACCGCCTGCGTGATGAAGAAGGAGCACCCGTCCCGCATCTTGCGTACGACGCGTTCGTCTTCCCCCGGGGTCGCCCCATGCCGCTCCGCAATCAGGACCCCACCGAGGGGCACGTCGGCGAAGCTTTCGCGATGGAGTGCATACGCATCGGGAAGCCGGAGCGACGCCGGTTGCCGCCTCGAAGCAGCCCCGACGAACGTGCAGAGCCCTGCGTGGGCTCGAATACGCTCCAACCTGGCCGAGAGCGAGGCTCGGTCGTGCTTCGCGACGCAACAGTACGTGACTTTCGGCAGTGTCAGGCTCGCGAGATCACGGTAGGCGTAGTCGAGCGGCTCGACGGTTTCGAGAAATGGAAACGGTCGGGCTTCGGGTGTGCGCTCCGACTCGTCCTGTAGGTCATAGATCACGAGCCCATCTATCGGCAGAGCTCGAATGCGCTCCGATTGCTTGTGCGCGACCTCACGTCGCTTTTCGGGCGAGAAGGAGGCCTTGGGTGGCGTGATGCCGTAGGTCAAAAGCCCTGAGCGACGCGCTTCGATCGCGGCCTGCATGAGCGGAGCTTGGCACAGGGGAATCATGACTCAAACCCCTGTTGCGGCTTGCAGCGTCCGGCGTCCACCGCTATTGACGCGACATGTCCATGGAAACCCTCCCCGATTTGATCGAACGAGCCTTCGCCGACCGCGCGTTGCTCGCTCAACCCGAGTACGAGCGCGCAGTGCTCGACACCATCGAACACTTGGACAAGGGCAAGCTGCGCGTTGCCACCAAAGGCTCCGACGGCCAATGGGCCACGCACGCCTGGATCAAGCAAGCCGTGCTGCTCTACTTTGCGGTGACGAAGATGCAAAAGCTCGAAGCGGGGCCCTTCGAGTTCTATGACAAGATCCCGCTCAAGCACGAGCTGGAGCAGGCCGGCGTGCGCGTCGTGCCCCCGGGCACCGTACGCTACGGCAGTTTCATCGAAAAAGGCGCGATCGTGATGCCCGGTTACGTGAACATTGGCGCCTACGTCGGCGCCGGCACCATGGTCGATACGTGGGCTACGGTGGGCTCGTGCGCGCAAATCGGCAAGGACTGTCACCTATCCGGCGGTGTGGGCATTGGAGGCGTTTTGGAGCCACCGGGAGCTCAACCCGTGATCGTCGAAGACGGTTGCTTCATAGGTTCCCGCGCGATCATCGTGGAGGGCACTCTCGTCGAGCAAGAAGCGGTGATTGGCGCGGGTGTGACGCTGACGGCCTCCACGCCCATCGTCGACGTGACCGGTTCCGAGCCCGTGGAGCTCAGGGGGCGAGTTCCTGCGCGGAGCGTCGTTATCCCGGGCATGCGCAGCAAGCGGTTCCCCGCAGGCGAGTATCAGGTCCCGTGCGCCCTCATCATTGGACAGCGCAAGGAAAGCACGGACAAGAAAACCAGCTTGAATCAAGCCCTTCGCGACTTCAGTGTCGCTGTGTAAGCGCGGCGTCACGCGAACAAAAGCACCTGGCCACGCTCAAGAGCCGCTGAAACCCGGGTGCCAATGCTGTAAGCTACGTGGCTCATCGGCCAACCGAGCCTTGCACGCATGAACCAAGTTTGGCGCTGGATGCTGGTACTCCTCACAGTGGTCGAGGCCACAGCCTGCAACGACTCAGCTGCGAAGGGGACGCTGCAACCGGATAAAGATCTGCGGCCGCTCCCAACGCCCCCCCTCACGGCAGCATCCAGCAAGGCAAGCGGTCCGTCGCTGTTCGAGGCGGAACCCCTCGACCGAGCGCTGCACGACCTGAAGCAGGCGTTGAATCGAGGCAACGAGGAGCAGGAGATTGCGGTGCTCGAGCTGCGCGCCAACCAGCATCGGCTGCTCCTACAGGCCGAAGATCCCAAGGCGCCGGGTCGCGTGCTGCAGTGGGAGTATTCCCAAGGGAAGGTGCAAGAGCCCGTAGTCGTCGACCTGCGTGGTGAGGGGAACCTGGAAGACAACCTTTTTTCGCTGGACGGTGTCTACCTCAAGGCCATTCCTCGGCTGGCAACACTGGCGGTCGAACACGTCGATCCGCAGGATGGCAAAGTCACCGAAATCGTCGTGCGGCGCAACTTCCCGTTTTCGCAGGATGTGCGCTTTCGAGTCTTCGTCGAGAGTCCGCGTCGCGGCGGACAGCTCGACGCGAATCGCTTCGGGCACCCGCTTTTGGGGTAGGCTGTGAACCTGCTTCGAAAGTGGCTGGCCTGGATACCGTTCGGGCTGTTCGTCAAAACCAAGCCCAGGCACTTCCGAGAAATACTCAAAGTGCTGTGGGACAATCGAGGGCACTGGGCCTATGCCTGGCGCATCTTGACGCGCGGTGTGTGCGACGGCTGCTCGCTTGGACCGCGTGGCCTAAGGGATGACGTCATTCCGGGAGTACACTTGTGTTTGACGCGCCTCAAGCTGCTCAAGCTCAATACCATAGGGCCTATCCCCGACGCTCGTTTGAGCGACTTGGCAGCGCTGAGACGGCTCGGCAACGAAGAGCTACATCGGCTTGGGCGCGTCCCTTATCCTCTCGTGTTCCGGCGGGGCGATGCGGGTTTCCGGCGACTCTCTTGGGAGCAAGCTCTCGACCGCGTGGCTTGTGCGCTGCGTGCGTCGAAACCGGACGACATGGGCATGTTTCTCACCAGCCGAGGGCTCACCAACGAGACCTACTACGTGGCGCAAAAGCTGGCGCGCCTGGCCGGAACACCCCACGTCGATACCTGTGCACGGCTGTGCCATGCCGCCTCCACGAGCGGGCTGAAAGAGACCTTGGGCTTTGCCGCGCCGACCCTGTCTCTTGCGGATTGGATTGGAGCCGACCTGATTCTGATCATCGGGAGCAACCTACCCAACAACCAGCCCGTATCCACCAAGTACTTGCACGCGGCCAAAGCGGCCGGCTCGCATATCGCTGTCGTCAATCCGTTCAAAGAGCCCGCCCTGGAGCGCTACTGGATTCCGAGCATTCCGAGCTCGGCGCTGTTCGGAACCCGATTGATGGATTCGTACTACGCGGTTCGCCCAGGCGGCGACATCGCGTTTCTGAGCGGTGTGCTCAAGGCGCTGGACGAACTGGACGGGTGGGACGACGACTTTCTACGAGCGCGGACCACGGGCAGCGACGCACTCCGGGCGCATTTGCGTGAACTGAGCTTTGACGAGCTTTGCGCCGATTCGGGCACCCGTGAAGCCGAGATGCGAGAGCTCGCCGAGCGTTATGCCCGTGCGAAGACCACGGTCATCGTGTACTCGATGGGCCTCACGCAGTACGAGTTCGGCGTCGACAACGTCAAGATGGTGGTCAACTTTGCGCTCGCGCGCGGCATGGTTGGCCGAAAAAACTGCGGTATCATGCCCATCCGCGGCCACTCGGGAGTGCAGGGTTCGGCGGAGTGTGGCGCAGACGCTTTCAAGCTTCCAGGCGGCGTGGATATCGACGAGGACCATTGCAGGCGCCTCGAGCAGGCCTGGGGTCATCCCATCCCGCACCGTCCGGGTCTGCGAGCCGCGCACCTTCTCGATGAATGTCACCAGCGCGGTCTGGACGTACTGTACTTGATCGGTGGCAATCACTTGGAGACCATGCCTGACCGCACGCATGCGCGAGAAGCTCTGAGCAACGCCAAGCTCCGCGTGCACCAAGACATCGTCTTGAATACGTCGACCCTGATCGATGCCGATGAGGTCATCGTGCTGCCGGCCGAGACCCGCTACGAGCAGCGGAGCGGCGGTACCTCGACCTCCACGGAACGGCGAATCCGGTTCTCTCCGGAAATTGCCGGGCCGCGCATCGCGGAGGCCAGGCCCGAGTGGGAGATCTTGTCTTTGATTGGGCAGCGCCTGTCGCCCGCGATCGCGCCGCAATTCCGCTATCGAGACACCAGTCAGATACGCGAAGAAATGGCGCGCGTGATGCCTTTGTATCGGGGTATCGAAACGTTGAAACGAGCGGGCGACCATGTGCAATGGGGTGGTCCACAGCTCGGTACGGCCCAATTCGGCACTCGAGATGGTAAGGCTCACTTTTCGGTCGTTCGCCTGCCCAAGGTGGAGCTCGAGGCGGGTCGTTTCATGCTCACCTCGCGGCGAGGCAAACAGTTCAACTCCCTGGCCTATTCGGGAAGCGATCCATTGACCGGCAATGTCGGCCGGGCCGCTGTGATCATGGCAAAAGAGGACCAAGCGGCCGTAGGCGTGAAAGAAGGCGAGCGCGTGAAGCTCAGGAGCGACTACGGGGAGCTCGTGGCCACGGTGCATACCGGGCCGTGCAGGCGCCAGCACGTGCAAGCGTTTTGGCCCGAGTGTAACGTGCTCATCGGGCGGCGCTACGATCCCGTTTCCGGCGAGCCCGACTACAACACCTCGGTCACCATCGAACGCATCTAGAGCACGATGGCGCCGTTCGTGGCGATGACGTTGCGGTAGTAGGCAGCGGACTCTTTTGGGGTTCGGCGCTGGGTCGCGTAGTCGACGTGGACCAAGCCAAAGCGATGCTTGTAGCCGTGCGCCCATTCGAAGTTATCGATGCTGGACCAGTGGAAATAGCCCTTGATGGGGAGCCCCTCGCGGGAGGCGCGGGCAAGCTCTCGCAGGTAGCGAGTGATGAAATCGATCCGCGAAGTGTCGTGCACACGGCCGTCCAGGCCGGGCTGATCGCGTGTCGAGAGGCCGTTCTCGGTGATGATGATCGGTAGTCCGTAGCGTTCGTGCAATAGCCGCGGGCCGTAATAAAGGGCTTCGGGCGTCACCGGCCAATCGATGGCGGTGCGAGGAAAGCCCACCGGGAGCGGCACGACTTCTGGTTCCCCATCGGCACCGGCGCGCACCAAATCGGCGGAATAGATATTGGCACCCAGAAAGTCGAGCGGCTGAGCAATGGTGGACAAATCATCGGAGCGCATCGCCGCCGGCAGCTCCTGAGCGAACGAACGCAGCCCATCTTCCGGGTAGTGGCCGAGCAGCATGGGGTCGAGCCACCAGGCGTTCGTGCGCAGGTTTTGCTCTTTGGTTTCGAACGTGCGGCGACGCAGGGCCTCGATGTCGGCTGGCTCGCCGGGTGGCGGCACCGCGCACACCACGACCGGAGCGATGCCGACTATGCTGTTCTTGACCGTGCTCCGGAGCGCTTGAACGGCCTTGCCGTGGGCCAGGAGCACGTGGTGGCACGCTCGCAGGACTTCGCTGAATCGAAGTTGATCGCCAGGAGCGTGGCGGCCCTCGCGATGACCCGCATCGATGAACACTTGCGGCTCGTTGAAGGTCATCCAGTGCTTGACTCGGTCGCCGAACCGCTGGGCTACCCTCATCACGTAGTCAGCAAACCACGCTGCGCTGTCGCGGTTGAGCCAGCCCCCCCGGTGGTAGAGCGCCAGGGGGTAGTCCCAGTGAAATAGCGTCACGTAGGGTGCAATGCCCGCCTCGAGCAGCGCATCGATCAGACGATCGTAAAAAGCGAAGCCCTGCGGGTTGTCGGGACCCGTGCCGTCCGGAATCAATCTCGGCCAGGCAAGGCTGAACCGATAGGCCATGAGGCCCATGTCTCGCATCAGCTCGATGTCTTGGTGATACCTGTGATAGTGATCGCAAGCGACGTCACCAGTTTGCCCCAGCCAGACCTTGCCGGGTTTGGTGCAGAACATGTCCCAAGTGCTCGGCCCTTTGCCATCGATGGCTGCCGCGCCTTCAATCTGATAGGCGGCGGTCGCGGCCCCCCATACGAAGTCGTCAGGAAAGGGTGCTGCTGCCATGGGAATCTCGAAGCGCTCGTCGGCTCATGTGGGTCGCTGTGAGCTTTCCAGAGCCGGCTATGACTGCCAATTAGCTGAAAAGCCAGGGCGCCGAAAGCGCAAAGGGCTGTCGCCCCCGAGGTGGTGCAGGTAAAGTGCGAGCCATGTCGACAGCTCACCTTGGGCGCACCGCGCCAGTACTGTCCATCTCGATCGCATTGGCGGTCAGTGCTTGCGGCGGAGCACAGCCTGCCCCAGAAGCCCCGCCCCCGCAAACCTCGGAGGAGACTGTACCGCCGGAAGAGCCTCCCGGCCCAGAAGCGGAGCCTTCCGCGAGTGACGACGTCGATTCGGAGATGACCGAGACAGCGGAGCTCGAACCGGCGGAGGATCCTAACGAGATTCGGGATGTCGTGTACAAGATGACTCCGGAGGGACTCGAAATCGAGGTCGATGGAGTGAAGTTTCTCCCCAAGGCACAACCGGTGAAAGTAGCCGGCGGCGCTTGGGGGGTAAAAATCACGATGGAAGCCGAAGGCGTGGGGGATACCACGCGCTACTTGCTCACACCCAAAGGTGGAGTTTTGGCCTTCGCCGGATCGGTGAAGCGCAAGGGGCAGGTCGAAGAGTTCGGAGACAAACGCGATGGACGGGAGCGCGTCGCCATCGCGCCCGGCGAGAAGAAATCTTTCGAGAGCACCTGGCCCAAGGACAAAAGCCAGAATGCGCTCTGGTGGGGCAATGAGCTCTCGATGGAGGCAGGCCTGTGGGGCCTCGGCAAGACCGAGGACACACTCCGTCCGGTTCGGCAATTTTTCACGCTACGCATGATCGCGGGCAACAAGCCGCAACCCGTGCTGCAACCTCCGAAGTCAGCGCAATAACCCCAGCTACTTTCCTGAAAAGACCGGCTTGCGTTTCTCGACGAAAGCAGCCAGTGCTTCTTTGCGATCCGTGCTGGTCAAGCAGGCCTCGTAGCATTCGCGTTCGATGGCAAGGCCCGCGTCGAGCGGCTGATCACTGGCTGCAGCAATGGCCCGCAGGGCGGCACGCTGGGCGATCGGAGCTCCCTCGAGTATCGGTTGAATGAACTCCAGGGTTTTGGACAGCAGCTGCTTTTGTTTGGCTACGACCCGGTGAACCAGCCCTAGCTGCAGGGCTTCGTCGGCGGTCAGCCGCCGCCCCAGCAAGATGAGCTCCTTGGCACGCGCCTCACCAACCACGCGCACCAAGCGCTGAGTCCCGCCGGCGCCCGGAATGATGGCCAGCCGCGTTTCCGGCAAGCCGAGCTCCGCTTCTCGCACTGCCACGCGCAAATCACACATCAGCGCCAACTCGAGCCCGCCACCCAGGGCCGCGCCGTTCAGGGCGGCGATAGTGGGGAAATGAGGGGCGCTGAGCCAGCCCAGCTCGCTCTGGTACAGAGAAAGCTGCGCGCGAATCTCGTCGTCGCTCATCTGGCTGCGTTCTTTCAGGTCGGCACCTGCGCAAAATGCACGATCGCCGGCGCCGGTGAGGACGACTGCACGCACGTCCGGGTCCTGTGCGAGCTGCCGGCCGATCTCACCCAAACGGAGCAAGAGTGCTTTGGAGAGCGCATTGCGGCGCTCGGGGCGATTCAAGGTGACCAGAGCCAGATGACCCTGACGTTCGAGCACGGCTTCGCTCACCGCTTCCGCTCCCGCCTGCGCCGCGCGTCCGAGCCGGCCCGCTGCTGACGCTGTTTGGTGCCTCGTGTCACCGCGGTAGGCTTCGCGGCACGCGTCGGTTCATGCCTTGCCTTGCCCTTACCGGCGGCTTCGAGCTTACCCACCTTGGTTCTGAGCTCGACCAGCTCGTTTCTCAGCGTTTCTAGCTCGTCGCTGAGCTGCTTGTGCTGCCCCTTTTCTGCATCGGCCAGGTTGCGAAGCACCTCACGCGCGCGCCGCGAGACGCGTCCGTCGAGCTCGCGATGCAAGTGCCGCCTGAGAGCGCCTCTCACCTTTGTGTCGCCCAGCTTTTCCATGGCTTCGATCACGCTCATGCGCAGGTGAGGTTGCTTGTCGTCCAACAGCTCCTCCAAATGCTCGCGAACGCGACGCCCTTCAGAGAGCTCCGGCAGGGCTGCAATCGCCGCGCGCCGAGCCCGGGTGGGTACTCCGTACTCGGAGTTTTTGATGAGTGCGTCGAGTGCGCTCTCGTCCCGACTGCGCCCCAACCCGCTCAGCGCTCCGGCTCTGATCACGTCAGCCCAGGAGTCTTGTTTCAAAAGCGGAAGCAGTCGCTCGACCACGCCTGGTTGGCGTGTGCCGCCGAGCGCGTCGGCCGCTGCGGAGACCACCAGGTAGCTGGGATCGGACCGGCACCGCTCCTCGAGCAGGCGAAAGGCTTCGGCCGTTCGAAACCGACCCAGCGCGGCAACTACCGCGCGGCGCACCTTGGCGTGCTTCGTTTTCGCCTGAGGTGCGAGCTCGGCGAAGGCATCGTCGCCTCGAATGCGACCGAGTGCTCGGGCCGCTTCGACCCTCACCATCCAGGGTTGCTCCAGGTCGGCGAGCGCCCGACCCAAAGCCTGGATCGTGAGCATGTCGTCCTTTTCGCTGAGCGCGCGCGCCGCCAGCCAGCGAGCCCGCGCGGTGCTGCCCCGCTCGAGCTGTGTGCGCAATAGGTCCGTTGGAGCGCTGATGCTGATGCTCCCCAGCAGCCGAAAGTCCGGGTCCAGCTCCACCCACTTCGGACGCCGCTCGCTGGGAATCACTAGCGTGTCGTGGGCGGTCTCGACGATGCGCTCGTGTAGCGTGCTAGCCCCGTTTTCGTCCACCAGCTTGATGGCAAGGGGCAGGCGAAATACAGGGGTGCCGTTGGTCTTTTGCGTCTGCTTGAGCTGTACGACGAAGAGCTTGTCTTCATAGCTCAGCTTGACCTTGAGCACGGGGTGACCCGGCCGATACACCCACTGATCGAAGAACTGTTCGAGTGAGCGACCACTGACGCCCTCGAGCGCGCGCATCAGGTCGTTGGTTTCTACTATGCCACCGGCATGCGTGGTCAGGTATCGGTTGACGCCCTTCCAGAAGACCTCGTCCGACAGCTCACGTCTGAGTTGATGCAGTACGAGGCCTCCCTTCTCGTACAGGTGACGGTCGAACAGATCGATGGGCTCGTAGTAGTCGCGGCACACGATCGCCCGCTGATAGCGACCATTGGCTTCGCCCAGGTAAGCATCGAGATCCCCGGCGATGCCATATTCGTATTCGTCGCGCCCCAAGCGACGCTCCCGCTCCACGTGCTCGAAAAAAGTGGCAAAGCCTTCGTTCAGCCAGGCATGTGACCAATCTCGGCAGGTGACGTAGTCGCCGAACCACTGGTGTGCCAGCTCGTGGGCAACCAGGTCATGGGAACTGATGTCGAGCGTGGCGCGTTCGTCGAGCAGGATGTGCTCGTACATCGTGGTGGCGGTCGTGTTCTCCATCCCGCCGAAGATGAAATCGCTGACTACCACCTGACTGTAGCTGTCCCACGGGTAGGGGACGCCGGTCAGCTCCGAGAACAGCTCGATCATGCTGGGGGTTTCGCTGAACGCGCGCCAGCCGTCGTCTTCACGTCCTTTGGGCACGTAGTAGCGCACGCTCACGGGCTTTTCTCGGGTCAAAAGCTCCGGGCTGCGATCTTCGAGCACCGCGAATTTGCCCACCACCAGCGTGACCAAGTAACTCGGGTGCGGCTGGTCGAGCCGGAAATGGTAGCTCCATTTCGACGAAGCTCGTTTGGGTGTGTCGCGAGCCAACAACTGGCCATTGGACAACGCCACGAAACCATGCGGCACCGCGACCTTGAGTTCGGTGGTCGTTTTCACGTGGGGCTTGTCTTGGCAGGGGAACCAATGGCGCGCGTCTTCGTCCTGGCACTGACTCCAGACCTGCACGGGCCTCGACT
>CBFGRJ010000158.1:0-15032 GCA_965651135.1 uncultured Myxococcales bacterium
GCCGACGAAGCCGACGAAGCCGACGAAGCCGACGAAGCCGACGAAGCCGACGAAGCCGACGAAGACGACGAAGACGACGAAGCCGACGAAGCCGACGAAGCCGACGAAGACGACGAAGACGACGAAGACGACGAAGACGACGAAGACGACGAAGCCGACGAAGACGACGAAGACGACGAAGACGACGAAGACGGATGAACCGGGCTCTGACAGCCTGAGCCGGTTCGAGACGCTAGAAAACCGCCAAGGCGCAATTGAGCGCTTGGGTGCGTGGAGAGCTTGCGCTCTTTAGTCAGGCGAATGCTGCGTAGGCGCGTCGGTGAATAGTCGCGGGTGGCGCGACCAGGCAGCTCCTTGGCGTTCTTGGGGGCTTGGCGGGAAATAGGCGCTTCCGACTGCTACGACCTACCGGGATTACTGGGATTGTCCCAGTGGCTCTCAGTGGTCAGTCGCTTTCGCCCTGTTTGGGCTTGCCCGCGGCGCTAGCTGCTGGGTCCGGATACGCTTTCGCGAGCTCAGACACCTTGGCGAACAGCTCGGGATGCCCGACGAGCTTGCGTACCAGCAGCCACAGGTTCGGATCCGCAAGCTTGTCCAGCCCCACCGCGGGTACGTCACGTTTTGGAGCCGGAGCAGCTCCCTTCTTTTGGAGGGCCACCATGCGGGTCACGTGGCGCTTGGTCGGAAATCGTTCCCCGCTTTCCCACGCCCAGACATCTTCGGCCTCTGCCTTGATGGCGTCGGCCAACTGCCGGGCCGTCAGCTTCAGCTCTTTGCGCAGCTGCTTGATCTCTTCGGGGGACACGGGAGGGAACTTACCACGCAACCCGTCGGGACGAGCAACCGAACAGGAAGCGTGCGATGCGAACTGGTTATCCGCGCCTTTCGCGCAGAGCGAGCGAGCGCGGTAGGTGGTTTGACCCTGCTGGCCCTGGCAGCCTGCTCCGATCCCCTCGAGGACTTGGCCAGGGTCGGACAATCCGAGCGGCCGCGCGTGACGTTGGAGCCAAGCGCCTCACTCCACGAAGCCCCACGCGTGTTCCGCGCCCGCATCGAGCTCCCTTCGCACTTGGTGCCGGGCCTGCAGGTTGGTGCGCTCGTGCTGTTCGAGGACGAGCTGTCCAGCTACTATCAACGCCGCGTCGCCGAGGGGGAGCTACCCGATGCACTGCTCGAGCGACGCATTCCCATGCTGTCGTGGCAAGCGCACGGTGCAGTGCTCTTCGCGCAGCCCAGCCGGGTGCTCGATTCGGTGCGCACCTATACTCTTGCCGCCGTCAACCATGGCTTGCTGGCGGAGATCGACGTGGGCGACGAAGACAGCCCAGTCCTTTGGCGCGCCTGGCCCAGCTCGGATTGGGCAGGGGGCGGTCGTGGAGGGCTCTATTGCGCCGAAGCGCCCATGCCGCTGGAACCCTACCCGGTTCTCCTCGCTCCCGACGATGCGGAGGCGGCTTTGCAGCCCAGCGCCGTCGCGCCAGAAACTTGTGCCGTGCTTTCCGTACCGGAATCGGCGCCTTTGCGCGTGCCCCCTCCGAGCGTTCTGGGCATGGCGTTCGACCCGGCGCCGTGGGTCGAGCCAGAAGGCAGCACCACCTGGACAGCCAGCTCTTGCTCAGTTGGCTGCACGACGATAGGGCCAGGCTGCCTTTGCGCCGAGGACGATCGAGCGCTGATTGTCGGTCCAGCCCAACCGGCGTTCTGGTTCGTCGATGTGAATGGGAGTCTTCAAAGCCACGCCACCGACGCCGGCTCGGGCTTCGTTCTGACCCAGCTGATGCCCCAGACCGCTTATACGGTGGTGGGCAGTGCGTTCGACTTGAGCGGGCACGAGCACTCCATCATGGCTGCCTTTACGACCGGCAGCCCACGGCCGCGTGTGGTGGTCAATGAAGTGTATGCCGACGCCAACGGTCCGGAGCCTGAAATGGAGTGGGTGGAGCTGGCGAATGCAGGGACCTCGGCAGCCCAGCTCGCCGGCTATGTGCTGGAAGACGTCGGCGGTCAAACCGAGCTGCCATATGCCGAGCTTGCACCAGGTGCCTACGCTCTCGTCGTCAACGAGAGCTACCAAGAAGACACCGATTTCGACTTGGCCTTCGATCCGAGTGCGCTGGTGATCCGCGTGCCGCGCCTGGGCAAAAATGGGCTTTCGAACGCGGGCGAGTTGGTGCGCTTGAGGTCGCCGGCGGGAGAAGTGAGCTCGCGCCTATCGGCGACACCCCGGCCCAAGCCCGGCGTCAGTGTGGCTCGGCGCAACTGGTGGCTGCAGGACGATGACCCGGCCACGTTCGGTTTGCACGCCGAACCAGGTGCATCCCCAGGCCTGCCGAACCACCTCATGGACGAACGAGAATAGCGGCTTCATCGATGCGGGTAGCCGCAGGCTTGCCGAGAGCTCGCGACTACGAGCCGGCGATGATCATCGAGGCAGTGCGAAAAGTGGGGGCAGCAATGGAGGTCTTCAGCTCGAGGTCGTCGCCGACGGCATCGATCCCCTGCAACATGCGATCGAGCGTCGACGAAATGGTCACTTCGCTCACGGGAAACGCGAGCTTCCCTTGTTCGATCCAAAACCCGGATGCCCCGCGCGAAAAGTCACCCGTAATCGGATTGAAGCCAAAGCCCATCATTTCGGTCACGTACAAGCCGCGCTCGACAGACGCGATGATCTCCTCGCGTGGGGTATGCCCGGCCTGTAGGATGAAGTTGCTGGTGGAGGGGCCAATCGACCCTCCAGAACGGGTGGCGCTTGCCGTCGACTCACGCCCGAGTTTGCGAGCGCTGTAGCTGTCGCACAAGAAGGTGCGGAACACGCCCGCGTCGACCACCAGGTTCTTGCGGGAGCGCAGACCCTCACCATCGAAGGGACGCGAGCCTGGTGCCTTGGGAATCAAGGGATCGTCCACGATGTGCACCAGCTCGCTGGCCACCTTGGACCCCTCGCGCCCGAGCAGATAGGTGGATTTTCGCCAAGCCGCGCTGCCCATGACGCAGCCCGCGAAGGTCCCGATGATGGACCTGGCGATATCGGCTTCGAATACTACGGGCGCTTCCGTCGTGGGCACGCGTCGAGAGCCGAGCTTGGCGAGAGTGCGACGGGCCGCCTCCTGCCCGACGAACGTCGGGTCCTCGAGCTCTCGAAAGTGGCGCTTGGCAGTCCAGTAGTATCCACGCCTGCGTTTCTTGTCCTTGTCTTCAGCTACAGGAGAAACCGACAAGGACGCGTAGCTGCCTCGAGTGACGCCGGTGAAGCCACCGGAGAGGACCAACGCCCGCGTCGAGCTGACCCGTGAAAAGGTGGCCCCTTCACTCAAAGTCAGGCGCTTGTCGTAGGCCAAGGCGGCGGCTTCGGCTGCCTTGGCCAGCTCGAGAGCCTGAGCAGCCTGAATGGCCGCTACCTCTGGGTCGAATAGATCCAGCTCCGGGTGCGGAGGCTTGCAGATCAGAGCTGGGTCCGCGGGCCCTGCGAAGGGATCCGCCTCGCTCAGCTGGGCGAGCTCGAGGGCATCGCTGACACAGCGATCGATGCCTCGCGGTGTCAGATCGCTGGTCGCGGTCATCGCTACTCTACCGTCGCGAATCACTCGCAGCGAAATGCTGCGGGTGCCCGCTTCTTCCACCAATTCGGCCTCGCCGAGGCGAACGCGCGTGCTGAGCTCCCAACCTGAGCTAGCGCTGGCTTCGGCCACGCTGGCGCCGCCCGCCAATGCTTGCTCCACGACTCGCCCGGCCAGCTCGACTAGATCGCGTTCGTCCTCGCTCATACTCTGGTTCGTAATGTCTATGGGTACGAAATGCAAATCGACCTCAGCGCAGCCGGGTCTACGGGGCGGGGTCAGCGCTACTCGTGAAGTGCAATACGGCGCAGGCAGTGCGCCGTCCATGCGGTGGCACCGACCAGAACGAAATTCATCCAGAGGATTGCATAGCCGAGGGGGCTGCCTGCTAGCGGACGGGTCCCGAAATCTCCATGGTACTGCGCATAGCTGGCATCGACCCCGAGCCTTCGTATGGTGAGCGCCACGAACAAGAGGGCTCCGAGCGCCAACACGAAGCCGAGGCGCGCCACGGCGTTTTTCGAACGAGCCCTGGCCTGGTGCCAACCAATCAGAAAACCCGCTGGGACGGCGGTGACGTTCAGCAGCACGAGCCCTAGGTCGACGGTGCTCGGCAGGTGTTCACTGTCGACGAGGTACGCGTAGGACCAATCGGGAGCGAAAGCCAAGAAGTAGGAACAGACAGGGGCGAAGACCAACAGGCTGAATAGGATGACCACCAAGAGCGAGCGACTGGGAATGCCGACACTCGAACGCGCATTCGGCGCTCTCGTGACCCAAGCGAAGAACAGGCCCAGGATCGATCCGACCAACGGTGCAATGGGCGCCAGCACTCCATGAAGCCAAGCACGGCGGCCGAGGCGAGAAAAGCCCCTAGTTCGTGGGGCTCGAAACTTTTCCAGATCCGTTGGCACTCGTCCCGCCCCCAGCGTGGAAATCATGACGCGATTGCCACGCGCAAGGCTTTTCACTAAACCCTAGCCATGGATCCCGTGCGTCTCAGGGCATTGCTCGCGCAGGTCGAGTCCGGCGAAGTGCGAGTCGACGAGGCGCTCACGTTGCTCGAGCGGCTGCCGTTTGCGGACATCGGCGATGCCGTGGTCGATCATCACCGGGCATTGCGTATGGGCGTTCCAGAAGTCGTGCTGGGTCTCGGCAAAACGGTGCAGCAGATTGCGGATGTCGTTCAGGAGCTGATGCGCACCGGTCAGAACGTGTTGGTGACGCGTGTGGTGCCGGAGCAGGTGAGCGAGCTCCGGGCGCTCGGTCTAGACCTTCGCTACAACCAGGCGGCGCGCACCTTGAGCTTCGAGCATGCCCCCATCGAGATGCGGACGGGCGCACCCGTCGCCATCGTCACGGCGGGTACCAGCGACATACCCGTTGCAGAAGAAGCGGCGGAGACCCTCAGGATGTCGGGTATTCCCGTTCAGCGCGTCTTCGATGTCGGAGTGGCGGGACTGCACCGGCTGTTGGCTCGAGTGGCCGAGCTGCAGGCAGCGCCGGCGGTCATCGTGGTTGCCGGCATGGAGGGGGCGCTCCCCAGTGTGGTGGGCGGTCTTCTGGGAAGCCCCGTCATCGCCGTGCCGACATCGGTGGGCTATGGCGCCTCGCTAGGTGGCTTGACGGCATTGATGGGCATGCTGAGCGGGTGTGCATCGGGCGTGACAGTCGTGAATATCGACAACGGCTTCGGTGCGGCCATGGCCGTCCTCCGACTGCTGCGCGCGCGACCTTCGGAGGGGACCGATGGCTAAAACCTCGCCTTCCGGTGAGCCCGCGGCGCACGGTCATGCGCACGGTCATGGCCATGCGCACGGTCACGGTCACTCTGAAGGGGGTCTCCCTTCGAAGAACCGCGCCAGACCGCTCGAGGCGGGTGCCGGGCGCGGCAAGACGTTGTTCTTCGACACGCCGAGCGGCGTGGCCGGAGACATGACGATTGCCGCCTTGCTCGATCTCGGCGTTCCCTGGGAGGTGGTGCAAGGAGTCGTCGACCAGCTACCCATCCCCGGCATCGTCATTCAGCAAAGCGCCGTGATGCGCGGCGCGATCGGCGCCACACATTTCTCGGTGTCGTTTCCGCCGGAGCAGCCACGGCGCAGCTTTCGCGAGATCCGCGAGCTTTTGCGCGCGTGCGCACTGAATCAGGACGTGCTGGCGATGTCGCTGGACATCTTCCAGCGGCTCGCCGAAGCCGAAGCAGAAGTGCACCGTATCAGCGCCGATGAAGTGCAATTCCACGAGGTCGGGGCGGTCGATGCCATCGTGGACGTGGTGGGCGCGGCCGCGTGCCTGAGCCACGTGGGGGCTCGCGTCTTGTCGTCGCCCTTGCCGATGGGTAGCGGAAGCGTGATGTCCGAGCACGGCGTGCTGCCGCTGCCAGCGCCTGCTACCGTCAATTGTCTCGCCGGGGTCCCCACCTACGCCGCGGGGGTGCAGGGCGAGCTCGTGACGCCCACGGGGGCTGCCATCATTGCTACGGTCGCGGAGTCTTTCGTGACCTGGCCGAGCTTCGTGCCAGAGCGCGTCGGCTGGGGCGCCGGCACGCGCACTCTGCCGGATAGACCCAATGCGCTCAGGGTCGCACTGGGTGCGTCTTCGCAAGAGCGCCCGTCCGTGCTCTCGCATACCGTGGTAGAAGCGACCGTGGACGATATGACGGGTGAGCTCGCCGCCCACGCCCTGTCGGCGCTCCTGCTTGCAGGTGCAGTCGACGCCTGGGCAACGCCCGTGGTCATGAAGAAAGGGCGACCCGGCCTAGTCATTTCGGCGCTCGCGTCGGTCGAGCGAGCCGGGGCCGTAGCCGATGTGTTGTTGCGAGAAACCAGCACCATCGGCGTGCGCTTCAGTGAGGTGTCGCGCCGCGAGCTCGAGCGTCGTGTGGTGCAGATCGACACCGATTTCGGCCCCATTCCCGTGAAAGTAAGCGGCGAAGGCAGCGACTTTCTCGAGGTGAAGCCGGAGTTCGACGCATGCGTCGAAGCTTCCCGACGACACGGCGTTCCGGTGCGTATGGTCGTCGACGCGGCTCGCGCTAGTTGGGCCGCTCGACGCTGAAGCCTGAGGCCTCCCAGGCCAGCACACCGCCTTCGATGAATGACAGTGGCACGCCTTGCTTGGTCATGCGCTCGACCAAATCTTTGGTCTTGTCACCGGCGCGACAATAGACCAGCGGTGCGCCGGGGAGCATGTGCAGCTCCGCCAAACGCCCTTCGATTTCTTCGAGTGGTATGTTGACTGCGCCCGGCAGGTGCGCGCGCTGATACACGGGAGCTTCGCGCGTATCGATCAGGCTCACGCGGCCTTGCTTGAGCAGTGCGAAAGCCTCCTCTGGTTTGATGGCGCCGGCAGCCCGAGGCAGCAAGGGTTCGATCAACTGGCGCAGCTCCTGCCGGCGCATCGCCCCCACCCGACCACCGACGGGCCTTCCTTGATAAAAGACGACGAACGCAGGAACCGACTGAATGCCCATTTCTCTGGCAAGCAGCGGAGCCTGATCGATGTCGACAGTCACCACCTTGGCTCGCCCCTCCAGTTCTCGTGCCACCGCCTCGAGCTCGGGTGCAACGGTTTTGCAGGGGCCGCACCATTCGGCTCCGAACTCCACGAGGACCGGGATGTCGCTGCGCAGGATTTCCTGTTCGAAGGTTTGTTCGGTGACTTTGCGAAGTGCCATTGCTTAGGGATTTAGTCGGTTCGCGGCTGTCCGCAAGGCGTTCGCGTCCGCGCCCTCTGGCCGAGCGTGATCTGAGCGAGAATGCGCTCGGCGAGCAGGTGAAGGCCGATGACCGCTGCCACGAGAACAGCTAGCACCAGCAGCCCAATGGCGTCGTTCCGGGCTACCAGGTAGCCACCGAGGGTAGGGCTGTCGAGCAGCCCGAGAACCGCGAGCGCCGCCTCGGTTCCGACCACCTCGGGAAAGGCCAAGAGCGCACCGGTGGCGAGCGATGGCAGCACCAGCGGGAACACGTGCCGCCAATGCGTCTGGCCTGCCGTCAAGCCCAGGGACCGGAGACTGGGCACGAATCCACGGCTCGCACAGCTAATTGTCTCGTTGCGGTAGACATAGGCGAGTCGCAGCCCGTGGCAGCTGCCCAAGACGACGATGCAGCTCCAGGTGGTGGGCCATACGCGAGACAGAAGCGGGATTGCAACGACGAGCGGCAACGCGCCGCTGAACTCGAGCATGCGTCGCAACAGGTCGTCGTAAAGCCCTGCTTTGCGTCCGGCTGCACTTCCCAACGCAATGCCCAAGGCCACCGCGAGGGCCGTGACGCCGACCGTCGTCGCTAGGGTTTGGAGAAGGGCCTCGAACAGGCTCACGCGTTGGCTCACTTGCTCCTCGCTATGATCGCGAGCTCCTTGGCACGGTCCGCCACCGAGACTGTAGCCATTGCTGCGTCGCAAAGCATCTGCAGGGCCGCCGCCAGCGTGGAACCGAGCAGCGCTATCACCATCAACCATGCGGAGTCCGCAGTCGCTACCGCGCGGATGGTGGTCGCACCGAGCCCTGGCAGTCCATGAACGTGTTCGAGCAGCGCGACGGCCAAGAGCAGGGTCGGTAAACAAGTGGCCAAAAGAGCCAGCGGGGTGTCCGCTGCGGCGCGCAATGCCCACAGCATCGAGGAGCGCGATCTCGACGCTTCCGGCCACCAGCGGGTGGAGCGCCGGTTCTTCAGCGCGGCTCGCGAATAAAGGTACGTGGTGCTGGCGCCGGTCACGACCATGAGCAGACAGGCGGAAATGAGGCGCATCGCGGCATCCTCCCAAGCCAGCGCGCGAGCCATTAGCGCTAGAGGTATCGAGCACAGGACCCAGGCCAGCCACGTCTGGGCTCGCACCCAGCGCAAAGCACCGAACAATGCGCCGTGCACCGCGAGCAGCGCACCCGTCGAGTACCCGCCGAGCGCCCCGCAAACGAACAGCAGCAAGGTGTGCACGAAGCCCGCCTTGAGAGTGGTCAGCACCGTGCTCCCGTCCGCCATGGTCCCCAGCCCCAATGGCAAGCTGCGCAGCCATCTGCCGTAGCGGGTCTGAGTCACCATTGCGGTGGCTTTGGAAATGCCGTCGAGCGACACGAAAGCGTCGCCGTGCGATAGCCACCAGGCTTGCCAGCGCCGCGCGATGTCTTGCGCCGCGGCGAGCGAGCTCTGTTCCGGGAGCACCCAAGGTTGTCCCGTAATGTGGGACAGAAGCACGCTGAGCCGATGCACCCGCTCCACGTCATCTCGATTCCGCACGAAGCCCAATGCCTTGATCAATTCCGGGAGCGCGTAAGTATCCAGCTGAATCAAGTCGTCGCGCCGCAGAGCGAGCGATCGCTCGGTGACCCGCTTGACCAGTCTGCGGACCACGGTGGGTCTGAAGTCGAATTCGCGATCTTGCCAGAAGCGGTTCCAAAATAAGCTGGCTGCTTCAGGCGCCTTGAGTTCTTCTTCATTGCCCAACCCCATGCGCTGGGCGATAGGTGCGAGCGCCAGGGAGACGCGCGCACGGCCTTTGGGTCTCAGTTCGTCCAAGCGTGGTAATACGTGCGGCAACGCCGCGCCGCCAAGCCGTGCAAGTCGGGCCGAAGCCTCGACGCTTCGGGGACCCCCATCGGCAACGAGTTTCATCAAAGACAGGGCCAAATCACCCGCATTGTCGGGTGCCGGGTTGAAGAACACCGGCAACTGCCCCGCCGGCCTTGCCAGAGAGTAGTCGCCGGACTCGTCCACGACGGGCAGCGTCCAGGCCAAGAACTGGAAACTAACCAGGGATACCGCGAACAGCGTGGGGATGAACCACAGGGCGCGGCGAAGCATCGGACGAGCCGACCATCAGCGAAGCAGTAAAAAGCCGGCTACCGCGACGACGATCATGGCGCCCAGGACCATGAACCCCACCGCTGCCGGAGGCAGCCCCGTCGTAGGAATCTGAACCGGTTCTTCGTCTGCAAAAGGACCCGAGGGGGGGAGTGACGAGCTATGGCCAGCCTGTTTCTCGGGCGCCTCGCGCAGCGGATTCACCATGCCAACCATGGTGTGAGAAACTCGGAGCCGTCGTGATTCTCGCTGCGCCTCCTCACTCATCGGACCAGTCTCGATATCGTCGCTGCTGATCGGCTCGGTCCGCGACAGGTGCTCGTTCGGAGCATCCGGCAATGCGTACTTTTGGTAGCTGAGGACGTCGGTATCCTTCGGCTTGGGCAACCCCTTGTCGAACTTGGCGACGATGACCGTGATGTTGTCGTGCCCGCCGGCGCTGTTGGCGCGGTCGGTCAGCTCCTTGCAGGCAGCCAGTGGGTCGTCATACGTCTCGAGAACCTCGCGGATCTCGTCGGCGCGGATCATGCCCGACAGCCCGTCGGAGCACAGCATCAGGGTGTCACCGCGTCGGAGATCCACGTAGGTGAGATCGACCTGCACACTTTCTGCGGTACCCAGCGCCTGCAAGATGATGTTGTTGTGCTCGAATGTCTCGGCCTCTTCCTCGGTGAGCTGGCCCGCCTCGATCAATTGATTCACCAGCGATTGATCACGGCTTACCTGGACGAGCTCACCATTTCGCAGAATATAGGCGCGGCTGTCCCCGACCTGGGCCACGAACAAGCGAGAGTCCATCAACGCCGAAACGGTTGCGGTCGTGCCCATGCCGCGGCGAGTGCGGTCGGCTCTGGCTTCATTGAAGATTCGAACGCCGGCTTCTTCGACTGCATGGACCAAGCGGCGGGCAAGCTCATCGTGATTCTCGGGGGGGTCGCCCTCTGCCAGTTTCTCGTAGATGATGTCGACTGCGAGTTGGCTTGCCACCTCGCCGGCGGCAGCGCCTCCCATGCCGTCGCAGACGCCGAGCACGGTGCCTCTCTTGCCGACACGTTGTTCTCTGTCGGTCTCCATGAGGCTGCGGCTGCCCGTGCTCAAATTGCCAACGAGGAAGTTGTCTTCGTTGTGCTCTCGGACCTGTCCGACATCGGTGCGACCGAACACGCGGAAGCAGATCTCTTCTTCTTCCGCTTCACTCATCGTCGTGGTGTCCCAACCTCGACCTCCAAGCGGAACAGGTGTTGTCCGATCCGAATGTGGTCGCCGCTCCCAACCGGCTGTTCGCCGCGGATGCCGACGTAGGTCCCGTTCGAAGATCCCAGATCTCTCAGGGTAAAGGTATTGGTCCTTGGATCGCGCGTGATCGCGGCGTGCCGGCGGCTCATGAATGGATCGCTGGTGAACACAATATCACCAGCCTCCCGGCCGATGACGGTTTCTGTACGGGAGAGGAAGAAAATGTCTCGCGTGACACCTTCGACCGTCCGCTGGCACAGGCGTGCGTGCCTGGGAGCCGCGGGTGAACCGAAAACCTGCGTACCCCGATCTGCGGCCGGGCCCAGGCGCTGTTCCGCTTCGCTCACGACTTCAAACCTTAACACCTCGAGCCCAATCAGGACCAAGTCAGCGTTCTCTAAGGTGACGGGGCTCTTCAATCGCACGAAAATCCCGTTCAAAGAGTCGAGATCCTGGATGAAGAACTGGCCACTTCGATAAATGAGCCGCGCATGCCGCGGAGATACATACGGATCGTTGGCGAGCTGAAGTGAGCCTTCTGTGCGGCCGATATCGCATTGCCCGCCCGTTACGGGATAACTGCGGCCGGGGGTGCCGTCTTGGCCGATAACGATGAGAGACGCCTTGGGATAAACCGGAGCCGGCGCAGGGGCCGCCGGATCCACGGCCATCAAGGAGGCTCCGCAGAACTGACAGAAGCGCATGCCGGTGGGATTCGTCCCATGACAACGAGCACACAGTGTAGTCATGGGTGCGGCTTGCGGCGGACCGTCGGCCACTTGGCCTGGCACTGCTGCGTCGAGCCGCGCGCCGCAGGCAGAGCAGAAGCGGCTGGATAACGGATTGTGAGTTCCGCAACTGGCGCAGGACCGACTCTCTTGATTGAGCCCTTGATTGAGTCCTGCCGCAGCTGGCGCGCCAGGTACGAAGTGCGCCTGGGCGCCGGTCTGCAACTGCGGCCCGGCAGCCGCGTTCCCGCCGTGGTGTTGCAAGAGCGGCGCGTTTGCCTCACTGCTTGCTCCAGGCTGTTCTGGAGCCGGCAGGCGATTGCCGCAATCGAGGCAGAAACGCATGTGGTCTGGGTTGTCGCGCCCGCAGCGGTCGCACTTCACGCTGCAAGGGGAACCTCGCTCGTGGTACAGAGTCAAGCCCACAATGCTCGAGTGGTGTCGACCTCACCAACGAGGCAGGGGATCGCGCAGTTCTACGATGAGCTCCAGCCCAACCAAATGCGTGGTCCCAAAACCAAGGAAAGCCTCGGCGCGGCGCACCCCAGTGGTGTCGGTATATGCTCGGAGTAGCATCGGCCGATAGAACAGGGCCATGCCGACCGCCAAATCTTGGGTGACCGCCAGCTCTATGCCCGGACCGAGCATGCCGACCACGCCCCCGGTGTCCGCTCCCCACTCGTTGCCGTAAATCACGGCGCCCAGGCCGAAGCCCAGGTACGGCGTTGCCCGAGTCCCGAGGTCGAAATAGTACCTGAGCTCGGCCCGAAGCTGCTGCATGATCGCGAGCCTGAGCAGGTTGGACGATTCGTGGCGGGAGAACTGATAAGCTCCGCCGGAGTACCAGGGCCCCCTGCTGCGGTACCCCGCTCGGATGCCTAGCCCTAGCCCTCGCTCCAGGATGCACGCCGACCCTTCCGGGCCAGGGCACATGTCGGCCGGCGAGGCGACGGTTTCTGCGCCCAAGGCGATTCCCGTGACGAGGTAGTCCAGGCTGTTCGGCGGTGGCCGAGTGGCCTGGGCCAACTGGCGTTCCTGCGCCAGCGCGGACCTGCCCCACATGGTCCACGAACAGGCGAAAAGCAGGAAAGGTGCCAAGAACGGGGGCTTCATGGCGTGGGGTACCCGCACTCTTGAATACACCGGACTCCGCGTTCACCCATAGCAGTGTCGAGCAGCCTTGACGACCGTGTAACCCTTCGTCTAAAGGCGGAGCAAAAGCGACTTGAAGACAAAAGCCATGGAAGTGTACCTCGACAGCCGCGCCGTGCGCCAAATCCGGGTTTCAGCCCAAGAGGCGATGGAGGAGGACGACACGGAGTCATTGCGGGAGGATATTCTCGAAGCCTTTTCAGAGGAGCAAGTCGAAGAAATCGAGCGGCGCCTCGACAGCGGCGACCTGTTCGAATTTCTCACCGACGTACTCGACGAATGGAGTGGTGAGGACGTGGAGGAGCTGTTCGAGCTTCTCGAGACGCAGCTCGGCGAGTATGGCATCGATTTGAAGACCGAGCACAAGGCCGACGAGGAAGAGGAAGAAGAAGAGGACGACGACGAGCCCGTAGGGGACGACCTCGACGACGACTATTTCGACGATTGAGGGTGTAGCGATCGTCGGATGTAGTCGCGACAGCGACGCGAGCTCTCGTTTCTCAGCGCGGGGCAGAGCAGCGGGGCGCAGGGGGTGAATCGCGACTCGGGCAGCGCTTCGACCAGCTTGCCGAGTGCCTCGCAGGCGTGTCGTTCTTGGCCCTTGGCTCGAGCTATCAAGGCTTCTTGCCAGAGCGCGTCGTCTCTCAGCAGGCTAGTGGAGTGCTTCGTGAAGACGTTCCTGAAGTGACGTTGGGCGTCCGCCGGGCGGCCTAGGTCATCGCGATAAATCTCTGCGATACGGAACTCTGCCTGCGCGTAGCGGGGCCTTGCATAGCTTCCCTGGAAATGGGCCGGCTCGGCCTCGTTCAACATGCGCTCTAGGGTGGCGATGGCCTCGCGGGGTTTGGCGCGGCGACGGTACAGATCTGCGGCTTGCCACAGTGAGTCATCCCAAAAGGCGCCGTGCGGGTAGGGGAAGTCGTCGGCGAGCTTCAGGTACTCGGTGAGGGCTCGCTCCAAATCACCTTGCTCGGCCAGCAGCTGTGCCCGCAGGTAGCGCAGCTTCTCGGTGAGCTTCGGCTCGCTCACCTCTTCGAGAATTGCAGTGACGAGCTCGAGCGCGGCAGGCAGCCCGTCCTCTGCGCGAACGGCACGAAGCAACCGATCGCAGGCCCTGCTTGCCATCGCCGAGGTTTGATAGCTGACGATGACCTGACGCAGCTCGGCATGCCCCCGATCTCGGTGGCCTTGGGCCAGCGAGATCAACGCCAGCTCGTACGCGGCTCTCGGCGCGCGAGCGCTGTCGGCGAATTGTCTCGAGATCAGCTGGTACGAGCGGGTCGCGGCGAGCAGATTTCCAGCTCGCTGGTGAGCGGCTCCAGCTCGATAGATGGCCTCGGCTCGAGCCTCGCGCTCGGGTTCGACAGCGGCCGCTCGCTCCCAATCGGCAGCAGCCTCGGCGTAGCGACCGTGCGTGTAATGCCGCTCGGCGCCAGCGCGTATGGCGTCGAGCCGAGCAGGTCGAGAACTGGCGCAAGCGAATAGGAGCAGGGCGGACAGCGCGATGCGCACGGCGCGCTCCTCAGGCCGGCCCGGATTGGGCGCTATGCTCGAGACAAGAGGCCAGCACGCGTGCCGCTTCGAGGGCTTGCTGCGTTTCGACGTCTCGATGGAGCACCAGACGCACTCGGTCGGGCCCCATGGCATGAAACAGAACACCCTTGGCGCTGGCCAACTCGACGGCTCGTTCGGCGAAACCTGGGACTTGGAGCAGAACGATGTTCGTTTCGGGTTCGTTGACCTGGGCGCCCGCATCGCGCAACACGTTGGCGACTTGGCGAGCCTTCTCGTGATCTTCGATGAGGGCGTGCCGGTGTTCGCGTAAGGCGAAGAGTGCGCCTGCGGCCAAAATCCCGGCTTGTCGCATGCCGCCACCCAACATTTTCCGGAAGCGGCGCGCCTCGTCGATGAGGGCCTGGCTGCCCACTAGAGCCGAGCCGACTGGAGCACCGAGCCCTTTGGAGTAACATACCGAGATGCTGTCGAAGGGGGCTGCGGCGTCGGCAGGCGACTCACCCGTCGCTGCGCAGGCATTCCAAAGTCGTGCTCCGTCTAGGTGGAGCTTGAGCTCGCGTCGGTCGGCGAGGTTTCGTAGTGCGATGATGTTCCGTTTGGGGAAGATCTTGCCCCCCGAAAGATTGTGGGTGTTCTCTACGGCGATCATCACGCTCTTGGGGTACGGAATGCCGCCGGGTTTCAGCACTCGTTCGGCTTGCTCGGCATCGAAAATCCCGGTGTCGCCCGCGACGGCGAATTGAGCGCCTGCCCAGGCGGCGCCGGCCCCCGATTCATGCCAGGCGATGTGTGCGGCATAGCCGACGATCACCTCGTCTCCTCGGCGAACCTGGGTCAAGAGCGCGAGCTGATTGGCCATGGTTCCCGACGGAACGAACAGCGCTGCCGGCTTGTCGAGTAGCCCGGCCGTGGTCGCTTCCAAGTCTCGAACGCTCGGATCTTCTCCGTACACGTCGTCGCCGACTTCTGCGGCTGCCATGGCGGCACGCATGCCAGCGCTGGGTCGAGTGACGGTGTCGGAACGCAAGTCGATA
>CBFGRJ010000159.1:0-14990 GCA_965651135.1 uncultured Myxococcales bacterium
TACGCTTGCTTGGGCTCGGGTGCGCTTGGGCTGGGTGAACTTGGGCTGGGTGAACCCGCGGGCTTCGCGGTCGGGGGCGGCTGCGACGAGGCTTCGGGGGCACTGGGGGCTAGTTTGCCGACTTCGCCCTCGGCTAGCGGAGCGCCTTGCGGGGCCACGCCCGTATCGGTGGATTTGCAGGCAGCGAATGGGCCGAGCAAGAGCCACGCGAGCACACTGGCGCAAGCGAACCGCCTCACGCCATGCTCACATGCGGTCGACCGCCTCGATGCCGAGCAGCTCGAGGCCACGCTTGAGCTGCCGAGCGCTCAGCGCCGCCAGGGCGAGGCGGCTTCGCCGGACCGAGGGCTCCTCGGCCTTCAACACCGGGCATTGCTGGTAAAAGCGGCTGAACGCACCGGCCAGCGCGTAAAGGTGGTCGCACAAAAGATGGGGCAGGTAGCTGGCTGCGGCCTGGTGAACGACGTCACCGAATCGGAGCAGCACGCGACCAAGAGCAACTTCTTCGGGGGTTCGAAGCTCGATAGGGCCCAAGGCAAGCTCGAGCTTTTCGTTTCCTTTGGCGAAAATGCTGCGGATCCGAGCGTGAGCGTATTGCAGATATGGACCGGCGTTGCCGGAGAACGCCACCAGCTTGTCCCAGTCGAACTGATAGTCGCTATTGCGATTTTGCTTCAAGTCAGCGTACTTGACCGCGCCAATCCCGACTTTGCGCGCCACCTCTCGAATCTCGCTGGGGTCGATGTCGAGACCCTTCTCTTCGATGCCTTGGATGATGCGCTGCTCGGCGCGCTGCTCCGCTTCGTCCAAAAGGGCGGATAGAGGAATGGTGTTGCCGTGCACGTCTCGGGTGCGAAGCGGCTTTCCGTCGTTGCCCAGAATCGTCCCGAACGAAACGTGTTCGAGCGCAAGGGGGATGCCGAGCAGCTCGGCGACGGCGAAGACCTGCTCGAAATGGGGAGCTTGTCGCAGGTCGACCACGTACAGCGCGCGCTGGCAGCCCAGCGTCTCATGTCGGTAGCGAACCGTGGCGATGTCGGTGGTTTCGTATTTGTAAGCGCCATCGCTTTTCTGGATGATGAATGGGTTTTTCTGCTTCTTGAGCTTTTTGGGGGCTCGCTCGATCTCGTTCCAGAAGATGACCTTGGCGCCCTGGTCTTCGCGGGCCAGCCCCTTTTCCTCGAGCTCCGCGACGACCTGGGGCAACATGTCGCTGTACGCGCTTTCGCCGAGCCAGAGATCGAAATGGGCGTCGAGCCTCTCGTACATGATGTCCAGCTCGCGCCGAGTGATCGAGACGAACTGCTCCCAGAGGGCGCGGTTTTCGGGATCGCCGCGTTGCAGTTTGGCCAGCTCGAGTCGCGCCGACTCCTTGAATGCAGGATCGGCTTCTGCCGCTTCGGTGGCGCGCTTGTAGACGCGTTCGAGCTCGCCAAGAGGGTTCTCTTCGAAGGCTTTGGCATCGCCGAAGTGGCGCTGGCCCACGATCAACAGCCCGAACTGGGTTCCCCAGTCGCCCAGGTGATTGTCCCCGATGACTTCATGCCCGACGAACCCGAGCAGCCGCCTGAGCGCTTCGCCAATGATGGTGGACCTCAGGTGCCCGACGTGCATTTGCTTGGCGATGTTGGGCCCCGAAAAATCGATGACGATTTTCTCCGGCGTATCGATCCGCGGGACCCCGTCTCTTTCCAGGTCCTGCACCACTTCACTCAGACGAGCTGCGATCCAGGCGTCGTCCAAGGTCAGGTTCACGAATCCGGCTCCCGCCACTTCGGCGCGACTAATCGCGGGGTGCTCGGCCAACCTGGCGCGGATGGCGTCCGCGATTTCTCGAGGCGGTCGACCCAGGCGCTTGGCCAGCGCCATGGCGGCGTTCAACTGATAGTCTCCGTGTTCCGGATTGGCTGGCCGCAGCAAGGCCTCCGCCTGTTGTCCGGTCGTCTCTTCGATGGCCTTCTTGCCGAGTTCGTCTAAGAAGCGTTCGATGCGCATGGCTAATTCTGATGGGACTTTCTAGCGAACAGCAGGCTGGTTGGGTTCGGAAATCTTCCTGTCTTCCCGACTTCCCGTGAAATAAGAATTGAACTTCGCCTATGCTTCCAGCATTCACTGCCGGTCGAGTCGAGCATGGGCGCTGCCGAGGTTTACCGAAAGACAAAAAAGACGCCAGATCTATTCTGGAACAGATTCGTGTGCCGGCCCCTGGCTGCGGTGCTCGTCAACGCCATCAAAAATACGCCGATCACGCCCAACCAAGTCACGCTGGCGGCGTATGCGGTGGCCATGCTCGCCGTGGGGCTTTTGGTGTTGTGGCCTGGCTATCTCGGGCTAGTCACGGCCATCGTCGTCTATCAGCTCTCGTACGTGCTCGACTGCGCCGACGGTATGCTGGCCCGCTGGCGGGGTATTCAGTCGACTGCGGGTCACCTCTTGGATTTCTTGATGGATGAGCTCAAGGCGTTCGCCATTCTGGCAGCAGTCTCGGTGCGCCTGTTTCTGGAGCGGGATCAGGCGTGGCTGCTCATGGTGGGGCTGGTCGGCCTTGTGGCGCTCGCTTCCGGAACGGCGATGACCACCTTCGAGCGCCGCGCGGAGATCGCGCCGGCTACTCCGGCCGGAGGGGCGCCGGCTGCGCCCTCATGGGCAGGCCGCCTGCTGGCGATTCCCATGAGTGTCGCCAAGTTTTTGATTCATTACCCGTCGTACATCTTGTACGCGGCGCTGCTGGGCCGTCTCGACCTCTATCTCTATCCGTACGTCGCGGTCAATGCGCTCTACATGCTGCGATCGCTGGCGGTGGTGACGCTGAGGTTTGGCCGCTAGAGGCGAACCAGGTAGCGGTTTTTGCGGACCTTCGGCTTCGGTGGCATAAGGGGCCTTGCCAGCTTTCACCCGCTGCGCAAGAAGGGCCGCATGCCAACCGTCAGCTCCGCCACGACGTCGACGCCCTCCGCTCCGTTGGTGTTGCGTGGGGCCGTCGCGCTGTCGCCGTTCAAGCTGCGGCGCCTGCTCGAGGTAGTCCGCGCGCAAGTGCCTTCGGTGACGAATTTGACCGCACAATTCGTCCACTTCGTGCAAGCCAGCGCTCCCATCGAAGGCGGAGACCGAGACAAGCTCGAGGCGCTTTTGCATTACGGCGCACCACCCAAGAGCGAGTCGCGAGGAGCCCTGGTGCTCGTCATGCCTCGCCCAGGCACCATCTCGCCCTGGTCGAGCAAGGCCACCGACATCTTGCAGGGAGCCGGGCTTCCCGTGATCCGGGTCGAGCGCGGCGTAGCGTACACCGTCATGGGCGGAGAACTGACGGCGGACGAGCTGGCGCGAGTCGGTGAGCTGGTTCATGACCGCATGACGCAGGTCGTTCGTTTCGAGCTCGCGTCTGCAGCGGAGCTCTTCGCGGAGCGCAGCGGGACACCTGCCCAAAGCGTGCATTTGGGACAAGACGCCCGGGCAGCCTTGGCGCAGGCCAACCGTGAGCTCGGCCTGGCGCTCACCGAAGACGAAATCGAGTATTTGGAGCAGAGCTTTGCGGAGCTTGGACGCGATCCGACGGATGTCGAGCTGATGATGTTCGCACAAGCCAACTCGGAGCACTGCCGCCACAAGATTTTCCGCGCGAAGTTCGTGATCGACGGCGTAGCCCAAGAACGCTCTTTGTTCGGTATGATCCAGCACACCTACGAGCGGCATCACGAGGGCGTGCTGTCGGCCTACAGCGATAACGCCGCGGTCATAGAAGGCAGCGTGGTCGATCGCTTCTGGGTCGACCCAGGCACACGAGTCTATTCGGCGACGAATGAAGCGGCGCACATCCTGATGAAGGTGGAGACCCACAATCATCCGACTGCCATTTCTCCTTACCCGGGCGCTTCGACCGGCGCCGGGGGCGAAATCCGCGACGAGGGCGCTACCGGCCGAGGGGCAAAGCCCAAAGCAGGGCTCACCGGCTTTTCGGTTTCCAATCTGCGTATTCCCGAGTTCGTGCAGCCGTGGGAGCACATGGTTTACGGCAAGCCCGAGCGCATCGTTTCGCCGCTGAGCATCATGCTGGAAGGTCCCATCGGGGCGTGCGGGTTCAACAACGAGTTCGGGCGGCCCAATCTGTGCGGCTACTTTCGTACGTTCGAACAAGCGAGCGAAACGGCGGGCCGGGTGCAGATGTGGGGCTATCACAAGCCCATCATGTTGGCGGGAGGGCTCGGCAACGTGCGCCCCGTGCATGTGAAAAAGCAGGAGATTTTGCCCGGTGCCAAGCTGGTCGTGTTGGGCGGGCCGGCCATGCTCATCGGTTTGGGAGGAGGGGCCGCCAGCTCCATGGCTAGCGGGTCGAGCGATGCGGAGCTCGATTTTGCTTCCGTGCAGCGGGACAACCCCGAGATGCAGCGGCGTTGTCAGGAGGTCATCGACCGTTGCTCGGCCCTTGGCGAAGCATCTCCGATCGTCAGTATCCACGACGTGGGCGCTGGCGGGCTTTCGAACGCCCTGCCCGAGCTCGTGCACGACTCGGGGCGCGGCGCCGAAATAGATCTCCGGAGTATTCCGAGCGCGGAACCGGGAATGACTCCGTTGGAGATCTGGTGCAACGAAGCTCAGGAGCGCTACGTTTTGGCGATAGCTCCCGATCGCCTGCAGGTTTTTGCAGCCATCGCGGAGCGAGAGCGTTGCCCGTACGCCATTGTCGGCGAGGCGACCGCGCGTGAAGAGCTCAAGGTTTACGACCGTCAGTTCGGCGACTATCCCATCGACCTGCCGCTCTCGGTGATTTTCGGCAAGCCCCCCCAGATGACGAGAGAAGTCGGGCGAAGCGCTGTGACCGAAGAGCCAGTTGCCTTGGCGGGTGTGGCCTTGAGCGAAGCGGCTCGGCGTGTGCTCAGGCTGCCGTGTGTCGCCGACAAGAGCTTTCTCATCACGATTGGCGACCGCACCGTCGGCGGTTTGACCGCCCGCGATCAAATGGTCGGCCCGTGGCAAGTGCCGGTAGCCGACGCAGCGCTGACGCTGGCGGACTACGAAGGCTATGCCGGTGAGGCGATGGCGGTGGGCGAGCGCACGCCCATGGCTGTCGTCAACGCTCGCGCGTCAGCGCGTATGGCCGTGGCAGAGGCGATCACCAACCTAGCGAGCGCGCCGATCGACCAGCTGGGCGACGTCAAGCTGAGCGCCAACTGGATGGCTGCGGCGGGGCACCTCGGGCAAGACGCCGCGTTGTACGATGCCGTCCAAGCGGTCGCCATGGAGCTGTGCCCGGCGCTCGAGCTGACCATCCCCGTCGGCAAAGATTCAATGTCGATGCGGACGCTCTGGGATGCCGGCAAAAAGTCGGTGGTGAGCCCCGTATCGTTGGTGATTTCGGCGTTTGCGCGGGTGGCGGACGTGAGGCGCGCGCTCACGCCCGAGCTCTGCACCACGCAAGGAGACACCGAGCTGATGTTGGTCGACCTAGGGCGAGGCAAGGCTCGCCTGGGGGCTTCCGCGCTGGCCCAGGTGTTCAACCAGCTAGGCACCGATGTTCCCGACGTCGACGATCCCGCTGCTCTGAAGGGATTTTTCGATGCGGTGCAGCGGCTCAACCGCGCGGGTAAGCTGCTCGCGTACCACGACCGTGCGGACGGAGGGCTATTCGTCACGCTATGCGAAATGGCGTTCGCTGGCGGTGTGGGCCTTCGCGTGTCGTTGGATGCGCTGCTCAGCGGTTCGAGCGACGAAGCGCGCGTGCTTTCGGTGCTGTTCAACGAGGAGCTGGGGGCTGTCTTGCAGATTCGGCGCTCCGACCGCGCCGATGTCTTTCAGTGCTTTCGGGACGTCGGTTTGGGTAGTGCGGTTCATGCAATCGGCGGGCTCAGCAGCGATGATCGGGTAAGCTTCAGCGTCAAGGGCGACGAGGTGCTCGGCGCGTCGCGTTTCGAATACCGAAAGCTCTGGTCCGAGACGAGCTTTCAGCTTCAGCGTCTGCGCGACAATCCGAGATGTGCCGACGAGGAGTTCGAGCGCGCTTGCGATCCGAAAGCCCCCGGGCTCAGTGTCGCGGTCAGTTTCGACCTCGCCTTCGACCCTGCGCGTGCGCTGGTAGAACGGGCTGAAGAGCGCCCCAAAGTAGCCATTTTGCGTGAGCAAGGGGTCAACGGTCAGCTCGAAATGGCGGCCGCTTTCCATCGGGCTGGTTTTGCTGCGGTGGACGTACACATGTCCGATTTGTTGAAGGGCGACGTCAGCCTGGACGGCTTTCGCGGGCTGGTGGGCTGCGGAGGGTTCAGCTACGGCGATGTGCTGGGGGCCGGCCTTGGGTGGGCAAAGTCGGTGCTGCACCGCAGCACGTTGCGCGAGCAGTTCCGCCGCTTCTTCGCGCGCGACGATACGTTTGCGTTGGGCGTATGTAACGGCTGTCAGGCGCTGGCTGGTCTCAAAGAACTCATGCAGGGTGCGGAGCACTTTCCCAGTTTCGTGCGCAACGAATCCGACCAGTTCGAAGCGCGCTTGAGTCTCGTGCAGGTTTACGAGTCGCCGTCGGTGTTGCTGTCGGGCATGCAGGGGTCGCGCCTGCCGGTGGCCGTTGCCCACGGCGAAGGACGCGCAGAGTTTTCGGAAGCCGATCCCGAGGGTCGTTTGGCGGAGCCCTGGTGCTGCTTGAAATACGTGGATGGCACCGGCCAGGTTGCACGCCGCTATCCCGACAACCCCAACGGATCGCCGCGTGGCATCACGGGGGTTTGCAGCAAAGACGGTCGCGTCACGCTGATGATGCCACACCCCGAGCGCGTATTTCGCTCGGTGCAGCTCTCGTGGCACCCAGAGGACTGGCGGGAAGATTCCCCCTGGATGCGGCTGTTCAGAAACGCTCGCCGCTGGGTAGGCTGAGCCAACTCTGGTCCAAGCGACGAAAGGCTCGCGTGGTGGCGGCGCACGCTCGGTGCTACAGTCGCCGTGATGTCCGAGCGAGGCACGCTGAAAATCGGGAGCTATCGTGGGGCTCCCATCGTGCTGCATTGGTCTTTGGCATTGGGCCTTCTGGTGTTCGGCGGCCTCGGCATCGTGCCAGGTTTCTGGCTCGGGTTCACGGTGCTCATCTTGTGGCACGAATTGGGGCATGCGTACCTCGTGCGCTGCATGGGGTTCGGCGTCGAGCGAGTGGTGGTGCACGGCTTCGGCGGCTTTTGCAGCTGGCACGGCAACGCATCGCGGCTGGAGCACGCGGTGATCGCTTGGGGGGGGGTGCTCGCCCAAGCCATGCTGCTGGGCGGCACGCTCGCGTACGTTCGAGTCTTCGGTGAGCCGACCAGTGCTTTTGGTTTCCAATTACAGCACGCTTGGGTCCAGACGAACCTGTGGATCATCGCGCTCAACTTGCTGCCCGTGGCCCCGCTCGACGGCGCGGAGGCTTGGCAGATCTTCCGAGCCATGCGCGTCGAATCGGTGAGCTTCGGCCAGATCGTGAAGCGTTGCTTGCCGCGATTCACTCGCCGGCGGGGCCCTGGAAACAAGTCGGACCAGGGCGGTGCGAGCGCTTCTCGGCAACACAAGGTGCCCAAAGCGGACGCAGTCTCCGAGCGAGAAAGCATGCGTGACGGAGATCCGTCGCCCGAGGCGCGCGCGGCGATCGCCGAGGCGCTAGAGCGCATCTCGCGCCAAGCGCGCGAGGCTCGACGCAAAAAGTGACCAAAAAGAGATTGGACCCAGTGTGCGTCCGTGACAGGTCAACCCTGCTTGCCTTCGACGGTAAGCAGCAGCACGCTCGCCGCCAAGGCAAGCCTTGGGTCCAACAGACCCTCGATGTCAGCGCTGAGATCGACGGTGTGCTTGACGACGAACGGGTTCCAGGTGCCGGTGAAGGTGGCGCTGGTCTTTCCGTGTATCGAGAGGTGATAGTTCTGGGGGATCAGATTGGACAAAAACCGTCGCAGTAGCGCCATGAGCTGCGAATCTTCGATCAACTGACCAATGACCTGATCGGCTACGTCCAGAATGTCCCATTCGTCTCGCAAGATCGACTTGAGCCCTCGGCGGCGCAGTGCTCCAACACGTTGCCCCGTCGAATGATCGAAGACGTCGTAGGCGGCGCTGAAATCGATGATCTGCCGAGCCTGGATGCCGAGCAGAGGTTGTGACATGGCCTCGTCGACATACACGGTGATGCATTCTCTGAGTCTGAATGCCTTGAGATGGACGAAGAGAAGCGGGCGACCGTCGAGCGAGAGAATCCGACATTTGATCCCGAACAAGTTGAATAAGTTCCGTCGCGCCACGTACCCCCTCCCGAGAGCCGCCAGCGCGGACGGTGCGCCGTGTTGAATTGCAGAGGTCATGTCGACAGCGTGAAATTTCAGCCCGCCAATCAGCTCGGCCGCTGGCCCTCGAGCATCGCGCTCCGGCATCCAACAGGCAAGCAAGACTGCCTGGTCGTGTGCGAGGCCCCATGACCGGACGGGCGTGCTACGCTGCGCCGGTGTCGGCGCTACACTGAGCAAGGCAGATGAGCAGAGACGTGCCCCCTGACAAGACAAGGGATAGCGCCCCAGTGGGGAGGACCCAGGTTTCGGGCGGCATCGACGCGCTCGGGCGAGCACCGCAACGTGACGGTGCCGAGCAACAAGGCGAGCGCGCGTACCAATCAGCCGAGCAGTCGACGACGTTGATTGGGGACACTCAATGGTCGATGGGCCAGACGGTCGATGACAGGTTCGAGGTGCATGGCGTCGCCGGCGTGGGTGGAATGGGCGTCGTGTATCGCGCTCACGACAAGACGCTGGGCATCGACGTTGCTCTCAAGCTTTTGCGCCCTGGTGCGGAACAGGATCGGTTCGTTCGCGAAGCGCGTCTGCTATCGGGACTCGTTCACGACAACATCGTACGCTATGTCGCGCACGGCACGGCGCAGGGCATGCAGATGTACCTGGCCATGGAGTGGCTCGAGGGCCACGACCTAGCCAAGCACCTGCAGCAGCACCGGCTCACGATAGCCCAGGCCGTACGGGTGGTGCTGCAGGTATCGCGCGCACTGGCGGTGGCGCATGACTTGGGGATCGTGCATCGCGACGTGAACCCTCGCAATATCTTCTTGGTGGATGCCGATCCTGAGCGCGTCAAAGTCCTGGACTTCGGAGTCGCCCGTCCGCACACGGCGACTCGTCATTTGACGAACGTGGGAAGCCCTATTGGGACGCCCGGCTACATGGCTCCGGAGCAAGCCCAAGGTCTCGAGGAGATTACCGCCGCGGCCGACGTGTTCAGTCTGGGCTGTGTGTTGTTCGAAACCTTGACCGGGAGGCGCGCCTTTGCGGGCCAGACGCTGATGGAGCTCTTCGCTCGCATTCTGGTCGACGAAGTGCCGAGAGTGACCGCGCTGGCGCCCTATGTGCCGACGGAATTGGATGCCTTGGTTCACCGTATGCTGAGCAAGGCTGCCGACCAGCGTCCAGCGCATGCGCGCGAAGTCGTGCAGTCGCTCGAGCGTTTGGGGCCTCTGAGTGAGGAGACGCTGAGCGGACCGGCCGGGCCCCTGTCGGAAAGCGCGATTACCGACGTGGAGCAGCGCCTCAGCTCCATCATTTTGCTGAGCTCGATGCCAAGCGACGCGTTCGAGGCCGTCGTGAGAAGCGCGCTCTTTCACGGGGTGAACCCGGAACAGATGGCAGATGGTTCCGTGTTGGCCATCTTGTCGAATCGCGGTAGCGCGACGGACCAAGTGGCGGCGGCGGCCCGCTGCGCATTGGATATTCGCGCGGCCGTTCCCAACGCGCTCATCGCCGTCGCTACCGGCCGGGCGGTGACTCGTGGGGTGAAACCCAAAGGCGACGCTATCGAGCGAGCTTCGGCCGCCTTGATCGCCGCTTCGCAAGCACCGCCAGAGCGAGCCAACGCCGGCGTGTATTTGGATCAAGTCACTGCAGATCTATTGGATGTGCGCTTCGACGTGAGAAGCACGGAGCAAGGTTTACTGCTCGGCGGAACCCGTGAGCTGGGTGAAGCGGTGCGCACGGTTCTGGGGCGCCATACACGCTGCGTCGGAAGGCGACGAGAACTGTCGTTCTTCAGCACCACGCTCGAAGAATGCATCGAAGAGTCGGTGGCCAGAGCCGTGCTCGTCACGGGGCCTTCTGGTATCGGAAAAACGCGCCTTGCCTACGAGTTTTTGCGCAAGGTGCGACGCGAGTGGCCGGAAACGAAAATCATGACGGCTGCTGGGGAGCCAACCGGCATCGGGTCCCCGTTCTCGATTTTGTCCCGGTTGATTCGTGGATTCGCGCAATTCGGCGAGGGCGCACCCGACGAGGAGCAACAACGGATCCTTCTGGAGTGCTTGGGTCGATCCGTTCCCTCGCCAGACCTCGACAGAGTGCACCAGTTTCTATGCGAGCTGATCAATGCGCCGTTGGCGGATGCCACGAGCTCTCAGCTGCTGGCCGCTCGCTTGGATCACGTTCTGGCCGGCGATCAGATGCTGCGGGCGTTCGAGGACTGGCTTTCGGCAGAGTGCCGCCAGAGCCCGGTGTTGATGGTGCTCGATGATTTTCATTGGGGCGATCTGCCCAGCGTCAAGTTCTTGGATGCTGCCTTGCGCAACCTGAGTGAAGAGCCGCTCATGGTGGTCGCGTTGGGGCAACCGGAGATCCACGAAGTCTTTCCGGAGCTGTGGTCGCGTCGGGGTCTGCTCGAGCTGAGGCTCACTGGGCTTAGCCGGCGAGCCAGCGAGAGCCTGGTGCGGGACGTCTTGGGGGAGGACGCCGACGGTGACGTCGTGGCGCGGGTGGTCGGCAGAGCTCAGGGCAATCCCTTCTGGCTGGAGGAGTTGTTGCGTGCCGATTTCGGCTCCGAAGCAGCGCCGGAGGCGATCGTCTTGTTGGCACAAGCGCGCCTCGAACGCTTGAGTGGGGACGCTCGGCGCGTGCTGCGCGCTGCCAGCGTGCTCGGGCGGCGCTTTTGGGATGCCGGGGTAGGGGCCCTTCTGGGTGGCAAGGTGTCGGGCCCGGCGCTGAGCCAGGTGCTCAAGAATCTCGAGGAGCGAGAAATCGTCAGCACTCGCGCATCGAGCCGTTTCCCTGGTCAGCGCGAGTTCGAATTCACCAGCAGCCTTTGGCGCGAGGCTGCCTACGGTACCCTAACTACAGAAGATCGCGAGCGCGCGCACCTGGCAGCGGGAGCATGGCTGGAGGCGCAGGGTGACACCGACGCGGTAGTCTTGGCTGAGCACTTCAGCTTGGGTGGAGCGGCAGAGCGCGCGTTGGGTTGGCATTTGAGGGCAGCCGAGCAGGCGCTCAGCGGCAATGATTGGCAAGGCGCTCGCGATCGCGCGAAGGCGGGTTGCGCTGCCGGCGCGCACGGTGAGCTCGAGGTGCGTCTGATCTTGGTTCGAGCCGAGGCGAGCAAGTGGCTCGGCGACAACACCGACTGCCTCGAGCGCTCGCTGGAGGCGCTCGACAAGGCGGGTGCCTTCAGCGCCTTGTGGTGTCGCGCCTGCGGCGAGGCTCTGGCGACGGCGGGCAAGCTGGGCAAGCAGTCCGTTTACGCCTCGCTGGCGCGGCGCCTGCTTGGTGCGGAGCTCTCAACGCACAACGAAGGCCCATTGATGATTGCGCTGAGCCGGGGTGCAACACAGCTCGTGCTCTGCGGCGAGCTCGAGCTGGCAGAATCGCTGCTGGCTCGGGTGGACGAGCACTGCACGGCCGTGACGCCTGGACCTGCCACCATGGGATGGATCCTCGAGGCGCGCGCCGTTCGCGCCGGCGCGCTGGATGATGCGAGTCAGCGCGTCGAGCTCGCTGCGCGCGCTGCGGAACAATTCGAGTTGGCCGGAGACCTGCGCAACGCGTGCCTACAGCGCATCAGCGTTGGCTTTGCCTGCGTCGAAATGGGCGCGTACGCCCGCGCACAGGACCAACTCGGCGAAGGCCTCGAGGTGGCTCGACGCATGGGCCTGTCGAATTCGATTCCGATCGCTCAAGCGCAGCTGGGGCGAGCGCTCGCGCAGTCCGGATCCGAAGAGGCTGGACGAGCGCTCCTGGTCGAGGCCATCGTCGAGCTCGATCGGCATGGCAACGCGCGCCTCGCCGGCGCGGTTCGCTGCTATTTGGCGAACGCGCTACTGAAACAGGGCGCGCTCGCCGATGCCGAGCGCGTAGCCGGCGAAGCCGTTCGAATCTTGGATGCCGTCCCGGCGATCCGCCCCATGGCTTTGGCTACGCTCGCGCTGGTGCGTTTGGCCCAAGGGGCACCAGAACCGGGCTTGAGCCTGGCGGCCGAAGCCAACGGCGGTGTAGGTGCGACGACCAGACTCAACTTCGGCGAAGCCCTGGTTCGGTTGAGCCTCGTCCTGGCTCTGCGCGCCAACGGCCGGTCGGAAGAGGCGAAAACACGTCTGGAGCAGGCCTATCAACGCCTGCGGACCCGAGCGGAGCTTATTTCGGATGCCGACCTCAAACAGGTGTTCCTTACGGCCGTTGCTGAGAATGCGCAGACGATCGAGCTCTACAGCGCGCTCGATCGAGTCTGAGCTCTCGCCGCCGTGCTCATGGTCCGAACCAAGGTCTCACGTTTGGCTACATCGCTTGCCGTCGGTGGAGGCGGCTTGATCGGTGGCGCCCTGGCGCTGCTGCATGCCCCGCAGGTGCCGGCTCGCGTCGTCGCCGAGCAACGGGCCGAGATGAGGGTAGCCTCCGCGCCCGTCGGTCAGCCGCCAAGGTCCGCGAGCTCCCAGCCTAGCGGCCAGCAAGTCGCGCTGCCCGAGCCCGCCAGGTCGAGCTCAGCGCCGGCAGAGCCAGTAGATCTCATCCCATCGCCCCATGACAGCCCTATCGGCGATGACGCGACACTGAAGAAGGCCGAGCGGCTCTGCATTCGTGATGTCGCGGACGAATGCGTTCGCGTTGCCGACGCCTATCAGTTCGGCACGCTCGTGGCGAAGGACGTGCGACGCGCTGCCCAATATCGCAACTTGGCATTCAAGGCGTACATCAAGCACTGCGAGCGCAATCTGCCTGAGTCCTGCTATGCGCTGGCGCGGATGTACCTGCGCGGCGATGGAGTGAAGCCCAACCCCGCTTACGCCAAAAACCTGATGAGGCGTGTGGTGGAGGTGTGCCGCTACAGGCGCGCGGACATCTGCGAGCGGTTGGTGCAGGAGGCGCCAATGCCACCACGCAAATCAAGCCGCTAACGAGGTGGCGTTGCTTTACCACACGCGCGGCGGGTGGTAGACGGACGGTCCCGTCATGCGTCTTTTCCGGATTGTTTGCGTTGTCGTTGGCGCGCTCGCCGTGCCGGTTGCCTGTCGCGAGCGGCCGGTCGAGCGTCAAAGGACCGCTGGTGCTACGGCCGCTGTCGCGCCAGCAGTGTCGCTCGCAAGGCCCGAGGGCAGCGACGGTCGTGCGGCATCGCCCCCTGCCACAGCCGCCGGTCTGATTCCAGTCACGGGTCCTGGGCTTCTGGCGAGAGTGCGCGAGTCAGGCCACGAAGCGGTCATCGTCAATGCCTGGGCTAGCTGGTGCGGTCCTTGCCGTCGGGAACTACCGATGCTCGTGGCTTTGAAAGCAAACCTCGAGCCGCGAGGCATCGGGGTCGAGTGGGTCAGCGTGGACGAGCCCAGCTCGCACGAGCAGGCGATTGCATTTCTCGCGGAGCACGGTGCGAAACTACCGAGCTACGTCGCTGAAAGGCCGCTAGGTCCGTTCAAGGTAGCCCTCAATCCCAATTGGCCGGGGATGCTGCCTGCCAGCTTTCTTTTCGATAAAACCGGCAAGCTCCGCTACTTCTGGGGCGGCCCGGTCTACGAAGAAGAACTGGTCGAAGTCGTCGACCAATTTCTTGCGGGAACGCTGGTGGACGGCGCCGCGAGGTTTGGTCTAGCTCCAGGCAAGGTGGAGCATTGAGGCTTGCTTGTCGATGGTGCGATTCAGTCCGGGCGAGACATTGCTGCGGGGCGCGAGCTGGTATGGGACCGCCCGCGTAGGTCACGCACGCCAACGCCGAAGCTCTTGCGCAGCAGCCGGCTCAAGTGGTGCTCGCTGGCCAGGCCCACCTGCGCTGCCACCACCTTGAGAGGCTGCGGCGTGGTGCGAATCAAGTGGCGAGCCCGCTCGAGGCGTAGGCTTCTGAGATACTCCGTGGGCGTTTGGCCGGTCACGCGCCGATACAGGCGCGAAAAATGATGGCGGCTCATGCCAGCGTTTTTGGCCATGTCTTCGAGCGAAATATGTTTGCTCAAGCGCGACATGATATAGGCGCGCGTGCGCTTTTCGATGGCGCTCGAGGCATCGAACCTGAGGCGCTCGAATTCCGCAAGCGCGCTCTGGGCCAACGCGCGCCGGTATTCGTGGGCGCGCGGGAAGGTGGAGTGACGCTCGACCGACAACCAAGCCGCCAGCTCATGCAGACGCCCGCCTCGGTCGTGCAGGTGCAGCGGCGAGGCCTCGTCGTAGCCGGACCAGTTGACGCCGATGACCACACGCAGCACGGCGTCGTCGCTGGCGGGTGACTCTTGGTGAACTACGCCACGCGGCAACAAGATGGCTTCGCCAGGTTGCACGAGCACACTGCTTTCTAGCTGGTCGTCCGCGTCGTCGGCTTGTTCGCCCGCCGCGGTTCTGCTGGTGCTCACGCGCAGCACACCACGCAGCAAGATAGAAAGCTCGTGGCAGCTGTGGGCGTGGCTTTCGAGCTCTTGTTTCGGGGTGAGCTGCTCCGTCTCGGCGTAAACCAGCTCGGCGAGAGCGAGACTGCCCGATGGCGGATTCGTGGTCAGGGAGCCGATTTCGAGCGAGTCGAGCTCGCTTTGGTAAGCAATGGTGTTCACAGAGGGGCTAGTTGTTTCACTGCTTGCCCACGGCTCACCTGCCGCCAAATAATGAGTGCCGGGTGTAAAAGTCGGACCGTGCAAAATTCGACAATCAGTCCGTCAGTCGGCCGGACAAGGGGTACCTGGAACGGATTTGCTGAACGAAGTTGGGGCGCTTACCGGCGGGTTTGGGCCCGGGCTGTGGAACGGGGTTGAGTCCGGC
>CBFGRJ010000160.1:0-14988 GCA_965651135.1 uncultured Myxococcales bacterium
CCGAGCCGGTGGACGACAAGGCGCGCCTCAGCGGGGCACGCGAGGATTTTGTCGCGAGCCTGGGTCGGCGTCTGCAAACGCTCCGCACGGCACTGCGCGCGCTCGAGGCACAGCCCGCCGATCGCGCGCGACGCAACGCCCTGCTGAGGCGCGCCCACGCCCTGGGTGCCGCGGCCAGAGTTCTCGGCTTTGCCAGCGTTGCCGAGGCGCTCGGTGAAGCGGAGCGCGCCGTCGCTCGTGCGACGCAAGCGCCTCGCCCCGCCGACCTGGCCGAGGTTTCGCGCGTGCTCGATTTGGTCCCCTCACTGGTGGGTGGAGCACAGCCCTCGCTGAGACCTCCCGTGGCCGACGAGCTGGCCCCTGGCCGCCTTTCCAGCCGGCAGTGGCCGCTGTCGCTGCTGCTGTTCGGAGGCGCTGACCTCGAAGAGCTGCTGACCAGCGCGGTGGCAAGTGACAGCATCGAGTTCGAGCGCGCGGACGATTTGGAGGCGGCGGCTGAAATCGCCAGAATCCAGGGCCCCGACCTGGTGATCGTGGACGCGGAGGCGGAAGGTGCCCGGACCTTCCTTCAGCGCCTGGCCGAGGACGAATTGACCGAGCCGGTCAAGAGCATCGTCGTAGGTGGGTTGGGTGAATCGCAAAAGCCGAGCGACCTGACGGCGTTGGGAGCCACGCGGGTTCTGCCCAAGCCGGTCAGCAGCGACACGTTGCGACACACGCTCGAAGAGCTGACCGAAAGCCCGATCACTGCACGCAGCGAGCAGCGCCCGCTCGGAGACCTGACCGTCAGCGGCTTATGCGCCCGCATTGCCGAGGAGCTCGACAAGGGCCTGACCCAGGCGGCAGCGCCCGGCACGCAGGCCACGCACGTCGCCTTCGGCGAGGGTGCCGATGTCATGGCCGCGGTGTGGGCGACCGTCGCGCGCGTGAGAGAATTGGTGACGTTGCGCAGCCAGGGCGCCGTTCGCTTCGAGGCGAGCGGGCCGGAGGGCGCCATCCCGTGGGCGGCGTGGGCCGATCGGGAGCGCCGTTCGGGCGAGCGTGGAGGGCCCGAGGCTCGGGACGAGACCGGCGTATCGTTGTCGGGACGCACCATCGTCGTCGCGGACGATGACCCCGCCGTCACTTGGTTCTTGAGCGGACTTCTGACAGCCGTAGGGGCCCGAGTGATCGAGGCCTACGACGGCACGAGTGCACTTCAGTTAGTTCGCGAACGCTGGCCCGACCTGCTGATCAGCGACATTTTGATGCCGGGTCTGGACGGCTTTGCCCTGTGCCGTGATCTCAAGCGCGACGTTGCAGTTCGCGACATCCCCGTGATCTTGCTGTCGTGGAAAGAGGACCTGCTGCAGCGTATGCGGGAGCTGGGGGCGAACGCCGACGGCTACCTCCGCAAGGAGGCGGCGGCGTCGACGGTCGTGCAGCGTGTGCGCGAAGTGATGCGGCCTCGCGCACGTGTCGAAGCGCGCCTCTCACAGGGTGGCGAGGTGCGAGGGCGGCTCGACGGACTGACGCCTCGCTTGGTGCTCGAGCTCTGTTGCAACAGCGCGGAGAATCTGCGCTTGGAGTTCCGCGACGCATTCTTCAGCTACACGCTGGACGTGCGTCAAGGCCGAGTGCTCGCCGCCCGTCGCACCAGTGCCCAGGGTGCCGAGGCCCAGGGGTCTGTGGTCATCAAGAGCTTGCTCGGCGTGAGCGCCGGCCGCTTTCTCGTCTCGCCGGACACGACCGCGTGCTCGGCAACGCTCGAAGGCGACCTTCGGAGCCTGCTCGAACCCCCGATTCGACATGCCCGTGAGTGTCAGAGCGCGCTTTCGAAAGAGCCGCTTGCCGAGCTGGAACGAATCGAATTCGATCGTGCCGAGCTGGCCACGTACCTGTCTCTGACACCTGGCCCGATTCAGCGCCTGCTCGGTCGGCTCGACGAGGCCGCCAAGCCCAGCGATCTACTGCTTTCGGGTGAGGTGTCGCCCGACTTGATGATGCACACATTGTTCGACCTGGCGCGCCGGGGTGTCGTAGCCCGCGTGGTCCGTGCTCCCGAGTCGAACCTAGAGAACCTAGACAACGCCCAGGAGAAAGTCATGGCACGAGCCGATAGCAGCGAGCCCGCAAAGTCCCGAACCCGGCCACCGGCATTCACCTTCCAGCTTTCTCCCGAAGCACCCGCGGTGACCCCCCGCGAGCGCGTTCGGTCGAGCTCGGACAGCGAAGTCGTGTTGGATGACGCCGCTTGGTTCACGTCGGCGCTTCTAGAAGAACGGTCGGCAGGCGAGCCGCCTGCGGCCGACGAGCGAGAGGATGTTCCGCTCAGCGACATGGCGACCCGCACTCCTCCAGCCGTCGCGGCTCCCGTCGCCGAACTGCAGGACGAGAGCGAGCCTGAAGCTCCCGAGCCGCCGGCACCGCTGGTGGAGACGCCCGCTTCGGGCCAGCAATTGGCCGCGCTTTTGACGGACGACCCCGAGGATGTGCCGGAGGTGGTGGCCACGGACTCGGCCAAAACCACCGAGGCCGCGTCGGAGTTGCTACCGAAAGCGAAGCCAATCGAATTTCCACGCCGAGCGTTTGCCTCGCCGAGCCCCGCTGCCCGCCACGAGGTCGAGCCAGCGCCGGCGGAGGCCGCGCCGCCCGAGGACCAGGTTCCACTCGCCCCGAGCTTGGCGGATGCCGAGAGCGCGCCCGACGGCGAGGTCGGTAGCGACACGCCCGCGGCGTTCGAGCAGCCGGCGCCCGCTGCCCCCGAGCAGCCGGCACCCGCTCGCGAGCGCAGCCAGCGCGACGCACCGCGCGACCTGATCGGAATGCTGAAAGTGGCGGGCTTCGCGGTGCTTGCCATGATGCTTTCCTATGCCGGGATGAGCGCTCTGGTGGCCTGGCTCAGTGAGCCCGCACCCGGCGACGTCGCGCTGGTGCAAGGCACACAGGCAGCACCCGAGCAGGCAGCAGAAGCGCCGGAGGTGTCGGAACCAGAGTCAACGGCTGCAGCCAACCCGGAACGGCAGAAAGCCGCAGCGCCCGCCGCCACACCGGGGGTATCCATCACCGAAGAACCCATGCCGGCTGGGTTGGCATTGGGCAAGGACAAAGGCGTCCTGAAAATCATGACCCCCGACGCGCACACGATCTACGTCGACGGTGAATTCGCCGGGCGCGGTCCGATCCGCATCGTGCCGCTGCCGCCTGGCAAGCATGCGGTGAAGACTCGTTTCGAGGGCACGGAGCACGAGTTTGCCGCAGAGGTCAAAGCGGGGCGCATGACGCTGCTCGACATCGGCGGTAAAGAGCGCTGATCCTTCACTATTTCGTGGGTGCACTTAGCGCCGGGCGCCGACGTCGGCTACACAAGCGCCCCATGCCCTTTCGCTTAGCTGGGTTGTTGCTCGTCGCATCGGCAGCGCTGTTGGGTGCCTGTCGCGACGACGAAGAACCCGCAAAAGCGCAGCCAACCGGGCCGGAAGCGAGCTCGCCCAGCCAAGCCCTGAAACCCGCGGCGCCCGAGCGCGTGAATCTGCTGGAGCTCTTGGATAGCTGCGACGTGTCGCACCGCGGTCACAGCATCGATGTGGGAAGCGTTGCGGCCGAAACGCAACGCAGCTTCGATCAGGCTTTCGACAAGGACGTGGCTCTCATCCGACACGGAGGTGGCAGCTTTGCCGAAGTCAATTCGAGACAGCTCGACTACGACTTCTGGTTGACCGAGGCTCGCGACACGCTGCACGTGAGCGCGCGCGTGCGCGGTCGTCGGTCGGGGCACTTGGCCGCCTACATCGATGGCAAGCGGCTGGGGTCGGCGCGGCTGTCAGCGGATGCAGCGAAGGTCGTGGGTTTCAAGTTCGGTGGCACGGAGCTCGCCGTAGGTCGCCATCGCTTGAGCTTGCGACTCTCGCGCGGTGAGCCAAGGGCCGAAGGCGCGTACGCCGAGATCGAGTGGATCAGGTTGGCGTCGCCGGACGATGCCGATGACCAGTACGCCGCCCCCACGCTCAAAGACATCGTTTCGGACGTGGTGCTCGAAAAGCGGCCACGCCGAGCCATCGCTTTGCGCGAGCAGAGCACCGTGCGCTGCCCGATCTGGCCTTCTGCGGACGCGCATCTCAAGCTTTGGCTGGGCCTGTGGGGCAACGGCCATGGTCGCGCGGAGGTCCGCATATTTCGGCAGCAGGCACCCGCCGTGACGCTGGAACAGCGCGAGCTGTCGGGAGGGGAAACCGCGGGGTGGACCCCTATCGACTTGCCGTTGGGAAAGTACGCCGGCGAGCTCATCGGAGTCGAGCTTGGCGTTCGGCAGCTGAAGGGAGTGGGCCGCGTCGCGTTCGGTGATCCCATGCTGGTCAGAACGGGTGCCCCGGCAAGCGCTGCTCCTCGCACCAATACGGCCGTTTTGGTCGTCTTGTCGGGTCTTAGGCGTGCGACGCTGCCTCCGTGGGGTTCGTCCGCGCAGCTGCCCGCGTTCGGGGAGCTCGTCCGCACTGGAACCGCATTCACCAACTACCGCGTCCCCTCCAGCGTGGCTAGTGCGGTGCTGGCATCGGCGCTCACCGGCTTGCCGCCGCGCGAGCACACGCTCGAGGATCAAGCTGCGCGATTGCCGGAGGGCCTGTCGACCGTGAACCGAGTGCTCAAGCAGGCTTCGGGACATACCGCCATGTTCACGGGTGTCCCTACCTCGTTTCCTGCGTTCGGGTTTTCGGACTCCTGGGACGTGCACGAGGTCATCTCTCCCGTGAGTGACGAAGCAGCCCATGCTCCGCTGGAAAGGGCGGCCGCCTGGCTCAAGGCCGACGTGGAGCGCGCTCCGAACGCTCGCCGTCTGGTGTTGATCCACCTGCGAGGAGCGCACCCGCCGTGGGACGTCGCCAAAAATGAGGCTGCCCAACTGAAACCCGAGGAGTACAACGGGGCCATCGATGCGCGGCGCGGTGCGATTGCGCTGGGCAATATCCGCAACCGGCGCCAACGCGCCTCACGCCGTTTGGATGGTGATGATTGGATTCGGCTGCGTGGACTCGAAGCAGCCGCGCTCAAGAAGCAGGACGCTGCCTTCGCACAGCTGGCCCGAAGCATGGAGAAGCTCGGCATTTGGCAAGACAGCCTGGTGATGGTGATGGGCGACGTCGGCGCAGGCGAGCCGCCGACCATCCCCTACGACCCGGCGGGCCCTCTCGAGGAAAGTCGCCTCTACGTCCCGCTGCTGGTCAAGTTCCCAGGTCGACGGCTCGCCGGCAAAGAGAGCGGCGCCGCGGCCACGTCGGTGGATGTGGCCACGACCCTCATGGAATCGTTGGGGCTCGAGGTACCCAAAACCATGCAGGGCATCGACCTGTTCCAGTTGGCTTCGGGGCGACAACCGCTAGCGGGTCGGCCCATGTGGGCTACCTTGGGCAACGGGTTCGCGACTCGGCTCGGGCATTGGCGACTGAGCGGTGAACTGGGCAAGACGCCGACGCTCTGCGATCTCGCGGTGGATCCAGCCTGCATGAACGACGTGCTGGAGGCGAAGGGCTTCGTGGGCAGCTCGCTGTGGAAGTGGACGTTTCTCTCCGAGAGAGCCTCTCGCGAGCGACGCTCGGTGAGCCGCGAGCCAGCGCGCATCGATCCCGAAACCTCGGCGGCGTTGACCGTTTGGGGAGATTTGCAGTGACTAGCGGCCGCGCTCGCCGCCGTAGAGCGACAGATGCAGCCGCGGCGAGTAGCGAAACCCAAGCTCGCTGCAGGCTTGGGCCACGGCTGGGCCACGGCGCGCCAGCTCGTCGAGCTGCTGGGCTTGGGGCATGAGCATGACGCGCTGCGCAGGCCAACCGAGCTCGCGCACCAGCGCTTCGGCTTCTTTGCAGTCGCTGGGAGTGGCCACCACGAGTTTGAGCCAAGCGCGCTCCGTTCGCTTGAAGCGTTCGAGCGGTTCGCTGCGCAGGCGCCTCGCCTGCGACTCGCCGCTGTTGGCGAGCTTGGGCGAAACATTCCACTGGTTCACCCGATGCTCGAGCGCTGGGGCGGGCGCCAGCGTGCCGTTCGTTTCGACCTCGATATAGAGCTCCTCGGGAAGCTTCTCGAGCAATGTGGCGAGCAGCTGCTGTTGCAACAGAGGTTCGCCGCCAGTGAACACCAGGCGCGACTCACCGCTTTCGACGATGGCTTGGCAAAGCTCCTCTGGCGTCAGGCGACGCACCTCCTTGGCGTAGTCGTGCTGGGCAAAGTCCCAGCTGTAGCGGGTGTCGCACCACACGCAGCGCAGGTTGCAGGTGGCTAGCCGGACGAACAAGCAAGGGTAGCCGGCGCTCGCACCTTCACCCTGGATCGAGCGAAAAATCTCGGAGACTTTGAAGCTTTCGTCTTGCATCGTCGGTGACGAATTCGTGCTAGGAGCAGTGCCCATGCCCTATAGCAAGCGCGGTGGCAGACCGCTCGATCAGATTCGACCACTCCAGTTTATCACCGGGTTTCACGGGTACGCCGAAGGCTCGACGCTGATCAGCACCGGAAAAACCCGCGTGCTGGTGACTGCCTCCATCGAGGACTCCGTGCCCGAGTTTCTGGTGGGCAAAGGTAAGGGCTGGTTGACTGCGGAGTATCAGATGCACCCGCGCGCCAACCCCAAGCGCCGCGAGAAGCGCGATGGTCGCGAACGTCCACTCGGCGGTCGAACGCGCGAGATCCAGCGCCTGATCGGGCGTTCGTTGCGCGCAGCAGTGGACTTGGACGCGCTCGGTGAGCGTAGCATCGTGCTGGATTGCGACGTGCTGGAAGCCGATGGCGGCACGCGCACCGCGTCCGTGACGGGCGGGTTCGTGGCGTTGGCGCTGGCCCTGGCAAAGCTCAAAGCGCGTGGCGAGCTGACGCGTCCGGTTTTGCGCGATCAGGTTGCGGCGGTCAGCGTGGGTCACGTCGACGACGCGTTGGCTCTCGACCTTTGCTACGCGGAAGACAGTACGGCGCGCGTCGACCTGAACTTGGTGGCGACCGCAGCGGGAGGCATCGTTGAAATTCAAGGGACCGCCGAAGGTGCAGCAGTACCCAAGGGCGAGTGGGATTCGATGCTGGCGTTGGCGCTGAACGGCATTGCCCAGTTGACCAACGCGCAGGTTGCGGCGCTACGTGAAGCGAAGGTCGAGCTATCGACGCTCATGACGAAATCTTGAGTGCCCTGGCGGCCGGGCTCCGAGCGCGGTAGCTTTTCGCCATGACGAGCGCTACTGGAGCGCGAGAGGGCGAGCAGCAACCGACCACCCACGTGCGGGGCCGCTGGCATCACCGACTTGCCGATGGCCGGGTGCAGTGCGATCTGTGCCCCAGGCACTGTCGCTTGCGGCCGAATCAGCGTGCATTTTGCTTCGTTCGCGAGCGTGTCGGCGACGACATCGTGCTGACCGGCTACGGGCGAGCCACCGGGTTTTGCCTCGATCCTATCGAAAAAAAGCCGCTGAATCACTTTTTCCCCGGGAGCAGCGTGCTGAGCTTTGGCACGGCCGGCTGCAATCTGGGCTGCAAGTTCTGCCAGAACTGGGACATCTCCAAGGCACGCCAGATCGAAGCGCTGAGCGAAAGCAAGAGCCCCTTGCAGGTGGCGCAGGCGGCCAAGGCATGGGGAGCCTCGAGCGTGGCGTTCACCTACAACGATCCGGTCATCTTCGCCGAATACGCCATCGATACGGCGCAGGCGTGTCGACAAATGGGGATCCACGCAGTTGCGGTCACGGCGGGCTACATCACCCCGCTCGCTCGTGGCGACTTCTTCCGTCATATGGACGCGGTGAACGTCGATCTGAAAGCGTTCACGGACGGCTTTTACACGAAGCTTTGCTTCGCAGCGCTGGGGCCGGTGCTCGACACCTTGAAGTACCTGCGCCACGAGACGAAGGTCTGGCTGGAGGTCACGACGCTGCTCATTCCCGGGCACAACGATTCCAAAGACGAGGTCGATCGCTTGTGCGCCTGGTTCGCCAGCGAATTGGGCCCTGACGTCCCGCTGCACTTCAGCGCTTTTCACCCCGACTACCGCATGCGAGACGTCGCCGCTACCCCGCCCGAGACGCTGGCGCGGGCCCGCGCTCAGGCCAAGGCCCACGGCCTCAGGTACGTCTATACGGGCAACGTGCACGACCCTGCCGGGCAGTCTACGTATTGCGCTGCGTGCGGCGGAGTTGTCGTCGAACGCGATTGGTACCGCATCGGGGCCTATCACCTCAACGGTGACCTGTGCGCCCACTGTGGAGCTCGGGTGCCTGGGCACTACTCCGCGAGCGGCGCTGGCGCGTGGGGTAGGCGGCGGCTACGTCTTCCTACGGCGTAGGCAGGCATCATTCGGACTTTGACTTTGCGCGACCCAACATGGCTTCTGCGCGGAGACGCGCGGAGCGCACGCCGTAGAGCCCGTCGCCCTCGGGCGGCAGCAAGGGTCCCAGCGCCACCGAAGCGAGCAGCGCACCGAAGTGAAAGCACGCGGCAGCAGGAGTGCCCGGATCGGGAAGCACCTCCCACAGCGCGGTGCAGCGGCGGCCGAGCCCCGCCATGCCGTGACTCTGGTTGGCCCGTTCAGCGGGCTCGAGGCGCGCATAGTCCGACTCGGTACAGGCCCGCGCTCGCAGTGTGAAGGCCGCAGTTCCGTAGGGCTGGCTCGTGAACTGAACGCGAATGCCCAGAGGGCTCGGCGCGCCCGGGCTGAGCGTGGCGTCGAAATGGCGTTCGGCCGCTCGGGCAAGCCCGTCCAGATCGACGCGGGGTTCGTTCTGCTGCACGAATTGGAGGAACATGGCAATGGTTCCTTTCGCTTTCCATATCCGATGATACCGTGCGCGTCATGCAGCCGGAACATGGGGCTCGCTTCACTCTGCGTCTCGTCGCCGCAAGTCCGGTGGTGGCCTATCGGCTCACGGTGGAGCTCGGTGGCTCGGTGGTGCAGGGCCAAGCCAGCGTGGATCCGGCCAACGGAGACGTAGCGATCGAAAGCGACGCTGAGCTGCCGGACTGGCTGTCGAACACGGTCACACGGCTGCTTCGCTCGCTGTGGCGCGATCGCCAGCAGAACCCTCATACGGGCTGGCCTCGCCGCTTGACCCGCTGGCGGCAGGCCGAACAAACTCGCCAACAATGAAGCCCTCCGGCATCGTGACGCTGCTCACGGACTTCGGCCAAGCCGACCCCTACGTGGGAGTCATGAAGGGCAATATGCTCCGGCGCTTTCCCGGAGCAGTGTTCGTGGATCTGACCCACGCCGTTCCCGCGCAGAACGTCGCGCTCGCGAGTTTTTGGCTGGAGCGCTCGTACCGTTGGTTCCCAGCGGGCACGGTGCATCTGGTGGTCGTCGATCCCGGGGTGGGGAGCGCTCGCCGCCCGCTCGCGCTCAAGCTGGGGGGTCACTACTTCGTGGGCCCCGACAACGGCGTGTTCGACAGACTTCTGCTGAATGAAGCACCCGAGCACGCCTGGGTGATCGAGCCCGAGCAACTCGGAATTGGCGCGCTCAGCGCCACGTTTCACGGCCGCGACCTCTTCGGCCCCACTGCCGCCGAATTGGCGCGCGGAACCCTGACGCTCGAATCCATGGCTCGGGCCGAGCCAGCGGTCACGCCGCATGTCGTCGAGGAGCCCGCGGCCGACGCCTCGTTGGCGCGCATCGTGGCGGTCGATCACTTCGGCAATCTCATCACTGACTTCGATGCCGAGCGGCTTGTACCTGGCTCGAGCTGCCGGGTACATGCGGCCGGGCAGCTCCTGCCGTTGATGCGAACCTATGCCGACGCGAAGCCGGGCGAGTGCATGGCTCTGGTGGGCTCTTTCGACACGTTGGAAATCGCCGCGCGTGATTCCAGCGCTGCGCGACTGCTCGGCCTCACCACCGGTGACACGGTCCGCGTTGCAGCCGATTAGAAGGAGCTTTGGGTGTAGCGCATGCCGAAGCCCTCGGCCAAGATGAGCACGATGACGCGCTGGGTTTATCTCGCTTCGCTCGTCTCGTGCCTGGCTTGCGACCAAGCCACGAGCCACGGACCCGTTTCGCAGCCTCCGCGCTCTGCCGCGGTGGTGGCGAAAAGCCCAGCCCAACAGCTCGAAGACGCCGAGAGCGCGCTCCGGCAAAGTCGCTACGCCGAGGCGGCGCGCGCCTTCGAGAGCCTTCTGAACTCGTCGTTCCGAGAGCGGGCGCTGCTCGGACTTGCCGAATGCCGGCTGCTCACGGGCGACTACCAGGCTGCACTAAAGGCGGTCGAGCCATTGGTGAAAAAGCCAAGCAAGGTCATGGTGCCGGCCCGGGTGCTCGAGGCGCGGGCATGGCGCCAAACCGGTGATCTCGAAGCGGCCAAGCGTGCCCTGGCCCCGGTCCAGAGTGAGCCCAAGGCGCGCGCCGCACGCCTGCTCTTGGGGGAGATCTTGCTGGAGCAGGGGCAGCGCGACGCTGCCGAGCCCGTGTTGATGACCTTGATCGAGGACTACAACGCCGATCGGATCACCGAGACCGACGGACCACTCCTGGCACTGGTGGGCCGTGCCGCCCATTTGCTCAGAGCGCCGCGCGACGCCAACGACGCGTTCAATCTGGCCGAGCAGGCTCAAAAGGGGCACTTGCCCACGCTGCTCTGGCGTGCGGAGCTGTTCCTCGAAAAACACGATCCGGGTCATGCCGAAGAGGTCACGCGCGAAGCGCTCGCGCTCGCCCCTCACCACCCGGACGCCCTGGTGTGGCTGGCGGAAGTGCGCTTGGTGCAGGCGTTCGACTTCGACGAAGCGGAACGCCTGGCGCGCCTGGCGCTCGAGGTCAACCCCAAGCACGCTCGCGCGCACGCCGTGCTGGCGGGGGTTGCGCTCCGGGACATGGAGCTCGAGCTGGCCGATCAGCGCATCAAGGCCGGCCTCGAGGGGCGACCCGGCGATCTCGAGCTCTTGAGCTTGGCTGCTGCGGTTCGCTTCTTGGCCGACGACGCTGCCGGATTCGAGCGCGCCACGCAGGCGGTGCTGGACAAAAATCCGACGTATTCGCGCGTGTATCAAATCGTTGGCGAGTACGCCGAATGGGAGCACCGCTACGAAGAAATCGTGCGTCTCATGGAAGAAGCGGTGCGCCTCGATCCGGGTGACGCCAATGCGCATGGCAGGCTGGGGCTGAACTTGATTCGCGCGGGCGACGACGACGCGGGCATCGTTTCGCTGCGCACGGCGTTCGAGCTGGACCCATTCAACGTGCGCGTGTTCAACACGCTCAATCTCTACGAGAAGGCCATCCCTGCGGACTACGTCAGTGTCGAGCGTGGACGCTTCAAGATTCGCTACCCCAAGGCCGAGCAGGCGCTGCTGGACCGGTATGTGCCAGAGCTACTCGAGCGAGCCTACGCGGTCATGGTCAAACACTATGGGTTCGAACCCCAAGCTCCCATAGGCATCGAGCTCTACTCGACGCGCGAACACTTTTCGGTGCGCACCAGCGGACTCCCCCGTACGGCAATTCAAGGCGTGTGCTTCGGGCGCACGCTGGCGAGCATGAGCCTGGCCGAAGAGAAATTCAATCTGGGCATGACCTTGTGGCACGAGCTCGCCCACGTGTTTCACATTCAGCTCTCGAAGTACCACGTGCCCCGTTGGTTCACCGAGGGGTTGGCCGAGTACGAGACCCTGATCGCGAGGGCCGAGTGGTCGCGCGAGCACGATCCCGATCTATTCGAGGCGCTCAGGAGCAAGCGCATCCCGGAGGTGAGCGCCATGTCGCGGGCGTTCACGCGCGCCGAGCAAATGCAAGACGTAGCTACAGCGTACTACGCTTCGAGCAAGATCTTGACGATGCTCGTCGAAAATCACGGCATGGATGCCATGCGCCGTATGCTGCAAGCCTGGGGCTCCGGCACCCCAACCGAAGCGGTGGTTCAGAGCGTGCTCGGCCTGAGCGGTCGAGAGTTGGACGGGCGCTTCAGAGCACATACGCGTCGGCAGCTGGCACGCTACGAGCAGCAATTCGTTCCGCCGCTGAGAGCCGAATCGAGCGAACGCGTCAAGGTCGCACGTGCAGAAGCCCCGGACGACCCAAAGGTGCTCTTGCGAGTAGCGTTGGACGAGTATCACGCCGGCCGTCTGGAGCCTGCTCAGGCGGCGCTCGAGCGAGTGCTCGAGCGAGAACCGAATGCTCCCGATGCGCTCCACTTGGCCGGGCGTCTCGCGTTAGAGGGGAAAAAAGCGGCAGAGGCGGCGGGCTACGCGAAGCGTCTGGTTAGCCAGGGGCACGACGGGTACTGGACCCAGCTGCTCTTGGCCGAGGCGCTCACGGCGCAAGAGGACCGCTCGGGCGCCCGCGCCGCGCTCGAAGCCGCGCACCGCTTTGACCCCACCCAGGCAGAACCTCTGACGGTGCTGCATCGCTTGGCTTACGCTGCGGGCGACGAAAAGGCGGAGACCGCCGTGCTCGAAAAACTCGCTCTGCTCGAACAACACAATGGCTCGCTGTTCGCGCGACTGTTCGAGCTGTATCTCGCGCAAGGCCGGCACGCCGACGTCGTTGCCTTGGCGGAGGCGGCGCTGTGGGCGGACCTCTCGAGCTTCGATATTCATTTTCGACTCGCGACCGCGCTCGAGCGAAGCGGTGACGCCAAGCGGGCCCGCTTCGAGCTCGAAAGCGCGGTTTTGTGCGAAGCCGAGCCAGAGCGTAAAGTGGAGGGGCACCTGGCGCTGATCAGAAGCTACCAGCGTGCCGGGCAGCAGCGAAAGGCGCGCGAGCACGCCGACCGTGTGCGCGAGCTCGACCCCAAGAACAGCGAGCTCGAGCGACTCGGCCTATGATTCCGTTTATGATTCGTCGTCCTTGTTCTTGCGCAGACCGAGTGCTCGCGCCTTCTTGTACAAGTGGCTGCGCTCCAGGCCGAGAGCACGCGCCGTAGCGGCCATTTGCCCCAGATGATGAGCCAGAGCCTCCTCGAGAATGGTTCGTTCCGCCTCCTCGGTGAGCACCCGGAAGGGCACCCCGGGTCGATACAGGCCCGCTGCGCTGGGAGCATTGCTGGTGCCCAGGGCTTGGCGCACGTCTGCGCCGGTGATCGTGTCGTCCGCCCCTAAGATCACCAGGCGCTCGATCAGATTCTTCAGCTCGCGCACGTTGCCCGGAAAGGCGTGCGCCGCGAGAGCCTCGAGTGCTTCGTCCGACAGACGCACGCCGGGCCTGTTGTTCTGCTGGATGGCGAGCTCCAAAAAGTGCTGCGCCAAAAGTGGGATGTCTTCACGACGCGCTCGCAGGGGCGGCACACTCAGAGGCAGCACGTTGAGCCGGTCGTACAGGTCGGGCCGGAACTCGCCTTGTGCCATGGCTTGACCGAGGTCGCGGTTGGTAGCGGCCACCACGCGCACGTTGGTTTTCAGCGTTTCGTTGCCGCCGACCCGTTCGAACTCTTTTTCTTGCAGCACGCGTAGCAGTTTGGCTTGCATGTCGAGCGGCATGTCTCCCACCTCGTCGAGAAACAGAGTGCCTTGCCCTGCTCGTTCGAACTTGCCACGGCGTTGTTTCGTGGCGCCGGTAAATGCGCCGCTCTCGTGTCCGAACAGCTCGCTTTCGATGAGCTCTTTCGGGATCGCCGCGCAATTCAGCTTTTCTAGCGGGCCTTTGGCGCGAGGCGAAGCGCGGTGAATGGCCCGCGCCACCAGCTCTTTTCCGGTGCCGCGCTCCCCTACGATCAGCACGCTGGCTTCTGCTCGGGCCGCGCGCCCCACCTGATCGCGCAAGCTGCGCATGGCGCGGCTCTCACCCAACAGCTCGTCGAAGTAGCCTGCCGCCCGCCGAAGCTCTTGAGCTTCGCGCTCGGCTCGCATCAAACGTAGTGAGTTGTCGAGCACCAACAGCAAGCGATCGGTAGACAATGGCTTTTCCAAGAAGTCGATGGCGCCGAGCTTGGTGGCTCGCACTGCAGCGTCGACCGTGGCATGCCCACTCATCATGATCACGACGGCATCGTTGCCGGCATTGCGCAGGCGCGCCAAGAGCTCGACTCCATCGCCGTCCGGCAGCGCGACATCGAGCAAGATGACGTCGTACGCTTTCTTCTGCGTTCGCTCGGCAGCCAACGCTACCCCGCCTGCTACATCCACCGCGTAGCCCTCCAAGGTGAGCGCAGTCTTCAGGGTGGTCAGGATGGAAGGTTCGTCGTCGACCACCAGAACTTGGGCCAGGGCCATGGGGTCACGGTAGCGAGACAAGTTCGACCCGCCAAGCTCGCAGTGACCGAACCAAGTTTGCCAGGGGGGCGGGCCTGGATTGTGACCCGAGCCTTCGTCGACTAGGCTTATCGGGCGTCGATGAGTGAACCGAAGGCCGCAGCTACCGGAAACCTCGCGAAAACTCCGATTCCGGAGCTCCTGGTCTACGCTCTCGACCATGCCCTGGAGGGCACGCTGGTACTGGAGGAACCGGATGGCAGGAAAAGTGCGATCTTGTTTCAGGCTGGCGCTCCCGCCAAGGCGAAGACGGCGGAGCCGGTGGCGTACCTGGGCCAGGTTCTCGTGGAACAGGGCAGTATCGACCAAGCCACCTACGAGCGCGCGCTACGCGAGGCGCAGGCGACCCGGCAACTCTTTGGTCAAGTGTTGCGCCGGCAGGGGCTGATCAGCAACGAGCAGCTGATCGAGGGGCTGCGAGAGCAAGTGATCCAGAAGGTGTCGCATCTGTTCAACCTGAGCGGCGAAACGGTATTCGGGTTTTACGCGGGCAACGATTTCTTGGCGCGGTGGGGCGGGCACCCGACGCGAGTGAAGCCGTTGCCACTCATGTGGCGCGGGCTACGTCTGTTTGCGGATGCCGCCAAGGTCGACGCCCTGATTGCGCGCATCGGTACGCGTCAGCTCAAGCTCTACTTCGAGGCGCCGGTCGGGCGCTTCAAACTCACACCGCAGGAGCGTGGTGTCGTGGACGTGTTGCGCGCCCGCCCCACCACTCTCGAGGTGCTGCTTGCCTCCGGTCTCGGCAGCCCCTCACTCGTCAAACGCGTCGTCTACGCGCTGGCCGTGACCCGACAATTGGATTTCGGC
>CBFGRJ010000161.1:0-14785 GCA_965651135.1 uncultured Myxococcales bacterium
GCAGGACGCCCTGAATCAATCGGCGTGCTCGCTCTCGCGAACGGGCGTTCTCCACGAGCTCCTGAGCTAGCGCCTCACGGTAAACCCACAGGCTGGACTTTTCCGCAACCAAAGCTTCCAGACGCTCGGTCCGGCTGGTGGGGGCACCGGTTTCGCGCAAGCAACCGAGCACTGACAAGACTGCGTTGGGCTCGGCTGGAAAAAGTTCCAATAGCGCTTCCGACGCTGCCTGGACGGCGTAGGGGTCCGCATCATAGCTCTTCAGGGCGCGGCACCCCCAATGATAGAGCCGGTGGTTCGGAGCCAAGCTCTTCAAGTTGGCTAGCTCTTGCTCGGCGCGCTCACGGTCGTGCGCGTCCAACGCAAGCTGTAGTCGATAAAGCACGTCGTGCAGGGCCTGTTCGGGCAGTGTCAACCCGTTCAACCGTTCGAGCTCGGTGGGTGGCAAGAGGACGATCGCCCGGGGACCGTAGGGGGCGTACTGCTCGAAGAATTGTGCGCTATGGGCTTCGAGCGTCCGGCATGACATCGGGTCGCGGAGCAAGAGCGTGCGCAGGCGTGCGTCGTACCCGACGACCGCTTGCATGTGAGCACTGGCGATGTCGACCGTCACGATGCCAAACGGTACTCCGCGATCGATGAGCTCGCGCGCGATGTCGAAGTTGGCGGTGAATTCGAGCTCTAGCCAGCCTCGTTCCGACGCCCACCGACGTTCGGAATGCGCAGCCGTACCCTCGTAGCAAATCTGGTCGGCCACCTCGATCTGGTCCACCTCGTCGCCGAAGTAGCGCGCAAGCATGGCCAGCGTTGCTGGAGCACACCCGAGATGTTCCTGAACGACGGCGCGTACCTGCAGTTGCTTGCGCTGTGCGGTCGGCTCTGCTGGGGCGTTCAGCCTCTCACAGAAGCGCTCGAACCAGGGCAAGGCCTGACCTCCCCAGCGCCTTGCTGCTTCCAGATCGCCTCGACGATAGGCGTTCGATGCCCGTAGGCCGGCGTACTCTTGCTTGGCGCCTTGGTCGAGAAGCGGCGAAAGCGCGGCGAAGCGTTCGAGCGACGCCTGTTGCTCCTCGAACAGTCCGAGCTCGTATTCCAGACTTGCCCTTTGCGCGATTACCGAGGCCGACTCCATTCGCTCGTCCGCTGCTGCCAGAATATCGAGTGCCTCGTGTCCGCGGCCGAGCAGCTCGAGCAGCTGCGCCGCCTGTTGCACGGCCAGGCGCGCCTGCGGATGATCCGCGATGGCTACCTGAACGACCTCGAGAGCTTCCGCATAGCGGTCCTGCCGCATGAGCAGGTAGCTATGCGTTGCCGCCCAGTCACCAATTCCCAGTGCGTGCTGGTCGATCTCCTTCAACAGACGTTCGGCGGTGGCGAAATCCCGATACGCTGCCAGCAAGCGAACCTTGAGCATTGCGATATCGGCAATCTCTTGGGGATTGGACTCTGGTGGCGGGTCGTAGCCTCGCAGGTATAGCCAGGTTGCCAGAGGCCCGCGAGCAGCCTGGAGCTCCACGCTGTACCAGAACCTGACGAGCGGATCGTTCGGTGCAAGACGCGCAGCGCGGGCGATCAGTCGTGTTGCCAAGCGTCTTGCGCCTAGGTGAGTGGCTAGCCGCGCAGCCACACACGCCGGGCGAGGCTCTACCCACTCGCTCAGCGGCCTACTCGCTTGCGCGGCGCGGTACGCTGACAGAAATAGCGAGCGATCGCTCAAGGCCTGGACTTCCGCCACCAGGTCAGCTGACATATTACCCTGCGATTCCCGGCCCTGCATTGCGAACTTTCCCACACTGTCGAGATACCTCGCCCGGGACCAGATGGGAACGGTTTCTGGAGCAGCAGCTATTTCCTATTGTCATCGACGTGAATCATCCACGTCGCCGATGTAGGACCCTGACCTCCAGCGAAAGCGCGATCCTCGCTGCCCACGGCGCCGGAAGGCATCCTGGGGATTCGGCGCGCGCGAAAACGCGTATTGGACGATTGCATCGGCGTAGTGACGCTGCGCGAACTTCGAGTTGGCCAGCTCCGTCATGCCAACGCGCGTGGTGTGGCCAGCCTTGGACGTCGATATTCGCCAATGTCGGTATGCGACGTCGATATGCGACATCGACTCGCGGGCAGCGCCGAGATTCGCCAAGTCGATCGGAGGGCAGTGCCGGTATTCGCCAATGCAGGCTATCGAGTCGCTAAGCGTGGCGTTTTGGCATCGTGTGCTCTCGCTATCTAGTGGCGCGTCCAGAGCAAGCTTTCATCAGAGCTTCGCGAGAGCCTTGCAGACTTCGAAAGACAGCACGCGTCAACCGCGCTTGTCACCATGCTGCGCCCTTCAATGTCACCAAAGCGACTCGAGGATCAGGAGCAACAGTGAGCACTTTGCTATTGCGGGACGAGTATGGGCAAGTAGAGTAGAGGGTATGGGTGGTGGAACACGCCTTGGCTCGGGGTGCTATCCTATTTCACGAAACCGGATCGCGATCGTTTCGGAGTCTGATTCAGTCTCGCAAATCTGGAGTCAGGCCCTGTCTGGGGCGGGATTCACACCGACGTTGACGGACGGGCACGAGCTCGATGCCACCGATCTCGTGTTGTTCGATGTAGAATGCCGCTATCCGGGGTGTGCTCCGCAACAGTTCGGCCTGAAACGCGCGTATGGGTGGCCCAAGGTCCTGATGGTTACCGGTGATTTGAGCCCGGCCAATCTGCTGATGCTGGCGCGACACTGCGATCTCGTGCTGCCCAAGCCGCTGGAGCCTGGTGTGCTGCTCGCGGCGGTCCAATGGCTGTTGGGGCAAGAAGAGTTTCTGACGCAGTTCACGACATTTTATAGATTGAGCGCCCGAGAGACACAGCTTTTGCAGCTAGCGCTGGCCGGGCGCAACAACGACGAGGCGGCGGACGAGCTCGGCTGCGCCAGAGCCACGATCGGCACGTTCTGGAACCGGATCTTTCGGAAAACCGGTGTGAGCGGTCAACGCGATTTGATGATTCTGCTCTTGCGCCATCGTGAGGGTAGCGCTGAACTTTCGCGGGCGCCGGCGCAGGGCGCTCGACTCAAGCGCTCATGAGGGAAAGATAGACCATGCCCCATCGAAGCTCGTCGGCTCTGGTGGTGTGGGTGGTGTGGCTACTGGGGCCATCGCTCGCTTGCTCCGATCGTGAGTCCCAGCTCAGCGCCACGGTACCTGGCAGCGGAGGGGAGCACGCGCGTAGCGCTACCGGCATTTGCTGTGTGACGCCCATAGGCGGGGCTAGCGGTGCTCAGGGTGGGTCCGCAGGGGTAGGGACAGGAGGCACCGGTGAGACTTCGAGCGGCGGAGCCGTTGGCCTGGGCGGAGCAGCGGGAGACGACGGTGGCGGCTCTGGCGGTGGCTCTGGCGGTGGTCCTGTCGGTTGCACCAGCGATAGCGAATGTGTCGCCCAGGGAGCGTGCGTTCGGGCAGTCTGCGACGCGGGGCAATGCGTGACCTCTGTCGCAAAAGACGGCACCGCTTGCGACGACGACAACGTCTGCACGGATGCCGATCGATGCGTGGCCGGCGTGTGCAGCGGAGAGCCTCGCTCGAGTGAGCCGGCGGTTTTGGGTTGGCAGCCTCTGTTCGGTGGGCTTCGCCACGAAGACCCCAACGGCCTGCAGGGGTTGGTCGAAGTGCTGGATGGCGAGCACGTGGTCTTCTTGGAGCGCATGAACCAGGGCGCCGGCCAAAGCATGTTGGTCCTGGGCAGGCTCTCCATTTCGGGGATCGAGCTTTTGGACTACGCCTTTTCACCGTTGCGCTTGCACACGCAGGCCGTGGTTGGCGGCGGCCTCGATTGGACCAATCGCTTGTTCGGACACATCGTGCCCTTGGGCGGCTCGCGATTTGCCTTTGTAGCGGCGCAGGCGGGCATCGAGGTGTACGCCATCGACGGTAGCCGTTTGGTGCTGCTTTCGCGTACCGAGCTGCCGAAAACCGCTGGCTTGCTTTCCGGGGCCGCCGCCAGCCAAGGTAGGCTGTTCACCTGCAAGCCACTAGTTCAAAGCTTCGCGATCGGTGACGACGGTAGCCTCGGGGCGGAAGAAAGCGTGAACGTCTCTTGCGACACCCTGGCTTCGGCTCCGAGCGCCGATCGGCTTTTCGTGTCGGACTCGTTGCACGGGCTTTCGGTCCTCGATACCTCGAACGGCGCGCCTGTGATCACCCAACAGAACGAAGCCATCGGCCAGCTCGAATCGCTCAGCGCAGGGGTCGACTACGTTGGCGGCGTCGAGCTTCGACCCGCCGGTGCGGCGGGCAGCGTCGTGGTGGTGCGCGCCGACGATCTGTCGCTGGTTGGGCGTCTGGAGCCGACCGATGACGCCTGGCCGACGGGAGTCGCGTTCGGCGACAACGACCTGTTCGTCCAGTGGCGTCGCGGTGGAGCAAGCGACTGCGAGCTGAGTGTTGCTCGCTACACGGTCGACGGCGGCCTCACACTCGAGCGGTCTCAGCGCGTTCGCGGCGTGAGCTGTCGGGACCTGGCCCGGCGCACGACGAGCCCGGTTCGCGTGTCGCTCGCAGGACAATGGCTCGCCCTGCAGCCGTTCCGCGACGTGCTGCACGTGGCACAGGACGGCCTCACACCGATCACCGGCCCCTGGCATGGCGCTGCGGAGCGCCTCTTACCGGTGGGCTCCGGTCTTTTCGACGCGATCGGCCCTGATTCCGCGCATCGGATCGATCCTTCCAACCCAGCACAGCCGGTGCCCGTGGCGGGCGGACGCGTGTTCGACCAGCCTCTCGAGGCCCTGCGCGTGCTGGTGTCGCCCGGCGTGACCGAGCTCATGAATGTGCGATCGCTCAACACACCGATCGAACAGCAGGTGGCTAGCATCGCGCTGACGCGGCTCGTCTCGGAGGGGGCGATTCCTCCCAAGGTCTCCGGGCGACTTCTGCTCGACGGTGGGCCCTCACAACTCGCCTTTGCCGGCGGGTATCTATTTCAATTCAGTGAGCTCGACGCGACGAGCTTTCGGGTGCGGCGTTTCGGTCCCGCTTCGGGCCTACGCGGCTCTGGCGACACCGAGCTGGTTCCGGAGCTCGATGCCGTGCTCTCGTTCGAGCCGCCGAGCGATCTGCCGGTGCGCGTGTCGGCCAAGGTTTTCCCGGCTTCCGAGGGGCAGTCCATCGTGATGCTGGAGCAGCGCGAAAGCGCTGGTGGCGGTGAGCGCCAGCCGCGCTTGGGCTTGTTCGAGCTGGGTCAAGGCAAGCCCGTACTCGTTGCGCAAGGCAAGCTGACCCGAGCTCCGGCGCTGGCCGCGGGCGCCGGCTCGAAGCTGCTCGTCGTGGGGTACGATGCCGTGCAGGTGCTCGAGGTTGGCGCGGGCTCATTTCAAGTGGTTGCCGAGTGGCTGTTTCCATCGGGTACCACCGTAGAACGCATTCTCTCTTGGGACGGGGCCCGCGCCCGGCTCGCGACTTGGACGTGGGCCGGCGACGAATTGACAGCGGGGGTCTTGGTGCTGTCCGGCTCCGAGCTGAGCGAGCTCGCTCATTACGACACGCACGACGAAGTGCTGTCGCTTTCGACCCAGGCGCAGAACCTGGCCTTTGCCATGAAGAATGGCATCGCGATCGCAAGCCCGGCTTGCCCTTGAGAAGCGTGCCCCGGGCGCCATTTGGCATGGCGCCCGGTTTTTCACAACTGCTCAGCAGTTGGGGCCAGCGCCCCAATGTTGAATCACCACCAGGTAGTCGTAGTAGTCCACGAACCCGTCACGCGTCAGATCGGCTTGGTCGCTGGCCGGATTGCTAACGGGCTGCCCGTAATACGTCACGATTTGCACGTAGTCGTCATAGTCCGTGCAACCATCCTCGTTCACGTCTCCCGGGGTGGGTGGCGGTGTGGCGGGATCGATCTGTGTGTAGGTGCCGCCCGTCGATTCCGCGAGTCCTTGAAAGAATGCAACCGCCTCGAGGCTCAGTGGCGCCGAGTACGTCATTCCCATTGGGCCGTATTCGACCAAAACTGGGTCTGCGGACTGACCCAGCGAGGCGGTCGGAATGTAGTCGAACAGCGCGGACACATCGACCAAGAGCTCGAAACCGGGAGGTGGGTTGGAGGTACTGTTTGGATCGCCCGTGATCGCCTTGTTCAGGACGTGCCACTCCCAACTATTCACCGTCAGGCCACCGCGGTTGGGGTTCGTCTCGTCGTAGGGGGTGGCGCTGGGGCTCCCGTGGCAGGCGTGTGACGGGTTCGTGGCGTTCTCCAGGCCATCGGTGACCAGCACGATGCGCTTGGCAGGTGGCGGAAAGACGGTGGCCTCATGCGCGATCAAGGAATCGACGGCGTCGCAGAGCGTGCCAGCGAGCGGGGTGGTCGAGAACGGCCCGCTCAGGCTGTTGATGAACCCCAGCACGTCGGCTTGCCGCTGACTGACGCTGAGACCGGCCCCATCGGCGAAGCTATAGTGTCGTGTCCAAGCCGCCCCGGAGAACGTCCAGAGCTCGTACTCACGATCGGCGTGGGGCAAGCTCACGAACGCCTCGGCTTGATCGAGGGCAATGTCCCACTTTGGATCGCCACCCGGCGCGGCGGTCGCCATCGATCCGCTCGAGTCGATCACGATGATCACATTTTCCTGTTGGGCGAATGCCGGTACGGAGTAGGCGAGCGCGCCGGTGACTAGTGCCAGGCTACCGAGGTGCTTGATGATGTTTGTCTGCATGACTTTTCTCCTTGGTTGGTGCTTTGTCTGTCGAGTGGTGGTCAACGCTGGGTTCAGCAACCTTCGCCCCAGTTTTGGAGGACGATGGTCAAGTCCGGGTAGCTCACGACTCCGTCGAGGTTGAGGTCCGCGGCTGGGTCGACCGCGGGTGGCGTGCCGTAGTTCGCGCCGACGAAGTCGTAGTCGGCTTGGTCGACGCAGCCGTCTCCCGTGGCATCGCCGTAGACGCCCGAGCCTCCAGCAATGCCGGCGATCCAGCTCGCGAACTGGCTGAGCCGTGCGAATACCGTGTAAGTGCCGCAGAAGTAGCCCTGACCCCAGCTCACGGAGCCGATCAACCGCCAACCATTGCTGAATCCGCTCGCCACCACGAGCGGGCCGCCGCTGTCGCCGTGGCAGCCGCCGGTGTCTCCCGTTTCGTAGCCGGCGCACAACATGGTGCTCGTCACGGTCCCTGGTAGGGTTCCCGCCGCATTGCAGGTTGTCGCGTCCCGCACCGGGAGCACTCCTTCTTGCAAGATGTCGGAGGCTCCGGAGCCGGGCGCCGTGTTGCCCCAACCGCTCACCAACGCCGGTGTGTTCGCCGGTGGATCCGTGGCCGCAATGGAAATCGGTTGAACGCGAGCGGTGTACAGGACCGGACCGTTCATTCGTATGAGCGCTACGTCATTGTCGAGGACGGTCGGTGTACCGTAATCGGGGTGGATCTCGAGCTGGATCGCGGTTCGCGCTTGAACCCAGCCATCGATGGACGAACGCTGGTGTACCCCGAGCCGCACCGTCACATCGCCGGGTGCAAAGCCCTCCACGCAATGAGCCGCGGTCACGACCCACTCTTCGTTGAGCAGGGAGCCTCCGCACCAATGTGCATAGCCGGGCACGGAGAGCTGTGCTTGCCAGGGCCACGCTCCGGGCGCTGCGTCGTCCCCGCCGACCACGGCCGCCTGCCAATCGCCGTGGGTATCCTCCGTAACCGGGGCCGTGCAAGCAGCGAGCCCCGCGCTGGTGAGCCAGGTTGCCAGGAGCCGGCAACGGTTTTTGGTGAACATCATCTGAATCCTCCGTTCTGCTGGTTTGACGGGAGACACCCGAAGGGTGGCCCCGGTGCTCTTCCGAGCGGCGGCGCGGTGCGCCCGCGGGCGAGTCGATGGGCGATCAGTCGCGCGTCCAGCCGTAGATGACCCCACCGGAGTCATCGAGGACCTGAACACGATCGGTTACCGTCCACACTCCGCACTCGCGGAGTCCCGCCGCCGAGTAGTCGTTGGCTTCATTCCAAGTCTTGGCCAGGTCCGCAAAGTTCAGACGGACGTGTTCACCCTTCGGCGAGCTTCCGGAGGTCCGTTGCCCCGGATTCAATGAATGACCCGTAAAGTCGAAGATCAAGCTCGCGAGCTCGGTGCTTGGCTGCGGCAAAAGGACCGGAACCGACCAGGGCGTCGAGAGGTCGTCCAGCTCGACGCTCGCACCCATGCCCTCGCTGAGGTTCAAGGAATGAATCAGCGAAAAATCGCTGACGCTGTGCTGGCCCGCATTCTCGATGACGTATCCAATACGGCTTTGAGCTCCTGCTATGGGCCTGGTCGTGCGCATCACGCGCAGACCGAGCGGGTTCGTGAAGCGCCACGCACTCGACGTCGTCGGATGCAAGGGGACGACTCCCGCATCGCGTGGTGGCTCGTCGTCACCGATGGAACGGGTGTGGCCGTAGCCGAGCTGCCCAGCAGCGTTGCCGCCGAAGCACCGGAGCTCGCCGCTGGTAATGGCGCACGTATGTGGCCCGCCCGCAGAAATCGCCGAAGCGGGTGCTCCTAGATCGATAGCCGGCAAATCGCGCGCGGTCGTCCCCGGCAGCAGGGGCCTTGTGTGCCCTTGTCCAAGCTGCCCCGAGTTGTTGAGCCCGAAGCAGCGGGCACCGCCGTCTTCGAAGAGCACGCAGGTTCGGAGCTCGCCGATCGACACGCCCGCGATGTCGCTTTCGAAACTCAGCGCCGGGCTCGCGCTGGGCACCTCGTCGTCACCAATGTTCCAGAATGCTCCATTGCCGAGCTGAAGCGCCGCACCATCGCCCCAGCAACTGAGGCTCTTGCCATCGAGGAGCACGACGCAAGTGTTCGTCCAGCCCGCGGCGAGGGCCGCGGCCGGGCCACCCATGGACACCGGCTCGAGCTCTTCCACAGAACGAGCCAATCCGACGTCGAGCGTGGTTGCGTAGCCGAGCTGGCCGAACGCATTCCATCCCCAGCAGCGAACCGCTCCGTCCGCGCCTCGCACGCAAGTATGGTTCAGGCCGGCAGCAACCTCGACGAGGTCACCGAGATTCAGGCCCGCCACCTCCGCGGGTATTTCGTCGTCCCCGATTCGGTGACCATGGCCATACCCGAGCTGGCCGAATTGGTTGTCGCCCCAGCACTTGAGCAGGCCGCTTTCGAGCAGGGCGCACGAGTGAAAGCCGCCCGCCGCGATCTGAACGGCGGGCTCTCCCAGCGGCACCGGTCCAGCGAGCTGGGCAGGCTCGTCGTCCCCAATAGAGCTCACATTGCCGTGGCCGAGCTGCCCCTGCGCGCCGATGCCCCAGCAAAACACCTGGCCGCCGTCGAGCAGCGCGCAGGTGTGCTGGCGACCGGCGGCGATCTGAGTCGCGCGTGCGGGCAGAGCCACGTGACCCACGCTAGCTGGGAGCTCGTCGTCCCCGATGGCTCGGTCGGCCCAGGCGTTTCCGTAACCGAGCTGCCCATCGAGCGCGCTTCCGAAGCAATGAACCTTTCCCGCCGCGGTCAAGACGCAGGTGTGCGAGCCTCCGGCTGCCACGGCCTCGATGCGCTCGCACGGCAGCCGCGTGCCGTGTCTCGACGCCGCGAGCACGTGCGCCGCATCGGCGGAGCCAACCGTTCCGTCGCAGTCGACATCGGCGACGAGCAGCTCGTCGAGCGACAGCGGCGTGCCATGAGCGGCGCGGAGAATGGCCCGTGCATCGCGAGCATCGACCCGGTCGTCCCCGTTGACGTTGCCGAGCCGCAGCCTGCACTGTCCTCCGCCGCAAGCAAATCCGCCTGGACATCCGCAGTCGCCACAACACGAGAGGTGCGCCACCTCGTACGGCTCACACACCTGGTTGCCGCACTCGCCGCAGTCGGAGTAGCAGCTGTCACCGCTCTCCGGCCCATTGCAGACGCCGTCTCCGCAGGCAGCACCGCAATCCGCGGGGCAGGTGCGGGTGTCCTCTCCAGTTTCGGCATCACAGTGCGAATCGCCGCAGGCGCACAGGATTGGGTCGTCGGCCACAGCGCAAAAGGCGCCGATCGCGCGCGCCACGTAGGTTGCCTCGACGGCGCCGGACGTCGATTCCGCAACCTGCACCGGCCGCGTGCAGGACTCCCCGGGTGCCCTCGCGTAGGCTGGCAGAGGGCCTCGCGCCAAGACTCCCGCGAGTCGCGCCGACCCATCCAAATAGACGCCGGAACCCGAGCTGCCGGGAAATGCATCCAGCGAAGCGGCAAAGAAATCCAACTCGGCGCTACGATTGCGGCTGACCCGAGCGCCGCCGGCGATCTTCAAGGGTAAGCCGCTCGGATGACCGGCGAACACCAGGCTCGATCCGTCGTCGACGGGCAAGTCCCCGACGCGAAGACTCGCCGGTGTGCGACCCAAGACTGGCCGCTCGAGTCGAACCACGGCGAAATCGAGGGCGGCATCGAACTGCTGAACCACCACTTCGCCGCATTGGTACACTTGGTCGTGCGTCAGCTTGACGAGTCCACCGTCCGGATCGACGCGATAGTCGAAGACGAGGCGCAGCTGTGGACAAGGAACACTGACCAGGCAATGACCTGCCGTGAGCACCAGGTCCGGCGCCACTAGCGTGCCGCTGCATTCGGCTGCGCTCGGCTGCTCTTCGAATCGTTCGCCTGGGCAAAGCCCTGCGCTCTCTCCGAGGGTGGGCGCATCGAACGAGAGCTGGCCCGAGGGCTCCTCACGCAACCTATCGACGGGAATCAGCGCCACCGCCGACTCCGTGAAGCGCTCCGAATCAGCGTACTCGAACGGCTCCCTGCGGTCGTCGACCCCGTAGATGATCTCGTCGGTTCGTTGCTTCGTGACCTCGACTTCGGCCTGCGGCCCCTCGAAGCAGCCCATCACGAACACCGCGGCCCAAAGACAAGTCCACAACGCGCACCAGTGCCGCTCAGTCGCACAGACCCTCATGCCGATATTCCCCGATCAGGTCGCCGCCTCCCGCCGATTGGCGAAAAACGACACCGCTTCGATGCTTCTCGATTGAAGCACGCCTTCTACGCCGCCCGAGCAGGTACCGCACGTCCATGCTTTGATCACATGGGCGCCGCCGAGCTTTGGCCGCGCGGCGGACGCACACGAGCTGCGGCCTTGGGACAGGCTGGTGGTCGCTCCTGGTAGCTGCGGCCAGTCTCTGCCAGGCTAACCCATGGCCAAGCGCTTCGCCGGTGGTCGAGTCGATGCCGGAATCACCAGTGCCGACGTGCTCAAGCAATCGTCGCCGTCGGCCACGCAACATGGCGGTGAAGGAGTGCAACGCGACTGGGTCGTGGTGGAGGAGCCGCTCCAGATCAGAGTGGCAGGCGACGTGCTTGGAGTGACCCTGCGCACGCCAGGTCATGATCATGAGCTAGCTGCAGGCTTTTTGCTGGCAGAGGGGCTGATCACTTCGCGAGACGAGCTGGGAGCCATCCGCCACTGCGGCCCGCAGACAAGTCAGCAAAATAGCATCGACGTACTGCCCGGCCCTGGCTGCGTCATCGATTGGCCTGCGCAAGCCGAGCTGCCTCGCAGGCTTACGAGCAGCGCTTGTGGCCTGTGTGGTCGCCAACAGATCGACGACTTGATCGCACGCTTGGGCCGCGTCGATGCTCCCTTGCGTGTCGAGGCTGCGACGGTGCAGCGCGCTACCCAAGGTCTGAGAGATGGCCAGCTCAACTTCTCGAAAACGGGCGGTTGCCACGCTGCCGGTGCGGCCACCGCGAGTGGGGACTACCATGTGATTCGCGAAGACGTGGGGCGCCACAACGCCGTCGACAAGGTGGTGGGTCGGTTATTGCTCGACGGCAAGCTACCGGCTCACGAGCTCATGCTCCTGGTGAGCGGGCGCGTTGGCTTCGAGATCGTGCAAAAGGCGGTGTCCGCGCAGTTTCCTATCGTCGTCGGTGTTTCGGCGCCCACATCGCTTGCCATCGCGACCGCCGAGCGTGCGGGCCTGACGCTGGTTGGATTTTCGCGCGATGATTCGTTCAACGTGTATTCGGGGTCGGAACGCATTCTTTGAAGTGGACAGCACCGTGGGTCGGCCGACCCTCGGGTCGCTGCAAATGGCCTCAGAGGCAGCCTTATCCATGACTGCACTGTCAGTCTCCAGATCGGAACACTAGGGGCGATCTGCTGCGCCACGGAATTCCTCGGTGAGCCACGCTGGCTGGTGACTCGACTGATCGATTTGTCCACAAGGTCCCGTGATGACCTTGGTTTTCGCCTACGCCAGAGTTCACCGCGCGTGCACGGTTGCGAGCGGCTCGCTTTCTGCATGGGGCTGACCAAGGTGATTCTATGAGGCAATTATCATTATCTTCGTTCGCATCTTCATTGGCTGTTGGTTGCATGATGTCGGTCGTCGTTGCCTGTGGCGATGATGACGATGACGACCGGCCGTCGAAAACCACGACCACGAGCACCACGACCCGCACGACGAGCACCTCGACCTCTACCTCCGGCAGCACGGGCAGCGGTGGATCTTCAACGACGAATGGCACCACGAACGGCACCACGACTCGTGGCACCGCAACCGGTACGGCTACCGGAAGCGGGGGCACTGCCGGCGACGGTGGCATGGGCGGCGAAGGCGGCATGGCCGGCGCAGCCTTCTTGATGGATGGAGAAATCCTGCACGCGGTTCGCACCGCCAACATGGGCGAGGTCGAGCAGTCCGAAATCGCAGTGACGCGTGGGGACGACGATGACGTGCGCGAGTTTGCGCAAATGATGGTCGACGACCATTCTGCTGCGGTAGCTGCTGCCGACGACTTGGCCGATGCGCAAGGGATAACGCCTCAGCCGAACTCCGTCAGTCAAGACTTGCAGAGCGAGTCCGAACGCATCATCACGATGCTCGAAGCAGCCCAAGGCGACGCATTCGATCTGGTGTACCTGAATGCTCAGGTTACGGCACATCAAGAAGTGCTGGCGTTGCTCGACGACACGCTCATCCCTCAGGCCGACAATGCGGCGCTAGCCGAGTTTCTGACGGATATGCGTACGCACGTCAGCAACCATCTCGTGCTGGCGGAAGCGCTCCTCGCCGACGAGCTCGACTAGGGCTGAGCGCAGCGCGAAAAAATTGAGTGCAGATTCGCTAGCCACGCAAGCTTTTCCGAAAATCACGCTCGAGCACGCGCTCCGAACGTGCGAATCGTCGGAAGTTCGCACGTTCGGAGAAAGAGGTACGCTATTTGCTCGGCAGCGCTGGGCATGCATTGGCGACCCTTGTGGCTTGGGTGGGTAGCGTGGCTGATCGCGTGCTCGAGCCCAAAGGGCGATGAGAGCGACAAGGGCGACAAGGGCGCAGCGATTCTGCAGCCTGCCGGTTGGGACGCAGAGTTGCGCGTGGCCGTCGCCCAAGATCTTTCGCCCGATCCCCACGTCTTCGAGACAAATCTGACCGCTTCGATCGCCCAACTGGAGATCCTCGACGGGATTCAGACCGAAGTCTTCGCCTACAACGGCAGCGTGCCAGGGCCGGAGATCCGCGTTGCAAAGGGAGATCGCGTCATCGTCCACTTCACGAACGAGCTGCCCGAGCCCACGACCGTACATTGGCACGGCGTGCGAGTACCCAACCACGTGGACGGAGTCCCCGGGGTGACCCAACCCGAGGTGCAGCCGGGAGAAACCTTCACGTACGACTTTATCGCACCCGATGCCGGCACCTTTTGGTACCACCCACACGTGCGCTCCGCGGAACAGGTCGGCGCCGGCCTGTACGGCACCATCGTCGTCACCGATCCCGACGAACCCGAGGGTCTGGGCGACGAGCTCACCTTGGTGCTCAGCGACATGACCCTCAAGGACGACGGTCAACTGCAGACCGAAGTCCTGGGAGGGCCTTTGGAGCTGCTGTTCGGGCGCGAGGGAAACGTGCTGCTGGTCAACGGCAAGGTCAACCCAGAGCTCAAGGCGCGCAGCGGGCGTCGCCAGCGATGGCGCGTGCTCAACGCATCCCGCACCCGTTACTACCAGCTAGCCATCGATGGCCAACAATTCGTGCGCTTCGCGGGAGACGGCGGCATGAGCGAACACCCGATCCCCGTCGACACCGTCGTGGTCGCGCCGAGCGAACGCGTCGAAGTGACCTTCACACCCAACGCCGAACCCGGGGCCACCTTACCCGTGCGCTGGGTCCCCTACGATCGCGGATTCGGCACCCTCCTACGCGAGGAGGTGCAGGTGATGACCCTAAAGCTCAGCGACGAAGAGCCCTACGTAGAGGCTCCATTGCCCCCCCTGGGGCGCACCATCGAGCCCCTCGATCTCTCCAACGCCAAAGAGCTGACCATGGAGCTGACCATGAGCGAAATAGGCGACACGGTGGAGCTCGGCATCAACGGAGTTCCCCACTGGGAAGCCCCGCCCATCGAAGCGACCCTCGGAGAAACCCACATCTGGACCTTCAAGAACACCTTCGACTTCGCCCACCCGATGCACCTACACGGTTTCTTCTTTCAAGTGCTTTCCATGGACGGCGCACCCCCTGCCGTCAGAGAATGGAAAGACACGGTCGACGTCCACGTCGAAGGAGAAACCACCATCGCCGTGCACTTCGACGAACGCCCCGGCATGTGGATGCTCCACTGTCACATCCTCGATCACGCCGAAATCGGCATGATGACCATGGTGCATCTCAGCCCCGAAGGCGAACACGACGACAGTGCTCACAAAGAGCACAAACATTAGAGGGCCCAGCGACGCGTGGTGCGCGTGCTGTCGCCCCCATGGGGGCTCGCGGGACCGAGCGCGAACTCCGAGATGGGGGTATCGAGGTGTGAAGGTGGATCAGTGTTGCTGATT
>CBFGRJ010000162.1:0-14748 GCA_965651135.1 uncultured Myxococcales bacterium
GGAGCGCTCAGGTTGCTTGGGCCTTGACCCGAATGCCGCGGCGCGCGAGGCTGCCGCGTGGTCCTGCGAGTTACAGTGATTGGAGCAGGCCTCGCCGGTTGCGAGGCGGCCTTGCAGCTGGCAAGGCGCGGCATTCGGGTGCGCCTGCTCGAGCAGAAACCGGTGCGTCGCACCCCCGCTCAAACCAGCGATGCCCTGTGTGAGCTCGTCTGCTCGAATTCGCTTCGCGGTGCGGCGCTGACCAACGCCGTCGGCCTTCTGAAGGAAGAAATGCGCCGGCTTGGGTCCCGAGTGATCGCTACCGCCCACGAAGTGCGGGTGCCGGCGGGAGGCGCGCTGGCGGTCGACCGCGAACGGTTTTCCGAGCGCATGACGGCCTTGATCAAGGAGCAACCCGGCATCGAGGTCGTCGTCGGGGAAGTGACGGCGTTGCCTCCGGAGCGCCCGCTCGTGGTCGCCACCGGGCCTTTGACCGGCGATGCGCTGGCCGACGCCATAGCGGAGCGCATTGGGCGTGGTAGCTTGGCCTACTACGACGCGATTGCGCCGATCGTGGCCGCGGACTCCATCGACCGCGACAAGGTGTTCGAAGCGTCGCGCTGGGACAAGGGCGACACCGACGACGAACGACAGGCCTACCTGAACTGTCCGTTCGACAAGGAGCAGTACCTCGCCTTCGTGCGCGAGGTGGTCGCCGCTCGCAAGGTCGAGCCCAAGCCATTCGAAGACGTGCGCTACTTCGAGGGCTGTCTGCCCATCGAGGTCATGGCCGAGCGGGGCGAGCGTACCCTCGCGTTCGGGCCCATGAAGCCCGTCGGTCTCGTCGATCCGAAGACCGGCCGCCGGCCGTACGCGGTCGTGCAGCTGCGCAAGGAGGACGCTGCCGGGACCGCCTACAACATGGTGGGCTTCCAAAGCCGGATGGCCTGGGGTGAACAAGCGCGGATCTTTCGCACCATACCCGGGCTCGAGCACGCCGAGTTCCTGCGCTATGGCGCGGTGCATCGCAACACGTTCATCCAGGCGCCTCGGGTGCTGGACGCCACGTTCCAGCTTCGCAGCGAACCTGGCCTCTACTTCGCCGGACAGATCACTGGCACCGAAGGCTACGTGGAAAGCGCCGCGGGGGGCTGGCTCGTGGCTCACTTCATTGCTGAAAGGCTGGCGGGTCGCGAGCCCCAGTTGCCACCTGCCACGACGGCGCACGGCGGGCTGATCACGCAGATCACGCGCCAGGTCGAAGACTACCAACCCTCCAACATCACTTTCGCCCATCTGCCGCCGTGGCCCGATCCGCGCTTGAAAAAGCGGGCGCGCTATCAGGCCATCGCGGAACGCGCGCTCTTGGACCTGGAGCGTTGGCTACAACAAGGCGGCGATGGTTCCGTCGGCGAGCAGCCAGCGCTCGACAGGGATGCTCAGGGTCCCACCGCGCCGCTCTAGTCTCCCTTGGCGCACCATGCGCTCGATGCTTGCTCCGCGCTGGCGTGTCCATGGGTCTATGCCCAACTCCCGCCCGATGCTGTCGAGATCGACGCCTTCGATCAGCCGCAGTCCCAGGAGCAGGCGCTCGGAAAGCTCCGTGTCGGCGTCGATGGGCTCGAGGCTCTGCACCAGCCCTCGTTCGCAGTCACTTTCGAGGCTGCCGAACGCCATCCGCGAATCCAGGTACCGCTCCGGGGACGGGGTGTTGCGATAGCGGACCCTGTGCCCGGCGACCTTGACGGTGCCCCAGGCTCCGGCGCCCAGCCCCAAGTAGTCGTGCCCTCGCCAGTAGCCGAGATTGTGGCGTGCGTAGTGGCCCAGCCGGGCGAAATTGCTGATTTCGTAGTGCTCGAATCCCTGCGCGGTGAGCGCCGCATGGACCTCCAAGAAGGAGTCGGCCACGATGTCCTCGGTGAGCAGCGGCAGGGTACCTTTCGACGCTCGCGCCCCGAACTGCGTTCCTTTCTCGATGGTGAGCGTGTACGCGCTCAGGTGGGTGATTCCGGTGCCGGCGAGCCGGGTCGCTTCCTCGGCGGCCTGCTCGGCGCTCTGCCCATGGATGCCGTAGATCAAATCTGCCGAAACCCGGGGGATCCCACTGCTCAGCGCTGCGTCGAGGGCTTCCAGGGCGTCGGCCGGGCTGTGCCAGCGGCCGAGAAATTCGAGCCTTTCCGGATCGAGTGACTGCACTCCTAGGCTCACCCGATTGACTCCGAGGTCCCGGTAGGCGCGCGCGAGCTCCCGATCGAAGCTCGAGGGGTTGCACTCGACTGTGACTTCGAGATCAGGTGTGACCTTCAAGCGTGCAACGATGCGCTCGAGCAGGCGGCCCAGCGCTCGGGGATCCCACAAGGATGGAGTACCTCCGCCGACGAAAATGCTCTGCACCGTACCGAGCTCTACCTCGTTCGCACGCATCGCCAGCTCCTCGCTGACGCGCTCGAGATACGCCATATGGGGGATTTCTTGGCGCGTGATGGGAAGGGATAGGAAGTCGCAATAGGGGCATTTCTTGATGCACCAGGGAAAATGCACGTAGATGCCCAAGGGGGCGCAAGTCCACGGAAACACGGCGCTTTCCCGCACGTCCGCGAGCCCGCGAGCCGGCTCCGGTGCTGTCGAATCGCGCGAGGCTATGTGGCTTTTGTCGTCTTTTGCCAAGGGTAATATCGGTGTTAATTTGTAGTTTAGTCCGCTGCAAACTGGCAGCTGACTAGGATGTTCTAGTGCTTGCTCTAGAAGACCTCGTGGGGCGAGTCCACGACTACCATCCCCGGGCCGATGCCGATCTGATTCGGCGGGCGTACTACTACTCGGAATGGGCGCATCGAGAGCAGACGCGCAAGAGCGGCGACCCCTACTTCGTGCACCCGGCCAGCGTGGCTGAAATCATCACCGACCTCAAGCTGGACACGGCCAGCATTTGTGCCGGGCTATTGCACGATGTGGTCGAAGATACGCTAGCCACCGTGGAGGACATCAAGGGGGACTTCGGGGAAGAAATCGCCACCCTGGTCGATGGGGTCACCAAGCTGAGCAAGATCAACTTCACGTCGCGCGAGGACCGCCAAGCCGAGAGCTTTCGCAAGATGGTGGTCGCCATGGCCAAGGACATCCGAGTCCTGTTGATCAAGCTGTGCGATCGCGTCGACAACATGCGCACGCTGGAGCACATGAAGCCGGAATCCCAAGAGCGTATCGCCAGGGAAACCATGGAGATTTACGCGCCACTCGCCAATCGGTTGGGGATCCATCGGATCAAGAGTGAGCTGGAGGACCATAGCTTTCGCTTTCTGGAGCCGGAGATTTATCGCGACATCAAAGCCAAGTTGAGCAAGTCGCAAAAAGAACGCGACAAGTACATTCAAGAAGTCGGTAAGACCTTGCTGGCACGCCTTGCCGAGCACGGGTTCGCCTCTGACGTCAGCGGTCGTGCCAAGAACATCTTTTCGATCTACCGCAAGATGAAGCAAAACCAGTGCGAGTTCGATCAGGTGTTCGACATCATCGCCTTCCGCATCTGTGTGGAGTCTGTCTCGGACTGTTACGCGGCCCTGGGGGCCGTGCATTCGCGCTGGACGCCGATCCCGGGGCGCTTCAAAGATTATATCGCTCTGCCCAAGCCCAACATGTACCAGTCGCTGCACACCGCGGTGATTGGGCCCGGCCAGCAACGCATCGAGGTGCAGATCCGCACGCACGAAATGCATCGCGTGGCCGAGCACGGCGTGGCCGCGCACTGGAAGTACAAGGAGCGTGTGTCCGGAGGCGTCGATCCGCGGGACGCCGAGAAGTTCAGTTGGCTGCGCGAGCTCGCGGACTTCCAGCAAAATCTCAAAGATCCCGCGGAGTTTCTCGAGAGCGTCAAGATCGACCTATTCCCGGACGAGATCTACGTGTTCACGCCCAGGGGCGAGGTGAGAGTGCTGCCGCGGGGGTCGACGCCGATCGACTTCGCCTACTCCATTCATTCCGAGGTCGGTAACCATTGCTCGGGCGCGCGCGCCAACGGTCAGATCGTGCCCTTGCGCTACAAGATCAAGAGCGGCGACGTCATGGAGATCATGACGGCGCCCGCACACAAGCCAAACAAAGATTGGCTCGATTTCTGCGCTACCAGCCGCGCACGCACCCGGATCAGGAGCTACCTGCGCGCCGAGAAGCGCCAGAAGAGCGTCAACCTCGGCCGCGAGCTGCTCGAAGGCGAGATGCGTTCGAGCGGCATGAGCTTGCCCAAGCTGCTCAAGAACAAACCGGAGGTCGAGCGCATCGTCAAGGCCAACCATTTCGGCCAGCTCGACGAGTTGTTCTTGGCGATTGGTTACGGAAAGCTCGCTGCCGAAGACGTGGTACAGATCATCAAAGATCAGAGCGCGCCCGACAGCGTGCCTTCGTCGGCGTTTCGAACCGGTCCCATCGAAAGCATCGTCAACCGTGTGCGTGGGCGCGAGGGGAGCGGCATCACCGTGGCTGGTATCGACAATGTTTTGGTGCGCTATGCCAAGTGCTGCAGCCCCTTACCCGGCGACAACATCATTGGCTTCATCACTCGCGGGCGTGGCGTTACCATTCACCGGCGTGAATGCATCAAGGCTTTCGATACAGATCCAGAGCGCCGCATCGATGTGGCCTGGGATACGAAAGCCAAGATCGACCGTCCGGTGCAGCTCAGCGTCACCACGACCAACAAGCCCGGCATTCTCGCCACGGTAAGCCAGACGTTCAGCGCGCAGCACATCAACATCACCGAAGCGAATTGCCGCACCGGCGACGACGGTCGCGCTCACAATACGTTTACCTTTCATTGCAGCACCTTGACGCAGCTCAAGAGTGTCATGAAAGCGCTCAGCAAGGTGAACGGCGTGGTACAGGTCGCTCGCGTCTGAAACGGCCGGCTGCGTTCGCTGGTCCCCCAATACCTGCCGAAACGTAACAGGCGCCATACTGCTCGTGGATTCGATTCGAAGGAAGCAGAAAACGACCACTTTGGCTGATCGATCAGGGGCCGCGCGTGACACTAACCGGCCTCACGCGAGCTGTTGCTTATAAGTGAGCGGAACGCATTCGCGCGCAATTACACGGCTTTCACCTCAGGATTTGAAAGCTGAGTCAGTGGTCGTTCGTGGACAGGGTCACCCTTGCCAAGAGCGGAGAGGCAAGCTTTGCGAGCCAACGATTTGGTTACGAAGATTTCCTTCGCTGAGTCAGGTGCTTTGAGATAAGGAGATGAGCTTGGGAGCGCCTCGGGGTATCTCGGGATATCGAGCAGGGTGCTCCTCAACTGCTTAAAAGGAGAACAAAGGCGATGACTCTTCGTCTCAATGCGGTCTTGTCCTTGGCGATCACGGTGGGTGGGGGAGCCGTTGCGTGTTCGGGGGGCGATCCCGAAGGCTCGACTGCCGCGGGATCCGCGTCGGGTGCGACGAGCAGCAATGGCTCGACACCGAGTAGCAGCACCTCCAGCACGTCGGCTGGCAATGCCACGTCGGGCACACCGACGGCTTCGACGAGCGCGGGTACGACCGCGGGCATGAGCGCTTCCAGCACGGGTGTCGGTGGTGCGAACGGTAGCTCCAGCAGCACGGACGGCACGACCGGTGCTGGTGGCGATGGGACATCGGCTGGCAGCACCGGTGGCCCGATCGTGGGCATGATTTCCGACCTGACCATCGAACCGAATCCGAACAGCGTGTTGTCGGCCTATGTGAGCTGGACGACCGCGGAACCGTCCACATCGGTGGTTCAATTCGGCAAGGATGCGCTGACTTGGGAAATCGAAGGCGAGTCGGGCGTGACGGAGCATCGCGTGCTCGTCATTGGCATGCATGCGAGCAGCCTTTATCAGATTCGTGCAGTCTCGAGTGGAGCGAGCGGCACTGTGGAGGGCACGGGAACCTTCATGACCGACGCCCTGCCCAGCCAGATACCCGTCGGTAACATCACGGTGAACGACGCGAGCCGAGCGCAGCCGGGGTGGACGCTCATGAACGTGCAGAAAGGCGATGGCACCAACCGCGCACTGAGCGGCGCGCCTCCCGCGGCGGTGATCTACGACGAGGCGGGTCAGCCCGTTTGGTACTACATCAACCTCAACGCCAACACGAACGAGCGGGGTGGAGCGATTTCCGTGGATCCGACGGATGTCGGCGTGTTGATGGGACCCACGGACGTGACGCCACCCGTCGAAGTCGATTGGGCGGGCAACGAGGTGTGGACCTGTGGCGATCTCCGCTGCGGAGGCACGGCCGGACTATCCCACCATGCAGGCAAGCTCTCGAACGGCAACCATATCGTCATGAGAGATGCCCAGAACGATGGCCGCATCTCGCAAGTATTCGAAGAATTCGCGCCGGGCAGTGATCAGCCCGTGCACACCATCGGCGTCGAGGACGCAGTCACACCGCCCGGTGGAGCGAGCGGCGACTGGGCACATGGCAATTCGATTACCGTCGATCTGGAGAACGACATAGCCTACATGAGCTTTCGCTGGCTTGGTCTCATCAAGATGACTTACAGCACCAAGACCATGCAATGGCATCTGCCCGCGAGTTACGGGGCTCAAGGCATGGGAGACATGACCTTCATCCCGGCGGACTCGCAATTTTCCGATATCCACGACCCCGAGATCCACGACGATGGAACCATCTTGTTCTTCGACAACGGCGGATGGTCGGGAACGATTCAAGACGGAAACCCGCTCGGCCTGCAAACACGAGCCGTCGAATACTCGATTGACGAACAGGCAAAAACCGCGACCCTAGTCTGGGAATGGCCGGGCGATTTTCCGACGGACGCCTGGTACAAAGAAGAGCTTTACGTCCCCTTCTGGGGTGACGCCGATCGGCTTGCCAACGGCAATGTGTTGATCACCGCGGGTCGGCGCGGCACCACGGCGGCCACGCCCGAAAGTCGCATCATCGAGGTCACCAAAGAAACGGGTGAGGTCGTGTGGGAGATGCTCCTGCCCAAAGACCACGGCGTCTATCGCGCCGAGCGGTTGTACCCGCTGCCTCTGGTCCGCCCGATCCAGACTCAGTAGTGTCAAGTCGATTGGTCGCTCGCGGGTCATTCGACCGAGCCGGGTGTCCAATTCCCTTGTCTTGACAGCGTATTGCGACAAGCGTAATAAGCAAAGCCTTACTGGGTAAGAGCGTGCGCTGGTTACCTGCGCTGTGAGTAGGGTCATGAGTCATTTGCGATTGCTGCTCTTTGGGCTTGCGTCATGGCTCGTGCTGGCAACGGCCTCGCGAGCATGGGCTCAAACCAGCGCTGCGGATCGTGCCAGCGCGCAAGCGCTCTTCGACGAGGGAAAGCAGTTATTGCAGGCAGGGCAGGCTGCAGCTGCCTGCCCCAAGCTCGAAGAAAGCCTGAAGCTGGACCCTGCGATCGGCACCCGCTATCAGCTGGCGAAGTGCTACGAGCTCACGGCGCGTAGCGCCAGCGCTTGGACTTTGTACCTGGAGGTCGCGGCCGAGGCTCGGGCCTCCGGCCAGGCTGCTCGCGAGGAGTTTGCCCGCAAGCAGGCAGCGCAGCTCGAGCCCGAGCTGAGTTATCTGACCATCATCGTGCCTACCGAAGCTCGGGCACAGGGGCTGCGCGTCACGCGCAATGGTGTGGCGTTGGGGCGTGGCAGTTGGAACGTCAAGCTGCCCGTCGACCCGGGGCGCTACACGATTTCAGCCTCGGCTCCCGGTAAGCGCGACTGGCAGACTTCGATCGAGGTGACCGGGCCCAAGGGCAACGAATCGGTCGCCGTGCCGCAGCTGGTGGATGCTCCGCCCGAGTCCAGCGCGGGCGCCGCTGCTCCCGGTTCGCAGCCGGGCGGCGCCGCGCCATCGCAGGCGGCTGACCAAGAGTTGCAGAGCCCAAACGGCGCGCGGGGTTCCATGCTGACGACCCGCCATTGGATAGGTGTTGGGCTTGCGGGCGCTGGCGTGCTCGGGCTCGGGGTAGGTGGTGTGTTTGCGCTCCGTGCCAAGAATTTGGATGACGAATCGGGCTGCAACGATGGCAACTGCCCCACGCGCGACGCGCTCGACACAAATCGCGACGCGCGCAAAGCGGGTGAAGTGGCCACGGTGTTGGGCATTGCCGGTGGGGCGCTGTTGCTTGGTGGTGCCGCCGTGTTTTTTGCTCCCATCGGTGGCTCCAGTGAAACCGCTGTGATGCCGGCAATAGGCCCACGCGTGGCCGGGCTCCGCGTGCAGGGGAACTTTTGATGTTGCTGTCCGGGCTAGCTCGGGGTCTGCGCTGGTTGCTGTTGGCGGGCGGCCTTTCGAGTTTCGGGTGGGCATGCAACAACTTGCTGGGCATCGAGGAGGGGCGGCTCGCTTGCGTGCACACGTCCGAGTGCCCGGGCAACCAAGTGTGCCTGTATCAGCGCTGCAGTCCGGAGTGTCGTGACGATAGCGATTGTCCCGACGCAGAAGAGTGCACCCCGACCGATTTTGGAGCTCACTGCGTCAGGCGTTCGGTGCTCGCGTGTCAGAGCGATGCGGACTGCCAAGGAGGCGCAGAATGCGATGCCGAGCTCGGGTGTCGTTACCCGTGCACTGAGCAATGCGATGCGGGTCAACGCTGCAGGGCAGGTCTATGCATTGCCGATTCCACGCAAGGAAGCGGCGGTGAAAGTGGTGCCAGCGGGACGAGCGGTGGCGAGTCGGGGGCCCCAGGAACTGGCGGCACGAGCTCCGAACGCTGCGATGAGGGGGAGATGCGCTGTCCATTGCAAGCCACTGTCGTGCGCGAGGTCTGCGAAAATGGCGAATGGGTGTCGGCTACGCCCTGTGAGTCGGGCACTCTCTGCGATCGCCTAAGCGATGGTGATTGCGTTGGAATCAGCGATCAGTGCCTGGGCCAGCAGGCTGGCGCGGCGTTCTGCAGCGGTGCGACGCGCTTGGTGTGCAGCGACGACCTCGTCCAAGTCAGCAGTGAAACATGCGATAGCGCGGCTCACTGTAATCAGGCCACTGGCCCCGATTGCGCCAGCTGTCTGGAAGGGGAGTCTAGCTGCGACGGGGACATACTGAAGCGCTGTAACGACGACCACAGTGATTTCGTGGAGGTCGAGAAGTGTACGGACGCACCTTGCAATGCGCTGTTGGGTGAGTGCACGGATCGAGTCTGCGACGCCGGGGCTTACTACTGTGATGCGGCGTCCAATACCTTGAGTCGCTGCAATCAAGAAGGAACGGGCTTCGAGTCGGAATCGGTTTCGTGCGGTGCCGGCATTTGCGACGCGGCCAATGGCCAATGCGACGAATGCCAGCCCGGCGTCGTGCTTGGTTGCGCCGATGCAGAGACGCAAGAGCTATGCGAAAGCGAAGGTCAAGGCACGATCGGGCGGGCCTGCGCCGAGCTCGACGACGAGACGCCCATTTGCGTGGGTGAAGGCCAGTGCGTCGAATGCCACCCGTTGAGCGCCGAGTGCATCGACGAACATCAGATCCGGCGCTGCAGCGCCGAGGGCAAGTGGGAAGCCACCGAGACTTGCGTCGACCAAGCCTGTGTCGATGACAGCTGCGTGGGAGTCTGCTCGCCAGGCGATAGGGATTGCGCCAGCGACACCAGCGTGACCACTTGCCAGAGCGACGGAACCTGGGGCACGGCTGTCTCCTGCGGCGGGCAGGCCTGCGTGGGAGCAGGCTGTACCGGGGAATGTGAACCGACGACGGCTGAATGCGCGGACAAGTTCAGCCGCAAGGTCTGCACCACCGAGGGCTCCTGGGGCGACGCGATCACCTGTACGGGGCAAGCCTGCGTTGGCGGCGCTTGCGTCGGCGTCTGTGTGCCGGAGACCAAACGCTGCAACAACGGCAAAGTCGAGACCTGCAGCGATCAGGGCACTTGGGGGAACCCCGTGACCTGTACCGACCAAACCTGCGTCGAGTCGGGGACCACGGCCAGCTGCCAGGGGGTTTGCGCGCCCGACTACCAGCGTTGCAACAACAACAACGTGCAGAACTGTAACTCGTCGGGGCAGTACTCCGGTATGCTGGCGAATTGCACCACTTCTGGGCAGACTTGCGTGGCCACAGGCACGACGGCTAGCTGCCAGGGAACGTGCGCGCCGGGCTACCAGCGCTGCAACAACAACGTCGTACAGAACTGCAATACCTCGGGTTCTTATTCCGGTACGGCTGCCAACTGCACGACCGCTGGGCAAACCTGCGTGGCATCGGGCACGACTGCAGCGTGCCAGGGAACGTGCGCGCCGGGCTATCAGCGCTGCAACAACAACAACGTACAGAACTGCAACGCATCCGGCTCCTACTCGGGGACTGCCGACAATTGTACCAACAAGGGCAATACCTGCGTGGCAACGGGCAACTCCGCGAGTTGCTCGGGGACGTGCATTGCGGGCAACGAGCGATGTTCGAGCAACACGCCTCAAGCTTGCGACGACACAGGGACGTGGCAGTCGGAATCGGCCATGTGCACGTCGCCCAACTTCATTTGCGAGGTCGACGCTGGGGACGCCGAGTGCGTCAGCAATCCGCCCTACACGGTGGGGTACGACTCCGCCTTCGCGGCGACCACCAGCGCGGGTCTCAACTTCCTCCTCGGTAATCCCATCACGCTCGACCGCAGGGTGCGCGTGCTTCAGTTCGGCTTGTTGGCTAACGCGCAAGCCAGCTGCCGTGTCCACATGTTGCTGTACAGCGACAATGCCGGTTCTCCCGGTGCTCTGCAGGGTTTCTCCGCCGAGGCGACGCCACCCAACATCGCTGCCGGTCGACACGAGCTGGCACCCAACGGTCAGCTCGTGGTCAATGCCGGTAAATATTGGCTCATGGCTCACTACAATTGTGCTGCGACCATCCTCGCGTTCGACAACGACTCCGCGCCCGACCTGAAGTATGTCGTAGCATCCTACGGGAGTGCTCCGGACCCTTTCCCAACGACTGGAGTTTCCACGATACCCACCCTTGCGGCCAATCATTATCTCAATGTTCAAAACGCTCCTTAATCCCCTGCGCCAAGCTCTATTTCTCGAGAGGAACGAACCTATGTCTGCACAGCTGCCCGGGCACCGTGGTCGCGCCATCTGCGCGGCCTTGTTAGCACTTGCGGTTTCGCTGTTGCCTCGGCCCGCCAGTGCTCAGGCCGAAGTGTGCATTCCTCCAGCCTACGGTGTTCCGGGGCTTCCCGGTGCGCCGCAGTGGATCGCGCCGTCGTCGGACGAGGTGAAAACCGAGTTGAACGATCCCCGATGGGCGGGTGCCAGCCGAATCTACTTTCCGAACGACACGGGCACTTCGCTCACGGAGGCTACGGTGCGCCTGGTCGCCGAGGGCAATATTCTGAACATCAGCTACCAGACGTTGGCGGATCCTGGCTTTTCGAACAACGACACCATTTGGTTGGGGCTTGGCAAGAACGACACCAACGCTGCGGCGTCGGGTGCGGACATCGACTACTACCTGCTCGAGGTGCGGCTAGGAGGCTCGGCGGATGCCGAGGCGGTCGCCTATCCGGCGCCTCCCAGCGACCCAGACAACCTGGTGCGCGCCTGGACTCGCAGCTCCACGGCGACGAGCTGGACCCAAGCCATCGACGACGGCCCCTGGGCAACGGAGAAAGCCTATTGGATCGATTCGGGCGGTGCGGTGCGTTGGGCGATCAACGTCAAGTTCGACCTCTCGTTGATCGGGATGACTCCGACCTCGCCGGGCAAGCTCTTCATCGCCAGCTTCGTCGAAACCGCGCTCACGCAGGGGTGGATTCATCAGTGGCCGAACTCCGCCGTGCCGATCGCCGATCCCACGAGTCCGGTGGTCACGTTCTCGGAGGCCGAGGTCGATCCCGCCGCCTGGGGCCCCACGAAAATGTCGACCTATTCGTCGCCTTGCTCCGTGGGTATTTCGCTCAACTGGGCTCAAATCGGGGCGGCCCCGCCTCCCGACAACATCATCAACGTGCCCGGCAGCAGCGACCCCACACCGAATACGTACTTTGCGAGACCTGATTGGAACAGCGTCTTGGGGGAGAGCACGGCGGGCAGCATCAAAGCCCGATTTCGCATCGCCAACTGGGGTTCCATCGCCACGCCCGCGGACTGGGATATTCTCGTGACCGAGAACCAGCCGAGCAATACCTCGGGTGACATCGAGTTCGTTTGCAACGTCGGCACGGCGGGTTGCGGCGATCTCCCGGCAGGCGACAACCACCAATGCATGTTGGTCGAAATGGAGAAGGGGCCGTCACCGCCGGCCATCGCCAACATTTTCTTCGAGAACGACAGCGTTTATCGCAACATGGACTTCGGTGAAGCGTCGACGTTCGAGCGCCTGGCGACGATTAGCATCAAGGGGCTGGCGGCCCTGCCAGGCAAGACTCACCGAGATACCTACATTTGGGTAAAGACCGTCAATATGCCTGCTCCGAGTGCGGACCCAATCTACCTACCGAAAGAGCAGATGCGGCGAGCAGCGGCGCTCGCCAAAAATCCGCCACGGCGACCCATGGCGCCGCCAGACAAGGGACCGGGCCCCGACTTGAGAAGGGCAGCCGCCGCTCAGCAGGAGCAGCCCAAGCCATTGGACCCCGATTTGGCGCAAGACAGCTTCGAGCACATGACGAATAGCTGGCCCACCTACGAGGTTCACGTCTACCACGATACGGGTCGCTTCATCGTGGTGCACGGCAAGAAGTATCAACTGCTCCGGCCTCAAAGCCCGTTCGGCTACTTCATCGATCACGACGGAGCTCTCTACGGCTTCGAGCACATGATCGAGGGCGTCGACGGCGCCAAGCTCGAGGAGGTAGGGCCTGACTACTATCGGCTTTCCATTGAGAACGGCAAGGCAGCCAAGGTCAAAACGACCATCGTGGCCCTCGATTCCCGCCCCGTGAAGGAGGACAAGTGCTGTGTGGTGCCCCCCGCGAAGGTGGTGATCAAACCTCGCTGTTACTGCAGCGCACCCGGATCCAGCAGTGGTGATATGTACTCCTGGCTGGCACTGTTGGCGCCCGCGCTGTGTTTTGCCCGACGCAAACCTCGCGCAGGACGGCGTGAGCGTTGAGAAGCCGCTGACCCCGGGCATTGGCCCATGGGCTTGGTTGCTCCATTCGGCTATACTGCTGAAAGCTAGGGGCTCGAACGCATGAGCGGCTTGGAGTACACCACCGGTCACATCATAGGCGCGCGCTATCGGCTGCTGTCTCGGCTCGGGGCGGGCGGCATGGGGGAAGTCTGGCAAGCCGAGCACGTGACGCTGAAATCGCCGGTGGCGATCAAATTCATCAATCCCGCGCTGGCTGCCAGCGGCGATGCGCTGCAGCGCTTCATGCGCGAGGCGCAGTCTTCGGCGGCGCTGCGCAGCACGCACATCGTTCAGGTCTTCGATTTCGGCATCGACAGCGAAGTGCCGTACATCGCCATGGAGCTCTTGCATGGCGAAAGCTTGGGTGACCGTTTGCAACGCGAGCACGTGCTCACTCCGGCGGCTACCGGCATCATCTTGACGCACGTAGCGCGCGCGATCGCGCAGGCACACGAAGCCGGCATCGTGCACCGCGATCTGAAGCCGGACAATGTGTTCATCGTCAAGGAGCGCGACTCGGAGATCGCGAAGGTTCTCGATTTCGGCGTCGCCAAGGTAACCGGCGGCGGGCTGGATGCCACCACCGGAGGTGGCACGAAAACCGGTGCTATTTTGGGAACACCCTTTTACGTCAGTCCGGAGCAGGCTCGCGGCAACAAGACCGTCGACTTTCGTTCCGACCTGTGGGCGCTCGGCGTGATCACTTACGAGTGTCTCACCGGCAGGCGCCCTTTCGAAAGCGACGGACTGGGCGATCTGTTGATGCAGATCTGCGGAGACGCGCATGCCCCTCCGTCCAGCGTGGCCAGCGTTCCGCGCGGTTTCGACGCTTGGATGGAGCGGGCGCTACACAAAGATCCCGAGCAACGGTTCGCCTCCGCTCAACAAATGGCCGAGGCATTTCAGGCGCTGCTGAGCCACAGCAGCCAGCTTCCACTCGAGCCGCAACCGGTTCAGGTTGGCCAGCAGCAGGCTTACCACGCACGTACCGCAGGGGCGGCCATGGCGCTGCCCAACACGCTCGGAACACCTCAGGGTTTGGCGGTGACCACCGCGCCCGACAAGTCGGCGCACCGTTCTTTGGCCTGGGTCGCGGTCTTGGGGGGGCTCGGGTTGGTTGCCGCGCTGGGGACGGCCGCGTGGTGGTTCATCGACCGTTCCCCGAGCGCCGAGCTAGCCGGCAGCGCCGCGCCTGCCCCTGCCGACGAGCCGAGCAAGCCCAAGGCGGCGGCCGAAGCTCCAGCGGTCGAGCCTTCGAGCAGCCAAGCCTCGCAGGCGGCTGTCGAGCTTGCGGACGCGCCAAGCCCCGCGGCTTCGACGTCGGCCAGTGACTCGGACTCAACGCCGCCGAGCGCCCAAGCGCCCCCGCGCACTGCCGCCTTACCGAAAGTCGAGGCCAAGAAGCCGCAATCCAAGCCGGCGCCAGCACCTGCCTCTCGGCGGGCGCCGGCCAAGCCCGCGGCAGTGAAAGCCGATCCGGTAGCACCGGCCCGGTCAGAGCGAGATCTCTTCGAAGATCGCCTGTAGAGACCCTTAATCCCAATCCCACAATGAATCGTCGAATTGAGGAGCGATCAGCCTTCAGCTCTCAGCCCACCAGCTGATCCAGCAATCCTCACCCAACATCAGCTCGTGATGATTGGGCGCTCGCCTAGTGACAGCGGGGTTAGTTCTTTGGCACGGCTCCGGCCTTGCGCGCTGCCGACGCCAGTGCTTC
>CBFGRJ010000163.1:0-14730 GCA_965651135.1 uncultured Myxococcales bacterium
GGCTACCACAATGCCTCAGCTGACCCCAGGGGGCCGGTCGTGTTTCGGTTCGTGACCGCAGCGTGCGCTTGCGACTGTCAGGCGGCTCAACTACGCTCTCGCTATCTTGAAGCTCGAGCGCCGCTGGGCATTGCTGCTCGCCGCCGCCGGACTGTTTTTGGTCGGCCTGGCCGGCGCGGCCCTCGTCGTGCTCGATCGCTACGACGTGCCCACCCGTTTGAAGGCGCGGCTGGCCGAGCGCTTTCGGGATCCGCCAGCGGAGGTCAAAAAGCCCCCGTTGCCTCCGATCGATCGCAAGTACCAGATTGAACGATTCATTTACGATGGCGGACTGAAGGAGGGCTGGGAGGACTACGGTTGGGCGACGCGGGAGGTTCAGGGGCCTGGGCCGGCCAAGCTGCGCTTTTCGAACTATGCCGGTTGGATCATCAATCATCCGGCAGAATACGGCGATTTCGGAGCGCTCGTGCTCAAGATGAAAGCACCAGCCGAGCATGGCGATTTTCTCGAGGTGAGCCTCGAATCCGATGCTGCCAAGGATTTCGACGCGATTCAGGTGACGTCGCGCTATCGCTTCCAAGCCGGTGACGGATGGGAAGAGATCATCGTGCCCATGATCGAGCTCAATCCTCACGGGCTCGAGTTCGCTCGCGTGGTCTTACGGGCGTCACGCCCCGTAGGCGATCAGTGGGTACTGTTGGACAAGCTAGCGCTGACCAAAGCACCCACCAGCATTCCGGAGCGCCACTACACGGTGCGCGATGCCACGCTGAAAGTGCGCTGTGATCTGCCCACCCATCGCATCAGCCCCTTCATTTACGGCCTGAACGATGTCGATGCACCGGAATCGTTGAAGGCCGGCGCCTACCGCTGGGGTGGCAACCCAACCTCGCGCTACAACTGGAAGCTCGGCAACGCCTGGAACACGGGTTCCGACTGGTTCTTCGAGAACGTGCAGCTCACGAAGAGCTGGCGCGATTTCGTTGAAGCTGCGGTGGCGCGAGACGCTCACTTCACGATTACGGTTCCCCTGATTGGTTGGGTTGCCAAGGATACCACGTCGCACTCGTTCCCCGTCTCGGTGTACGGAAAGCAGGAGCAAACGGACTCGTGGCGCACGGACGCCGGCAACGGGGTAAGACCCGACGGAAAGCCGATTCAACCTGGCGATCCCCGACGCACGAGCATCGCTGCCCCTCCGAGCTTCGTCGCCGAGTGGGTGAAAATCATACGCGAAGAAGACGAAAGGCGAGGCGGGAAGCGCCAGCGGTCATACATCCTCGACAACGAGCCAATGCTCTGGAACACGACTCATCGCGACGTGCATCCAGAACCGCTCACGTACGACGAGCTGCTGGACAGAACCGTGCGCTATGCCAGTGCGGTGCGCGCAGCAGATCCCGAGGCGCTGCTGGTGGGTCCGGCCTTTTGGGGGTGGTCGAACTACTTTTGGTCCGCCAAGGACGCTCTCGAAGGCTTCACGGAGCGCCCCGATCGCCGAGCGCACGGCGACGTACCGCTGCTCGACTGGTACTTGTCCAAATTGCGCGAGCACGAGAAGCGCACCGGCCAGCGCCTGATCGACGTGGTCGACTTGCATTTCTATCCACAAGGCAAAGGCATTTCACGCAATGGCGGTGGTGGAGATACGGATCCGGACACCAACGCGCGCCGTCTGCGCGCGACGCGCGGATTGTGGGATCCGGAGTACCATGACGAATCGTGGATCAACGAGAAGATCCGGCTCATCCCCCGCCTCAAAGAAATCATCCAAAAGAACTACCCGGGCCTTGGCATCTCAATCGGCGAATGGAACTTCGGTGCCGAGCGTCACATGAGTGGGGCGCTGGCATTGGCCGAAGCGCTCGGGCGTTTTGCCGAAGGCGGCGTGCATTCGGCGTACTACTGGACGGCTCCCAGGGACAGGCTCCCCAGCTACTGGGCGTTTCGCGCATATCGCAACTTCGATGGACATGGCGGACGCTTTCTCGACCAGTACGTGAAAAGCGAAGTCGCCGAAAACACGTCGATGTTCGTCTCGACGGATGCACGCCGTGAGCGCCTGGTCGCCATCGTGATCAACCCCGACCCAGAGCAGGGCGTCGCCGCCACCATCGACGTGGCGAGTTGCGGTATGGTGCGTTCCCGTCAAACCTTTCTGTACGCCGGACACCCGAAAGGGTTCGAAGGCCCGGTATCGACCGATTCGACTCCGGTGAGCCAGAGGCTGCCACCCTATTCGCTGGCAGTCATCGACATGAGGCTTGCGGCTCAGCAGCCCTGAATCAGTCCGACATTTGGGCCACTGTCGGCTACGAATGGTAAAACCGCGCCATTGAATAGTCCAAGCGGTCTCAAAAGCAGCGGCGTGCGACCCGCGGTGCCCTGGCCGATAGGGGGGCGCCGGTCGGCGCCGGTGGAGCTGATCGTGGACCGAGATCACTACGAGAGCATCGTGGTGGGCGCGATCCGAACGAGTCGGGTTTCGGTTTGGGTGGCGACGGCGAACCTGAAAGACGTCCACGTCGAGGCCCCGATCGGCACCAGAGCAAGAGCTCGCGGGCGCTACCTGTCGATTCTCGAAGAGTTCGTGGACCTGGTTCGCCGGGGGGTCGAGCTCCGGTTGTTGCACGCTGCTGCTCCCTCGCGACCCTTCAGCGCTTCGCTGCGCAAGAGCGGTCTCAAGGCTCCCGGGCTTCAGCTCAGGCGTTGCCCGCGGGTCCACATGAAGCTGGTGGTGGTCGACGGCGCGTACTTGTACCTGGGTAGCGCCAACTTCACCGGGGCAGGGCTGGGAGCCAAAAGTGACGGGCGCCGCAATTTCGAGCTCGGAATCGCAACGGACGACCATTTGATGCTCGACACGGCGCAGTCTCGGTTCGACCGGATTTGGTCGGGGCGAGAGTGCGGCAGCTGTCGCTTGCGCTCGGAGTGCCCAAAGCCATTGGACCAGCTGTAGGCTCGGTCAGCCCCCTGCCACGCGCGGGTAGACGTACACGATCAGCACGATGTAGAGCATGCAGCAGCCGACCATCGCTTTGAGCATCGTGCGGAATTGCCGTGCTCGTGGCTGCCGCTGCGACAGCCGGACTGGCACTGCGATGCTCATGATCAACAGCGACAGTAGGATCAGCTTTCCTAGCATTCAGCCTCGACCATGGCACGAGCCGGTAACGGTGTCCAAGATAGGACTAAACATGGGCGTCGCGAGCTGACCCGGTCGCGCTGGGAAGCAAGCGATTGCCGTCGGGGGCCTGCGCTGGGCTGGCTGCCGGTTGTCGTGCCGCGGCATCGACGAACACGCACAACTTGGCTGCCAAGGCGTAGGCGGCGGAGAACATCACGGCGCAAATGTAGCTCTGCAAGCCCATGTCTCCCCAGCTTTGAACCATCAAGATGAACGTGACGCCGAGGCACGTCAGCGCCGCGATGCGCACCAACTTGGTTTGTGAATGAAAATAAGAACGAGCGGCGAAGTAGGCGAGGGCCGGATAGAAGATCCAGAGCAAAGGAAAGCCGATCAAACCACCCACGGAAACGATCCACAAAACACTGTTGTGAGGAATGTAGAGATACAGCGCGTGGCCGGCGGAAATGTCGTCGGCCTTGATGAATTCCTCGTATTCGTGACCGTACCCGGTTCCCATCAAGAGGGACTCTTTGAGTGTGACGATCAGATTGTAGTTCTCGATTTCGCGCGTTAGCGATGAGGAATCGGAGCTCGAAGTGACCGTGCTCACCGTGCGGGCTAGGGCGAACACCGGGTGGTCCGAATTGGCCCCGACCGCAACGTAGACCGCAAACACCGGCAGCATCGCGATGGCGGCAATGATGAGCTTGCGCTTCAATTTGTCGGGTCGAAGTACGGTGAAAGCCGTGAGCAATGCGGTGCCCATGCACACGAACGCCAAACGGCGATTGTTCATGATGATGAACGCAATGATGAGAGGGCCGATGATGAGGAGCCACTTGAGCGCAGGCTTGCTGCGTTCTTCGAGCAGGCGCAGGGTCAAGATCACGAAAGCCGTTGCGAAGGTGACCGAATCAGAGTGGGTGGTGGCATAAAATGGCGTCTTACCCGTGGGGCCCAGCACCACGAAATACACCCACGCTACGAGCAAGCCTTTGGTGATCGCCGCCACGACGACGATGGTACCGAAGGCGCGAATGTCCTGGACACCGCGCACGCAGTACAAGAATGCCAGCGTGCAAAGCCCCATGGCGATCAACTGCACGATTTGCCAAAACATGGGAGAAACCGCGCCGCCGCGCACGATTCCCCATGCGATCCACAGCCCCATTGCACCGAACCAGATCTTGAACACCAAGAGCGCTTCGGGCGGTGGCGGCAAGTAGCCGAGCTCGCGACTGAGCTTTCTGGCTCGGAGCCACAACCCAAGACAAACGAAGCTGAACAGCGGGAGCGACAGCCCAGGAATGCTCGTCCACGCATTGATGCCACCGTAAAATGCGAGGCTAGGGTGGTCGAAGGGTGGCGTCCAGTAGCCGTTGCCTGCGCGTTCGGCGGGGCCTTCGAGCACCAGGCCAAGTGTGAGCATGACTCGAACCGCGACGTGCGGCGGCGAGGCAAAGACGAACTTGTAAAGTAAGGGCGCCCACACCAAAAGGAAGAACGCGACGGGTGAGCCCACTGCCTGGGAGGCTAGCCCGCTGCCCAACATCAAGACTGCGATTAAGATCGCCGGTCCGAGAAAGCTGTCGCCCTTCACGACCGGATCTGGCTTCGCCGGAGCGAGTGCTTGAGCAGTCACGAGTCCGACGCTGGTGTTGCTTCAGCGTGCTTGGCCCGCTCACGTGGGATCGGGCGAGCCGGCGAACCGACGACCACGCTATCCGGCGGCACATCGTTCAAGACCACGGCGTTCGCTCCAATCGTTGCTCTCGCTCCAACGCGTACGGGGCCCAAGACTCGCGCACCGCACCCCACGACCACGTCTTCTTCCAGGACGGGGCAGCCATTGTCTTTGGCCGTCCCGATGGTGTTGTTCCCCATGAAGCGAACGCGAGCGCCGATGCGTGCCGTGCCCCCGACGACCGTCCCGACGGTATGTACGAAATAGACTCCCGGACCCATTTCGACCTCCTTGCCGATCTCGATGCCGTACAGCGCAGTCTGTGTGAGCCGCAGCATGCGGTTGAGCCCAATCACGTGGTATCGGCGCGCTGCTTCGCGCATACGCGTCAGTGCCAAGACAGCAAACGAATCCAGCAACAAAGAGCGAGCCACGCTGCGTTTGTCCGTGGCCCCCATGGCTGCTCTGGAGAGCTCTATGGCGTCTTCGATGAGCCGCAGCATGCTCACACGCTTCCGTACTTGACGTACTTACCAGGCATTTCGGGATGTGGCACGAACCAGCTGGGTGTGCCGTCGCGGTCGCGACCGAGCCGGGCGCCGGGAACCGGCGGGGTGGTGGCATCCATGACGGGCGCGACCTGAGCCTTGGGCTCGCCGGGTAAGAACCCGGCTGCCTGCATTTCTGCCACGGAATCCTGAAAGGCTTTGACGATGGTGGCGATGTCGGCCTCGCTATGGGCGGTGGTCATGAAGCATGGAAAGCCTTCCAGAATGTGCACGCCGCGATCTCGCAGGTAGTAGAAGATCAAGTCGCCATAGGGCAAATCTTCGGTGATGAAGGTCTTCCACAGCGAGGAGAAGTAGCGGATCTCGAGCGGCGCCTTGACGGTGCGGAAGTAGGCGTTGAGCTCCTGTGCCATGGCGGCGGTCTTCGTATTGAGCTCTTCTTGTAGCGCGGGGCCTTGCCTCTTGAACTCCAGCAGCGACGCCTTGGCAGCGGCAAGCGCCAACGGGTGGCGACAAAAGGTGCCCGCGAAGTACGTCACGCCGGCCGTGGGCAGCGAATCGTCGCCGTACTGCCAGAACCCTCCGTCGAGGGCATCCATATACTGCGCCTTGCCGGCAACCACACCGAAGGGCAACCCGCCACCAATGACCTTGCCGTAACTGGCTATGTCCGCACGTACACCGAAGACCGCCTGAGCGCCGCCGGGATGCGACCTGAACCCGGTGATGACCTCGTCGAAGATGAGCACGGCGCCGCAAGCGTCCGCGATCTTGCGAGCCTCGTGCATGAACTCGCGCGGGTGAAAATCCGGTCGGCGGCTCTGAACAGGCTCGATCAAGATGGCAGCCAGTTCCGAACCGCGCTGCCGCAGAATCTCGAGGCTCTCCGGCGTGCCGTAGTCCAGCACCAGCATGTTCTGTACGGACGAGGGCACGAGCCCCGGTGCAGCGGGAACTGGTCGCAGCTTCTTGGTGCCACGGACGATGACTTCGTCGAAAATGCCGTGGTACGAGTTGTTGAAGCTCGCGATCATGGTGCGGCCGGTCACGGTACGGGCCACGCGCATGCAGCCCATGACCGCTTCGGAACCGGTGTTGCAGAAGCCCGCGCGATCGAAGCCGGTGAACTCACAGATCAGCTGCGCAACCTCTCCCGCCAGCGTAGGCATGGGTCCGATTTCGTGTCCCCGCGCGAGCTGGGCGATGATGGCGTCGTCGATGAAGCTCGGTCTCCACCCGAAGATGGAAGAGCCGAAACCGTTCAGCGCGTCGACGTATTCGTTCCCATCGATATCCCACAGGCGTGAGCCTTCCGAGCGGTCGATGACGATCTGATAAACCAATTCCTTGAGGGGAGGTCGGAAGCCGGTGACGGCCCGTGGATCCGCCAAGCAAGCCCGATACTGCTGCGTGTGCTCCTTCGAGCGCTTCGTCCTCGCGGTGTAGCGGCGTATGAAGGCGTCGAGCTTGGCTCTTTGCGCCGTCGTCAGGTCGTCGGTCTTGTTCGTATTGATGCGGGCAATCGCACCGAAGGCCTTCTTCGTATTGTCCTTCTTGTCGAGTGAGACCTCCACGGGTTCTTCGACCGCTGGGTCACCCGCCGCGGTGGACGGCTGGCCATTGGTTGGTGCGGTAGGTTGAGTCGCGCCAGCGGCGGGTGGCTCGCCCATGGGGGCCTGTGCGAAGGCGGGAAGCGCGGAGGCCGCGCTGGGCCCGTTGGCACCGGTCGGCGCCGGCGGGGCTGCGAGGGGTATGTTGCCAGTGGTCCCTGCGAGTGTGCCCAGCAATTGGTGGGTCAGCATGAGCTGCTGCTGGAGCAGTTGGGCAATATCCCGCTGGATGAGCGGCGCTTGCCCCGCCATGGGTTGAGCGACTGGTCCGGTCGTCACCGCCTGTCCGGTGGCGACATAGGGCTGTTGTGCGGTGGCTCCCGCAGCTTCTGCCGCGGGCGCGGGCGGTTCTTGTATCTGATCGGGTGGCATATTTTCGTCCAGGTATTTGCCTAGGGTTTGCAGGCTCGAATAGTCATCCATCAGCTCACGAAACGTCACCTTGACCCCAAACTGCTTCTGCAGCTGCAGGGCAATCTGGGTCAGGGCCAAGGAATCGAGACCCACTTCCAAGAAGGTGGCCTCTTCGTCAGCGGCTTCCATGTCGAAGCCGGAAGCATCTTCGAACACGGCTCTCAGCTCTGTGATGATGCGAGGCAGCCTGGGCCCTTGCACCTGCGGCGCCGCCGTGGGTGCCGGTGCGCCAGCGGCTGTGGGTGCCGGGGCCGGCTTGGCTTGCGTGAGAGCTTGCTCGAGAAGGCGCGGCGCAGACGACTCGGGCATCGTGGAGGGATGATGCGCCGCCGGAGCCCACGCCGGCTCTATCCAGAAGCGTTTGTGCTCGAACGGGTACGTGGGTAGCGGCACTCTTCTCCGCCGCTCTTCGATGAAGTAGCTATCCCAGTCGATCTGGACGCCGGCAGTCCAGAGTCTGCCCAGGGCGTTTTGCATGCTGACCCATTCGCTGCCATTTTCCGCGGAGTCTCCGAGGGTCGGAACGGCGATCAGGCGCGAGGCGTCCTCCACCTGCTGGCGAGCCAGCGTGCTCAAGGTGCCTCGTGGACCTGCCTCCACCAGGACGCGGTCGGGTGTTTCCAGCAAGGTCTTGATGGCGGTCGCGAACTTGACGGTGCTCCTGAGGTGGCGACCCCAATACTCGGCGGAGGTTGCCTCCTCGTCGCGAATCCAGGTTCCAGTCAGCGTCGACACGAAGGGAATTTTTGGCGGGCTCAGGCGGACCTTGCTGACCCTTTCGGAAAATGGCCCGACGATGGGATCCATCATGCTCGAATGGAACGCATGTGAGGTCAAAAGCAGGCGGCAGACGACGCCCTCCGCCTCGAGCTTTTGCTGCAATCGTTCGACCTCGTCGGTGGGGCCGGCAACGACACAGAGCGACGGGCCGTTGTCCGAGGCGATGCCCAGACCGCCGTCCAGGCGTGGCAGGACCTGACTCGCGGGCAGGCGCACCGAGAGCATGGAGCCGCGCGGTAAGTCCTGCATCATACGCCCGCGCGCGGCGACCAGCGTCAGCGCATCGCCCAACGTCATCACACCCGAAAGGACGGCGCATACGAACTCGCCGATGCTGTGCCCCACCATTGCTGTCGGCTTGATGCCCCAGCCGATCAAGAGCTGCGCGGTTGCATACTCGATCGCGAACAGCGCGGGCTGAGTGTACGCGGTGTTCTTGAGCGCCTCGGAGGCTTCTGCCTGAGCGCCTTCGGCGGGGTACAAAATGCTCTTCAAGGGTCTATCGAGCAGCGGATCGAGGTGAGCCGCGCATTCGTCGATGATCGTGCGAAAGACCGGTTCGTCGCGGTACATGGCTAGCCCCATGTTGGCGTACTGGGCGCCTTGACCTGGGAATAGAAAGGCCACCTTGGGTTCCCGCCCGTCGTAATGGCGGGTGTGGGCGGTGGATGGTTTCGCCAGTGCTGCCGCGGCTTCTGCGTTTGTCTTCGCCACCACGAAACGCCGCTCCGAGAAGGCGCGCCGACCGCGAGCCAGGGTGGCCGAGACATCGGCCAAGTCCAAGTCAGCGCGCTCGTTGAGCGCGGCGGAAAGGCGCTCGGCGCTGCGTTCCAGCGCTGCCGGGGAACGCGCCGACAAGAGCAATAGCTGAGCCGTGCGCGGGCTCTCGGTAGTCGTGACGGCGGGAGCCTCTTCCAAGACCACGTGAGCATTGGTGCCCCCGACACCGAACGAGCTCACCCCCGCGCGGCGCGGCGTGGGTCCGTTCGACCATTCCGTCAGACTGCTGGCCACGTAGAAAGGACTGGAGGCAAAGTCGATGCGAGGATTGGGGCTCACGAAGTGCGCCACCGGTGGGATCACCCGGTTCGAGAGCGCGAGCGCGGTCTTGATCAATCCCGCAGCGCCGGCCGCCGCAACGGTGTGCCCGATGTTGCTTTTGATCGAGCCGATCGCGCAAAACTGACGATCTTGTGTGCGATCGCGAAACGCCTCGGTGAGCGCTTCTACCTCGATGGGATCGCCGATTGGCGTTGCGGTCCCGTGAGCCTCGACATACGTGATGCTGCGTGGATCGACGTCCGCCATGGCTTGTGCCATGCGGATCACCGCAGCTTGGCCCTCGACGCTGGGCGCCGTGAAGCTCGCTTTGCGCCCGCCGTCGTTGTTGATGGCTGCGCCACGAATCACGGCGTAGATCGTGTCGCCGTCCTCCAAGGCGTCATTCAGCCTTTTGAGCACCAGCGTGGCCACGCCATCGTTGAACGAAGTCCCTCCCGCATTTTTGTCGAAGGAGCGCGTGCGCCCATCGGGAGACAACATGCCTCCTTCGATGTACCAGTAGCCGCTATGCGGCGGACAAGTGATGGACACGCCCCCGGCGAGGGCGAGGTCGCAGCGCCCGGCACGCAAGCTGTGGAACGCCTCCACGACCGCTACCAGACTGGTCGAGCACGCGGTATTCAAGCTCACGGCGGGACCCAAGAGATCCAGTTTGTGCGCCACACGCGTGGCCACGTAATCACCTTCGTTCTGAACGAGCACGCCAAACGAGCCCAGCCGTTGCTCGTACGCGGGATGTGTCAAAATGTTATTGGTAATGTAGGTGTTGCCGTAGGCGCCGCCGAACACCCCTGCCAGGCCGCGAATCGTCTCGGGAGCGTAGCCGGCGTTTTCCAAAGCCTCCCAGCACACCTCCAAGAACAACCGTTGCTGCGGATCCATCAGCTCCGCGTCGCGAGGTGGAATTCCGAAGAACGCCGCGTCGAACTTGTCGTAGTCGGCCACGACGCCCCGCGACTTGACGTACATGGGATCGTTGCCGAGCTCCGGAGGCAGACTGGGGTCCAGCTGTTCGGCGGTGAAGTCCGTCGTCGAGTCGATGCAGTTGACGATGTTTTTCCACAACGTGGCCACGTCGGGCGCTCCGGGAAAACGACCAGCCATTCCGATGATGGCTACGTCTTCCAAGTGACCGCTCGGGCGAGTGCGACGCGGCAGGCGCGTGGTAGCCGCATCCGATTCCTTGGAGAGAAAACGATCGAGCGCCCTGGGGGTCGGGTACTGGAAGAATCGGGCGACGGGAACGTCGATGCCCGCCTTGTCTCGCAACCTGGAAAGCAGCTTCATGGAGAGCAGCGAGTTGCCACCGAGCTCGAAGAAACCGTCCTCGGCGCCGAGCTCGTCCATACCGAGGACTTCGGCGAATGCTCGACAAAGCAGCGCTTCGCGCTCGTTGCGCGGTGGGGTCAGCGGTTTGCCGAGGTCGGGCCGAGTGCGGCTGGGAATGGGCAACGCCTTGCGATCGAGCTTTCCGCTGGGGTTGAGCGGCAACTTGTCGAGCCACACGAAAGCAGTCGGCACCATGAACTCGGGTAGCTCCTGGAGCAGGCGTGACTTGATGGCTTCGGTGGGCTGCTCCTTGGAGCTGCCGACGAGGTACGCTGCCAAGTAAGCATCGTCTTCCCTGTCGGTTCTGAGCAACACCACGGCTTGGGCTACCTGTGGTTGCTTCAATATCGCAGCCTCGATCTCGCCGAGCTCGATGCGAAAGCCGCGCAGTTTGATCTGAAAATCGATGCGCCCCAAGTACTCGACGAGCCCCTCTTCGGTGATGCGCGCCAGGTCGCCTGTTTTGTACAAGCGTGCCGTCGCGTCCCCCGCGAACGGGTCGGGCACGAACTTTTCTCGGGTGAGCTCTTCGCGCTTCAGATAGCCGCGGGCAACTTGCACCCCCCCGATGTGCAGCTCACCGGGTACGCCAACCGGCAGTACACGCCCGCGCGCGTCCAACACGTGCACCTGAGTGTTGGCCGTTGGACGACCGATGGGCACGTTGTTGCGCTTGGTGTGGCGCTCGCACTGCCAATAGGTGACGTGGACTGCGGCTTCGGTGGGGCCGTAGAGATCTTCGAGCGGGGCGCTCAGCTTCGAATAGTAGAGCTCCTGCAGATGCAAGCTAATGGCTTCGCCGCTGCAGAACACGTGGCGCAAGCTGGTGCACGACCCTGCGCCGGGATGATCCAAGAACATGCGCAGCATGGACGCCACGAAGTGCACGATGGTGACCCCGTGATGCCGCATGGTCTCCAGCAAGTAGTCGCTGTCTTTCTGTGCGCCGGGCCGTGCCATGACGAGCTTGGCACCCGTGATCAAAGGCAAGAACAACTCGAAGACCGAGACGTCGAAACTGAACGCGGTTTTTTGCAGGAAGCAATCCTGCGGCGTAACGTTGAAGGTGTCTCGGTGCCACAAGAGCATGTTCACTACGGCTAGATGCTCGTTCATGGCGCCCTTGGGTCGACCCGTAGAACCCGACGTGAAGATCACGTAGGCCAGATTGTGAGCCTGGACTCCGATGTTCGGATTGCTCGCATCCGGTACGTCGAAGGTTTTCGGATCATCGAGGGCGATGAGCTGCGCGTTGGTTTGGGGCAGCACGCTGGCGGTGTGCTTCTGCACCAGAATGGTGGGCACCTCGGCATCTTCGAGCATGGACTTGAGCCGCTCCGCCGGGTACCCCGGATCGAGCGGCACGTAAGCGCCGCCTGCTTTCAAGATAGCCAGCAGGCCAACCAGCATCTGCACGCTGCGATCGACACAAATGCCAACCATGACGTCGGGGCCCGCGCCCAGCTGGAGCAGCCGCTGCGCGAGTTTGTTGGCGCGAGCGTTCAGCGCGGCGTAGCTGAGTGATTCGTGATCGTCGACGACGGCAATGGCGTCTGGAGAACGCTCGACCTGCGCTTCGATCAAGGTGTGCAGACAAACGTCGCGCGGGTAGTCGGCGCCCGTGTCGTTCACGCGATCCAAGGTCGCTTTGTCGGCGGCAGTCACCAAAGAGAGCTCGTCGACGTGTGCTTCGAGCCTGCCTGCCAGCTGCATCAGGGCCAACTTGACGTGCAAGAGAATGCGACGAGCGGCGCTGCCGTCCAGCCTCGATGTCGCGTAGTTGGCGGACAGGCGGCCGTCGCACAAGTTCAACCACAACACGGACCTAAGCGCCTGCGTGGCGTCCACGTCACTGACCACACTCGGGTAGGTTTCCGGGGCGTGGCCTCCCGCCTCGGCCGCGAACGACTCTGCCCGGGCAACGCGCGTGCGCCGTTCACGATCCAGCTCGACGAGCCACCCGCGAACACTGACGCCTGCCGGGACACGCACGAGCGCCGGGATGATCCGATCGGATGCTACACGGTGAGCAAAAAGAACGTCCGGCTCTCGTGTGTACAAGCTGAGCACGAACGCCCACGCAGCTTGCACCAGTGTCGGCAATTCCACGCCGGCATCTCGGCAGGCGGCGTGCAGCGCAGTGAGCTCGAGTTCCTCCAAAGACTCGATTAGCTGTTCGCGGGCCGCATCCGCCGTTAGCGAATTGCCCGGCGAACGATCATCGAAAAGGGGCGTCGGTTCGGGAGCGCTTGCCAGAAGCTCTTGCCAGTAGCCTGCATGATGGCCCATGCCGGTGGTATCGCTAACGGATGTCATCGAAAATCTGTCCTCGGGGTTGAAGAATCCGAAGTTACCATGCCGCCGTTCATGCGAAGCAGGGGGCTTCTATGGAGGCGTGATCGGACACAGTCTCAAACCAGGGAGTATGGCCGAGGTTGATTGCTTTTGCAGGACGTGGTGTGCGACCTTCGGCGCGACTCGCGCGGCCACTGGTGGCCGGCAACCCGCAGACTAAGCTAGAAGGGTGACCAAGCAGCGAGGGACCGCGCATCAGCCGGCCGACCGTCGCAAGAGCCGCGGAAGGAGAACACTCGTGTGGGTCGTGATGCTGACGGGGGTCGGGACTCTGTTGTGTCTCGGGGTGGCCGTACGCAGCTATTGGTCGGAGCGTTCGTTCTACGTGCCTCATCTCTCAGACCCCATGCCTCGAGCGTCCGCGGCGGGGATCGAGGGGCTCACCGAGGTGGTGTTCACTAGCGAGAAGGGCGATACGCTGTACGGTTGGTATGCACCGCATCGAAATACAGCATCGATCGTCCTGCTGCATGGTTCGAGCTCGGACCGTCGCTCGGTGCTGGTCGAAGCGCGGGCGCTGGCTCGTGCGGGGTTCGGCGTCCTGCTCTTCGACTGGCCGGGCCATGGTGAAAGCCAAGGATCGATCCAAATGGGCGCCGCAGAGCGCTTCGCGCTGAAGGCTGCTCTCGATTGGCTCACCCGCAGGCCTGAAGTCGACGCTTCCCGTATCGGGGCGCTGGGCGTGTCCATGGGAGGATACATCCTCGCGCAAGTTGCGGCTGACGACGCCCGCGTGAAGGCTGCGATTCTGGTCAGCGCACCTCACGACCTGCGTGCGCAGACGCTCTACGAATACCGCGGCTGGGGTCCGCTGAGCCAGCAACCGGCAATCCTCGCTCAGCGCGCGCACGGGGTTGGGCTAGACGATCGCAATGCACGCGACTCCATTGGAGATTTTGCGCCGCGTCCGCTGCTCGTCATCGCGGGGGCCGAAGACCCAGTCGTTCCCCCGGAGAGCCCGTGGATGCTAGCTCGGGCGACGGGCCCGTCCGCGCGGGTTTGGGTGGTGCCAGGGGCCGGACACGTCGACTTCGCCAAGGTCGCACCGTTGGCGTACCCCCGGCGGGTGGTCGAGTTCTTCGGGGGCGCCTTGCTAGGCGCGGCATAGTGCGCCTGTAGAGACAAGGGGGCTATAGGCCCCACGGTGGGAGCGCGGGTTGCGCCACCCAATTTACGACGGCAGAATGAGGCGGGTTTCATTGGGAACATTTTCCAATGTGACCTGTTAGCCAAAGGCCATCGCCAAGGCATCGCATCGCCAAGGCGCACAGTGCGCCCAGCGAGCAAGCCACACCGCGGCGAGAAGCACCGTCGCTCGCGAGTGGCGCCGCCATCCAAATCCGACATTTCGTTCAAGGGCATAGTGCCCGGCCACGTAGCGGAAGAAAGGACTCGGAGGTGGGGCCCAAGATCTGCAAGCGATCCCGACCTCAAACCCGGACTACCCCAAACCAAGCAGCAACAAAGAAACCAACAAAGAAGAAGTCACCTAATCGAGCCACCCGGCCTTCCGTAGCTAGATGCTGACGGTCACGCGAGCCTAACGGCTCCACCGAGAAGCGATTCGGCAAAGCGACCAATGTAGGCGACCAATCCAGCGAACACGGGTCATCGACGCAGTGCAAATAGATTGGACGGTCCAAACCAAATAGATTGGACGGTCGACATCGCGATGGGCAGCAATGTAGGCGAACGCTCCGCCCATGGGCAGCCACCATGGCAGTCGCCGAATCAGCCATAAATTCAGCAAAGCGAACGAATACCGAGCCAGCGCGATGAGAAAGTATGCGGCTGATGAACAAACGGCGCCGATGAAGCGCGAGTGTCTCGAAGCTCGTCTCAATGCCCGTCCCAATG
>CBFGRJ010000164.1:0-14712 GCA_965651135.1 uncultured Myxococcales bacterium
CATTGCGAAGTCCGCGTCAAGCCGCAGGGTAGGCCCTTCACCAAGAACCACGAGATGAACAAAGAGGTCCGCGCGAAAGCGCAGGATGCTCTTGCCAGGTGCCTGCGCATCATCAAGATGCCGGAAAAGGCGACGACTAATTCGGCAAACCCGGCACTGCGAGCGTCACGTATTTCAGGACGGCGCGTGAGGTGACGTAGAGGGTGCGGCGGTCGCTGCCGCCGAAGGTGGCGTTCGACGACTCGCCGGTGGGGACGGTGCCGATGGGGGCGCCTTCGGGGTTGAAGACTTCGACGCCGTTGGCGGTTCCGGCGTAGAGGTTGCCAGCGCAATCTAGGGCCATGCCGTCTACGGTGTTGTTGGTGGCGGTGGCGAAGAGTGAGCCGCTGCCGATGGCTCCCTGGGCGTCGAGGGTGAAGGCGTGGATCTGTCGATTGCCGACGTCGCCTACGTAGAGGGTGTTTTCGTCGAGTGAGAGTATGATTCCGTTGGGTTGTGAGACTTCGGTGTTGGGTGCGCTCACTTCGCCGTTCGGCGACAGGCGGTAGAAGCCGGTGGCGGGGTCGGTGAAGTAGATGTTGCCGTCGCTGCGCACGATGAGGTCGTTGGGTGTGTAGGCGCCTGGGCCGCCTAGTGTTTCGATGTTGCCGCCGCCGGAGGAACTGACGCGCGTGATGCGTTTTTCGCTCTGGTCGGCCACGATGAGCTGGTCGTCGTTGTCGATCGCCAGGCCGTTGCTGCCGCTCGGTTCTAGGTGGATTTCGGGTGTGGTCGACGGTGGTACCAGTTTCCAGATGCGCTCGTCGGGGGACGAGGCGTTGTCCGAGAAGAACAAGGTGTTGAGGCTGCCGACCCACACCGGGCCCTCGATGAATGCGAAGTAGCTCGACTGTGGCGGCGTGATTTCTTGTACGGCGCTCATGCCAGCCAAGGGGTCGCCGTAGCTAGCGCCTGGAGGGCAGACGAAGGCGGCGGATGCGCCGCCCATCAAAGATGAGCCGCCGGTGCCGCCCGAGCCTGTGGTGCCGGTGTTGGCCGTTGTAGCGGTGCTGCTGGTGCCTCCGGCCGAGCTCGCGTCGGTGCCAGTGGTCATGGTCGCGCTGGTGTTGGTGCCGTTGGTGCCGCTACTGCCGCTCGTGCTGTTGGTACTGGCGCCGCCGGCGCCGGTGGAGGTGCTGCCGTTTGTGCCGGTGTTGGTCGTGCTGGCGGTGTTGCCGCTGCCGTTGGTGCCGCTGCCGTTTGTGCCGGCGCCGAGGGTCGTGTTCGACGAGTTTCCGTTGACACCGGCGCCGCCGGTGGGCGAGCCGGTGTTGCTGCTACTGTTCGTCGAGGGATCGGTGTCGCTGCAGCTCGCAGCGGACAGCGACAGGATGGCGGCGAGCAGCATGGCGGACCAGCAGCAGCGGCGGAGGTTGGTCGGTACGGAAGCGATCATGATTTGGGGAGGGGTGAGCGTATACCTGGCCGGTGGCTGCGGTCAAAGCGCCCGGACGGCGTATACCTGGCTACAATCTGACCAGGTACACGGTGCACTGGTGGGGCTCGTAGGGGAAGACGTCGGGGTCGAAGGGGTGGTCGCGGTCGATGCCTCCCAGGTTGGTGCCCACGACCAAGACGTAGGCGGCTCCTTCGAAGTTCGTCAGGCGCTGTTCGATTTGGGTGGCGCGCTCTTGGAACGGTACGGCGAGGCGGTTTATCTCGTGGCCTTGTGCGTCTACTTGCACCAGTGACCACACGAACGAGACGGGTGCCTCCCATTCCGCTTGGAAGCCGAGTGTGGCGCCGAGGGCGACCTCGTCGAGCTCGAGAAGTAGATAGATCGATCCGGTGGGTTCGATGGGTTGGGTGGCGGCGACTCGGCGGGGGAGTGTCGAGTAGCGCATGACCCAATCGAAGCGCACGCGGGCGAAGTCGCCGGCGAAGGCGAGGCTGGGTGTGTGCGTGCCGTCGTCGCGGCTGCCCATGAAGGCGCGCTGAACGGCCCAATCGTTCATCAGGTGGGCTACTCGCGTTGGATCTTCGCCGAGGGTGTGTCTAACGACGTCGACGACGTCGGGCTCGTTGTTCCAGAAGGGCCGGTCTGCCACGGTGTTCGAGTTGGACAGGGTCAACAGGCCGCGCGCCAGGCCCGCAGGTGCTCCGGTGCCACGCAGGGCTTCGATCACGTCGAACCACGCCGCCGCACCTTCGCTGAGCAGTCCGCGTTCGCGCCGCAGGGGGGCGCGTTCGGGGCGTGATTGCAGATCGTCGATGGCTTGAACGTCGAGCGAGGTGGGCTTGCCCGTCGCCCACCAGAGGTGTGTGGCGAAGGCCCTCAAGACGTGCGGGGTGGCGCCCGCGTCGAGACCGCGACCGATGGCCTCGCCCAGGCACAAGCTGGCGGCCCGCTCGAGCGTGGTGGGGCTCAAGTTGCTGCTGGTGCCGAATCGGCAGAAGGAGGTGCCGTGGTCGAAACCGAGGAAGCGCTGGGAGTCGAGCTCGACCACGAGCTCGCTATCGTCGTGGGTCAAGTACAGGTCGAGGGCATCCGAACCACCTCGCCCGCTATCGCCTGGTGGTGGGCTCGCACCGAGGGCTAGGACGACCCGCTCGTAGGCGCGTTCCATGGCTTGGAGCGCAGCCAGAGTCAGGTCTGTCGCGACGCCAGGTGCTCCATGCACACACACCGGCCGCTTGAACGAGCAGGCGCTCAGGCGTGGGTCATGCGGCGGGCGCTCGGCGAAGCGGCGCTCGCTGCCGCTGGGAAGGTGCGGATCGAGGCGGATCTCGCGCTGTTTTTGGGGTAGCGGTCCCCCGAGCAGCAGGGGCCGCTCCTGCTCTCGTTGACTCAGGGCTAAACCGCTGCTCAGTACCAGAGCGGTCACGGTCAGCCAGCCGAGGATGAGGCTCGTTCTACGCACCGGGTCGTCCTGAAGGCTCGTCGAGTCGGAATATTAGAGTGCTAAGTTTGACAGGTTTGCGTGCCTGCACCCTATACTTGCACAGGCGAGCAGAGTCAGAACCAAGAACTTATGAAAGCGCCATTCGACCCCACGCACTCATTGAAATTCGATCTCGGTCGCGGCCGCGTTAGTGTCGACAATGCGTCGATTCGCTTGGTGGTGCCGAGCGACGCGCTCGAAAAACTGTGCCGGAGTGCGGGTGCCGATGCCGTGCGGGATTTCGGCCGCACGTTGGGTACCGAAATTGGCCGGAGAATTGCCAATCGTTTGCCCGCGATTCAGTTGGCGAGCATCGAAGACGTGGTCGAACACCTGGGCGGCGAGATGGCCCTGATGGGTCTCGGTTCGCTCAGCATCGAGCGCTGGGGTAAAGCGCTGGTGTTCGTGGTGAGCGATGGTCCCTTTGGGGCTGCCGGCGATCCGCTCGTTTCTGCGATTTTGGAGGGGGCGATGCAACGCGCGCTCAGCCGCGAAGTCACGCCGCTATTTTTGGTACGGGACGACAATAGGTCTCGCTTTTTGGCCACGAACCCCGAAGCCGCCGCTAAAGTCGAAGGCTGGCTGGCGGGTGGAGTGAAATGGGGTGAGGCGCTGGCTCAACTGCACGGAAAGACCGCGTAAAGGTTGAACATGGTGGACGTACAACGGCGCTTGGCAAGGCTCGAACAACTGCTGGCACGAGTGCGCGAGCGGCGCGCGCTGCCGCGGACGCGCCCCAGCGATGGCGGCAACGGCCAGTCGGAGACTGCAGCACCGGGTGCGGTGGCGGTGGCGGTAGCGGCGCGCCCCGAAACGCTGCCCCCCGAGGCCTACGACGAGGTGGTCGATCTCTCGGACGAAGATATCGTCGAGCTTGGCGATAGCGTTCCGCCGCCGTCGGCTCAGCCGGTGCAGGCAGCGGCGCCACCGCCGGTGGTCGAGCGTCCACCGAGCGAAGCGCCCGCACACTTTCCTTCCTCGATACCCGTCGAGGCTTCCGCAGAGCCCTCGGCCCCTTCGGAAGTGCCGGCCGCCACGCAGCCGCCGGTTGCTCCCCGGCCCGAGCCTCCGAGCGCTCATTTCGGTCTCGACTTCGACGACGAAGAGGAGGAACCACCCGCTTCATCGCGCCGCCCGATCGCTTCCAGCATGGACGAAGCGCTGGCGGATGCGGCTGCACGCGAAGTCCCCATCAAGACGCCGCCACCCGAATCCGGGCCGCAAGAGGCCGTGGTGATCCCGCGCAGCTCGGCTCCGGCCCCCGCTTCGAGCCCGGACGTGGACGAAGCGCCGCCCGGGGCAGCCGAAGCGGAACAATTGGCAGAGGGCGTCCCGACCTCGGCTCAGCTCGGCAATACCGTCTCTCTCGAAGAAGGGGGCCCGGCGGAGTTCGACATCGAAGTGCCGGTGGAGAGTGGCGTCCCGGAGTCCCAGCCCGAGCCTTCCGAAGATTTCGAGATTCGACTGCCTCAGCGCGGAGCGGCGGGGACGTACGACTCGACTCTGGCGCCCCCTCCGGAGGCTCGGGTGGAGCTCGAAGCCCATCGCGAGCGCACCGCGCGGGCGCCGGTTTCGGAACCGGCTCCTGCTCAGGTCGAGGCTTCGCCAGAATCGGTCGAAGTCATCGAACGACCGGCGATGGCGCACGCCAATGTCACGACCGTGACCGGAGCACCCCCACGCTATCGTCCGGGCAGCTTCTTGGAGCTATTGGATGCTTCGTTGAAGCTGGGTCGCGATTGAAGCGCCAAGCTTGAGCCAAGTATGCGGCTCGCCACCAAGAACGATGGTTCGCGCGACGGTGAGCTGGTGGTGGTGGCTGGCTCCGGGGACCGCTACCTTTCCGCCCGCGGCATAGCGCCGAACCTGCAGGCCGCTCTCGATGACTGGGACGAGGCGCGTCCCGAGCTCGAAGCATTGGCCGCCCAGCTCAGCCAGCCCGACACCGGGCTGCCGCTCGAGATAAGCGAGCTTCTGGCTCCGCTGCCCCGTGCCTACGAGTGGATCGATGGTTCGGCCTTCATCAATCACGTGGAGCTGGCGCGCAAAGCGCGAGGCGCTCCGCTGCCGGCCACGCTCTTGACCGAGCCCTTGCTGTATCAAGGTGGTTCGAGCCGCTTGCTCGGGCCGCGCGCACCGGTCCCGCTCCTCGATCCGGGTTGGGGTCTCGATTTCGAAGCGGAGCTGGCGGTGATTCTGGGCGACACCGAGCTCGGCACGCCGGCGTCCCGAGCCGCTGAACACATTCGGCTCTTCGTGTTGGCGAACGATTGGACGCTGCGCAATTTGGTGCCCGGCGACCTAGACAAAGGCTTCGGATTTTTCAGCTCGAAGCCGGCTACGGCTTTCTCGCCGTTTGCGCTGACCCCGGACGAGCTCGGGTCGAGCTTTCGGGATGGCAGAGTGCATCTGTGCATGACCTCGTACTTGAACGAGCGATTGATCGGAAATCCCGATGCCGGGTCCGAAATGCACTTTTCGTTTTTCGATATCGTGGCCTATGCCGTGCGCACTCGCTCGCTGGGTGCGGGCACCATCTTGGGGAGCGGGACGGTGTCGAACCGCGATCCGAAGCGCGGGGCCTCGTGCCTAGTCGAATTGCGCATGCGTGAAACGATCGCGCTCGGTGCTCCGCGCACCAGCTATCTTGCGGTGGGCGATCGCGTGCGCATCGAAATGCTGGACGCTGCCGGCAAGAACCTCTTCGGCAGTATCGATCAGCAGGTGACTGCCGCTTAGGACTAGGGGCGCGCTGCTTCCAGGGCACGACTTGAGGCTCTGGCGATCTGTGGGACACTTGACGGTATGACGAGCCAAGAGTCGTTAGGTCTTTTGGGTATCGAAGCCATTCACTACTACGTGAGAGATCTCGAGCGCAGTCGCCGCTTCTACACCGAAAGGCTGGATTTTCGCGAGGTCGCGGAGAGTGGGCCGCGGCTGACCGAAGGCGGGCAGCAGCGGTCGCTGGTGTTCGAGGCCGGTGCTTGTCGAGTGGTTTGCTCCACGCCGCTCGGTTCCGGTGGGCGCGCGGCGCGCTATTTGGACAAGCACCCCGACGGAGTGGGTAGCATCATTTTCCGAGTGGCGGACATCGAGCGAGCTTTCAGCCTGCTGGAAGCTCGGGGCGGCACTCCGGTCCACGATATCGAAACACACGAACAGGCTTCGGGTACCTTTCGCACCTTCGTGATCACGACCCCATTCGGCGACACCACGTTTCGCTTCGTCGAGCGTCGCGGAAATTATGCCTCGTACCCCGGCATGAACGTGTATGCTTCACCAGTCGGAGGTCGAAATGCGCTCGGCTTCTCTCACTTCGATCACATTACTTCGAACTTCGAGACCATGGCGCCCGCCCTCTTGTGGCTCGAGCACGTGCTCGGCTTCGAGCGCTTCTGGGGTGTGGAGTTTCACACCGACGACGTCAAGCGCAGCGCCGGCGAGGCAGGCTCTGGGTTGCGCTCGGTGGTGATGTGGGACCCTCAGTCGGGGGTGAAGTTCGCCAACAACGAACCCTACCGCCCGAACTTCCGCGAGTCACAGGTCAACGTTTTTCACGAAGAGCACAAGGGAGACGGCATCCAACACCTGGCTATTGCCGTTCATGACATCATCGCTGCCGTCAGGGGTCTAGCCGCGCGAGGGGTCGAGTTCATGCCGACGCCGGGCAGCTACTACGACGCGCTCCCCGAACGGCTCGCGAGCCTCGGCATCCAGAGCATCGAAGAGAACGTCGCCGAGCTCCGAGAGCTGGGGATTCTAGTGGATGGCAACGGGAAGTCCGGCTACCTTCTGCAGATCTTCCTGAAAGACTCCGCAGACTACTACCACAGCCCCGAAGCGGGTCCCTTTTTCTACGAGCTCATTCAGCGCAAAGGAGATCAGGGGTTCGGCGCCGGCAACTTCCGCGCGCTGTTCGAAAGCATCGAACGCGAGCAGCACAAGGTGAACGGCTAGTGCTCGATCGCATCGTTCGCGGCAGCGTTCCGAAAAAGCCTCACACGCGCCATTGCGATCGCGAGGGGCGCCTTTTGTGGGAAGAGTGTCTGACGCGCCAGGGGTTCGAGGGTGGCTACTCGGTGTTGTACCATCTCTATCGACCGCACGAACAACGCGCGCTCGGCTTTGCTCGAGGGTTTCGCCTGCCGGAGCCGGGTCCCGAGCAGTCGCTTGCGCGGCGTCACTACAAAACCTGGGAGCTGCCTGCCAGCGGCCCGTCGCCGATTTTTGCGCGAGAGCCGCTGCTGTTCAACGACGACGTCGTGATTGGCGTGCTCAGACCCGGCGTCGACGACGACCGCTATTTCGTCAATGCCGACGCAGACGACTTGTACTTCGTCCATCGCGGGGGTGGCAAATTGCTCAGCCCGTTCGGTACGCTCAAGTTCAAGGTTGGCGACTACATTTGGGTGCCCCGTGGCGTCTTGCACCGCTTCGAGCTGGCTCCGGGTGACGACCAACATTGGCTCAGCATCGAATGCTTGGGCGAGCTTCGCATTCCCGCTCACTACCTCAACGGCGTTGGGCAGCTCAGGCTCGATGCTCCCTACTCTCATCGCGATCTGAGGCTCCCCGAGTACCACGGGCCCGAAGACGAAGAGCTTCGCGAGCTGCTGGTCAAGCGAGGCGGTCGCTTCCACGCCTTCGAGCTCGGTCACTCACCGCTCGACGTCACGGGATACGACGGGACGGTCTACCCCGTGGCCTTCAACATCCTGGATTTCGAGCCGCGCGTCGGTCGGGTCCACCTGTCACCCAACGTGCACACCACGTTCGAAGCCACGGGCGCGATCATATGCAGCTTCGTGCCGCGCCCGCTCGACTTCGATCCGAAGGCGGTCCCCTGCCCTTACCCTCATTCGTCGGTGCACGTGGACGAGGTCTTGTTCTACGCCAGGGGCAACTTCGAGTCTCGCAAAGGAGTATCCGCCGGCAGCGTGTCGCACCACCCGGCGGGCATTCCACACGGCCCCCACCCGGGCGCCTACGAGGCCAGCATAGGCAAAACTGCCACGGATGAGCTTGCGGTCATGCTCGACTGTACGGCTCCGCTCAGAGCTACGAAAGTCGCGGCCGAGCTGGAGGATGCCGCGTACCACGAGAGCTTCATGGCTTGACGTTGAGTTCACTCATCAGCCCGTGCTAGGTACCCCCGGGTGGGCGCGATCACTAGAACCCTGGGCCTATCGTTATTGCTGTCGACTGTTGCCTGTGGCTCCGAAAACAGCGAGAGCCCCGGCGAAGCCGCTTCAGGCGGCGCGGGTGCGGAAAACGAGGGCAATGGTGGTACGGGTGGAAGCGACGCGAGCAGCGAGACCTGTAAGGCGGAGCAGGAGCCGGTGCTCCTGGCGACGCTGAACGGGCTGACCGACGAGTTTACGGTTCACGGCGATAGCGTGTTCGTGGTCGACAGCGCCACGCCGGACAATGGGGTTGCCGACCGTATTCGACGCCTGGCGCTGGATGGCAGCGAGGACGAGATAGTCCACATCGTAGAGGTCACGCTGTTCGACTTCCTCCATTTCTCGCTGGCTCTCGACGATACCTACGTCTACTACGCGCACGCTCCCGGCGTGATGCGCGTGCCGCAGACTGGCGGCGAGGCCGAGCAAGTGTCGCTAGCAGAAACGGATTTTAGCGCCGCCGATACGATTCTGCACGCGGACGGCGAGTTCGTGTACACCACGCAAGATCTCGTATCGCTGTTGCGCATTTCGGTAGAAGACGGCAGCGAAACCATTTTGGCCGAGCACGACGACAGGCTCTACGACCCGCAAGTCTTCGATCGTCACATCTGGTACCGGGTCGGGTTTCTTCCGGGCGGGGTCTACAACACACCCCTGGCGGCCAATGACGCGTCCGAAGCCATGCAGAGCTCAACCGCTCCGTGTTCCCTGTATCGCATGTCCGTTACCGACGACGGCATCATCTGCAGCAATGCGTTTTCGCTGGTGCGCTATGGGCTCGATGACGAAGAGCGGACGACATTGCTCGAGTTCGACGAATCGGGCGGCCTTCACGCCTCGGCACCGGATGGCGAGCGTATCTACCTGTACCCACTCGAAGGTGCGTCCGACCGGACCATCTATGCGCTCCCGAGCGCCGGCGGCAATCCCGTTCCGATAACTTGCGCCAAAGATACGGTCCTGAAGCTCTCGTTCAACGAGGACACCCTCGTGTGGCTGGAGCTCGCGATCGAGTCCGTGGACACCGAAACCATCAGCCTGTACACGGCTCGGAAGTAGGTCGATCCAGCAAGTCCAGCAACGCTCCGTCTGGCTTCGCCGAAGCATCGGGGGGCAGCCAATGCACGGGTTGATCTTTGAGCCAGGTGCGCTGGCGGCGCGCGAAAATGCGAGTGGCACGCACGACCTGGGTTTCGAGCTGCCCGAGATCGAGCGGCTCACCGCCTTGCAGCGCTTCGGCAATTTGCCGGTAACCCACTGACCGCATGGCGCGGCAGCTCGCGAAGCCCCTCGCGAGTAGGGAGCGCACCTCTTCGAGCCAGCCCGCGCGGAACATCTGCTGGGTGCGTTCGACGATGCGCCGGTCGAGGTCGGAGCGTTCGCGCGCCACGCCTACCAACTTGGCGGGGTAACGCTGGTTCTGAAAACCATGCGCCTGTTGTAGCGAGCTCAGCGGCTCCCCGCTCAGCTCGAAGACCTCGAGGGCACGGCTGACGCGCACGAAGTCGTTGGGGTTGAGCCGTGCGGCACTGGCGGGATCGACCTCGGCAAGCCTTGCGTGCAGAGCCGGGCGCCCGTGCGTCAGCGCGAGCTGCCGATGCCTCTCGCGCAGCGCTGGATCGGCCGGTGGCGCTGCGACGAGCCCGTAGACGAGGGCCTTGACCCACAAAAAGGTTCCGCCCGAAACGATGGGCCTGCGACCACGCCGCGCGATGTCATCAATCGCGGATTCCGCCAAAGCACACCACTGCGCCGCGTCGAGAGGCTGGCTGGGCTCGACGATGTCCACCAGGTGATGGGGGACTCGCGCCGCCTGGGCCAGAGTGGGCTTGGCGCTGCCGATGTCGAAGTGGCGATAGACTTGCACACTGTCGGCGTTGACGATTTCGCCTCCCACGAGCTCGGCGAGGCGCAGGGCCAGTTCGGTCTTGCCCGAGGCAGTGGGGCCCACGACCACGATGAGCTCGGGCTTTTGCCGATCGGTCAAGCAGGGCCCTCCGTCAGCGGCGTCCTACGCGCCGCTCGAGCTCGGCCCAGCTCAAAAAGGCCACAATCGGCCTTCCATGAGGGCAGTAGCCGGCGAAGTCGCTGCCCTCGAGTGCTTCGAGCAGTGCCGTGGCTTCTTCTCGCCCAACGGGATCGCCGGCGCGCAACGCGGCGTGGCAAGCCATCGTCGCCAAGGCTTTGTCCATGGCGTCGGAGAATCCGCGCGCGCCCGTGCGCGCCAGCTCCGTCAGCAAATCGCGTAGCAGGCGCTCTGCGCTGCCGCGCTGCAAGAGCTTCGGCACGCTGTGCACGCTGACCATGTCGCGACCGCGGATGCGGACTTCGAGCCCCATGCCGCGAATTTCTTCGCTCTTGCTTTCTAAAAGCTCGATCTCGTCGCTTGAGAGCTGCAAGGTGACGGGGAACAGCAGGCTTTGCGACGCCACCTCGCGGTCGCGGTACTGTGCGCGGAGTTTCGCGAACATCACGCGTTCGGCGGCCGCGTGCTGATCCAACACACAGAGCCCTTCGGGGCCTTCGCACACCAGGTAGGTCTGGCGTACTTGAGCCAAGAACTTGAGCGCAGACCATTCGGTGCTCGGCTTTTTGGGGACCGCGGCATCGGAGGCCAGCAGCAGCTCGGTGATTGCCGGGGCCACCGAACGCGCATTGTCGATGGGGCGGTCCGGCGCCCTGGGAGTGCCGATGGAATGCACCCGGCGAGGTGTCGCGGCCTGCTCCGGACCAAGACTCGGGGGTGGCGTGGGAATGCTCCGCTCGGCGGCAGGAGCGGTGCTCTTGCGCTCCACGGGCGGCAGCGAGAAGCGCGCAGCGAGAGCGCGCGATACGATGCTGTAGAGTGCATCCGTGACGGCGCGCGGGTCGGCGAAACGCACCTCGGCCTTTTGGGGATGCACGTTGACGTCCACGAGAGCGGAAGGCAGGTCGAGATAAACCACTCCGCGCGGATAGCGGCCGCGTTCGAGCACACTGCCGTAGGCGTGAGCCACGCTGGCGGCTATGGCGCGGTGACGAATGGGCCGGTCGTTCACGAACAGCCGCAGCCCCTGCGCTCCCTGACGCGCGCGCTCGGGGCTAGACAAGTACGCTTCAACCCGCAGTGGCCCACGTTCGCCGAGGCATTCGACCAGGGCTTCGTCAGCGATCACCTGGTGTACCCGTTCGCCGCGGTTTCTGGTGCGCAGCCATTGGCGCGCCTTGCGGCCATCGCGCACGACGCTGAAGCTGACGTCGGGCCGCGCCAGAGCGGCGAGCTCCACGGTTTCGGTGACATGACCCGACTCGGTGCCGGTCGAACGCAGAAACTTGCGGCGAGCCGGTACGTTGAAGAACAGGTCGCTGACCTCGATACTGGTTCCCGAGGGCGCACCCACGGGTTTGATCGTCGGTGCTCGCCCAGCTTCGGCGGTTAGCTCGATGCCAGCTTCGGCATCGCGCATGCGTGTTCGGAGCTTGAAGCGGCTCACCGAAGCGATGCTCGGCAGTGCTTCGCCGCGAAACCCGTAGCTCGAAATCGTGTGCAGGTCCTCGAAGCGCCGAAGCTTGCTAGTTGCGTGGCGCTCCAGACACAATCGCGCATCCGCGTCGTTCATGCCGTGCCCGTCGTCCACCACGGCAATGCTGGTGATACCGCCGCCGGTAATCAGGACATCGCAACGGGTCGCTTCGGCATCCAGCGCGTTCTCGACCAGCTCTTTGACGACGCTCGAGGGGCGTTCGATCACCTCGCCGGCTGCGATCTGACTCGCCAGCGCATCGGGCAGCACGACAATGGTGGCATCCACGCGCGCAGTATAGGCCGGTTTCAACGGACTTCCACGGACGCGCCCGCGCAGCCCTCGGAGCCGAGCCCCCGTTGGCCGTCAACGCCGGGTCAGTGGACGATGGGATCGACGGAAACGCGTTTCTTCGTCTTGCTGGCGAACTCGTATTTCACCACACCGTCGATCAACGAATACAGCGTGAAGTCTCGACCGATACCGACATTGCGGCCCGGATCGATGCTCTGACCGACCTGGCGCACCAAGATGCCTCCGGCGCGTACTTCTTCGCCGCCAAAAACTTTTACGCCGCGATACTGTGGGTTGGAACCGCGACCGTTGCGCGTCGAGCCGCCGCCTTTTTTGTGAGCCATGAGCTAAGCCTTGACCCCCGTAATCTTGACTTGAGTGAAGTATTGCCGATGCCCCTGCTTCTTGCGGTAGCGCTTGCGGCGCCGGAACTTGAAGACGATGATCTTGTCTCCGCGATCTTGGGCGACGATCTCGGCCTCCACTTTGGCGCCGCTCACCAGCGGCTTGCCTACTTGGGGCTTGTCGCCGAGCACCATCAAGACCTCATCGAACGTAATTTTGCTGCCAGGCTCGCCTGCCAGCTTTTCGACCTTCAGGAGGTCACCTTCGGTTACCCGGTACTGCTTCCCGCCGGTGCGGATGACTGCGTTTGCCATGGGAAAGGGTCGCGAACCCTAGTCTCAAAGCGGAGGGTGTGCAAGGCCTCGGCTGTGCGGTCCGGAGGGGTCGCTTTTGTTCAGTACTTGGCTCGCCAGCAGGGAGCGCTCGCAGGCTGCCGGCCGGCGTGGTAACACACTGAGAGTGGAATGGGGGCTTTTTTCAAGGAGCTGGTCATGCATGGGCGGAAAGTATTTGCGGTTCTCGGGTGCGCGTCGTTGGGGGTCGCGCTCAATTGCGGCGGTTCGGTAGCCCGGTCCGACGCAGACGAAGGGCTCGAGGACGGGTCGAGCAGCGAAGGAAGCGACTCTTCGGGTGATCAAAGCAGTTCGGTAGGCAGCACCGGCAAGAGCTCGGCGAGCGGCAGCGGGCAGAGCTCGGCGAGCGGCAGCGGGCAGAGCTCGGCGAGCGGCAGCGGCACTGGGACTTCGTCGGGAGCTGGAGGCAGCGGCGCGGGTGGCGACGGCGCGGTGACGACTGTTACGACCGGTATTGGCCAGGGTGGCGCGGGTGTCAGCGTGGTAACGAGTGGCTTCCCATTAACGAGTGGCTTCGGGGTCGCAGCAGTGACGTCCACGACGGGCGTGGGCACCACGGGCGCGATTTGGCCCGGTAAGGCCCCTTTCCCGGAGGAGTGCAGCCCAACCTCGGCCTTCGCCGACCCTTACAGCTGCTTTTTGGAGCTCAGTTGTGATGGTCGCTTCGCCTACTCCAACTGTTGGTACAACGGGAACTCCTTCGGCTGCGAGTGCGGCACTTCTCTCGCATGGAACAATTTTCAGCTGTGGGACGTCCCTGTAGAACAGGCCTGCAACTACGCAGCTAGTCTGTGCTTGGCCGAGCCCCAGCCCGAATTCACGCCGGGCGAGTGCCAGCCGACGTTCATGGAGGCGGGCAACGGTTACTGCAGCAGCCAACTACAATGCACCGAGGCGACCACCTACGAAGGAGTGCGGGTAACGCGAGACGAATGGAACCTCATTAGCTGCAGCGACAACATGGGGCAGGGTACTCGTTGTGATTGCCAGTTCAATAATGGCTTTCTCAGCTTCGACTTGTTGGAGACGCCCGTGAGCGCGGCGCTATGCAGCGATCTCGTCGCTGGGTGTTCTGGGGATCTGATCGAACGCAAAGGAGGTGCGACGTGCACTCGTGCTTTCCAATCTGCGAGCCAGCCCTACTGCAACGCACAACTCGACTGCACTCAAGACGCTTTGCTCGACGGGCATAGCGCGATCTTGCATCAGCAAGTACCGGTGACTTGCTATCAGAACGAGTCGGGCACCTGGGGCTGTCAATGTCCACCCGTCGGGAGCTTCGAGGTCTCGGATGAGACGGCCTGGGACGCATGCACCTCGGCCAGCGCCGAGTGTGCGAGCGGGTTTTGAAGGCGCATGGGTGGAGCGCCCGCACACTGTGTGACAAGTGACGCCGTGCAAATGGCGCTCTGCGAAAAAGACTGACGCCTCGGGGCCTCCGACGGTATTCTAAGCGTTCGAATGAGGCGCGGTGCACTGTCCCGGGGTTTTGCGACTTCGCTTTTGGTCGTTGGCCTCGGTGTGTCGGTTGCCGAAGCCCAAGAGGGGAACACGGAGACGAAAGCCACCGAGGCTCCGGCGTCTTCGGAGAAGACCGTGAAAGGCGGGAAGAAGGAGACCCCCAAGGTGCGCGCCGAAGAGTCGAAGGACGAAGAAGGCGTCAAGACCTACAAGTTCGGCGCCGTTGAAGTCGAAGGTCGCTTGAAGGCACCGCAGATCCTCTACTTTCTACGTCGCGTGCGCGCGGAGTTTCGAGCCGGCCTGCTCGGGCATCGCTCGTTTATGCCGGAGCTTTCCGACACGCGCAGGAGCCCTGCCCTGAAATGAGCCGCGCCGGAGCAGCTGCGTCGAACGAATCGGCGACGATCATTTTGCGCACGGCCGCGGTCTGGGGCACGAGCGTGTTGGCCGTCGATGACCTGTCGACGGGTGAATCACTCGTGATGGGCGATGGTGAGTCGGCGCTCCTGGCCAAGCCGGAGGGCAGCCAGCTGGTGGACGTACCGATTCGCGCCGTGGGACAGGGCTGGGAGCTGGATGCTCGCGGCGTCACCGGCGGAAAACTGTACCTGAGACGCCGCGAAGAGAACCCGGCGGAGTTGGCGCGCTC
>CBFGRJ010000165.1:0-14693 GCA_965651135.1 uncultured Myxococcales bacterium
GTCGACCATCAGCGAACTGCCGGTCATCAGGGTCGAGGCATCCGAGGCGAGCAGAAGCAACGGGCCCTGTGTCAGATCGCCGAGGCCTACGAGGAGCAGCTGGACGATCTCGCCAAGGCCGCCAGCTATTTCGAAGCCGCATTGGCAGAAAATCCCGACAATCTCGATGCTCTGAAGGGGCTCGACCGTGTGTACAACCGGCAAGGGCGCTATCCGGAGCTCATCGAGAATCTCCAGCAACAGCTCCGGCTGGCGGTGACCGGGCGCCAAAAGGTCAACCTCTGGCTGCGGATAGCCGGCATTTACGAAGAGGAGTTCCTCGACAACGCGAGGGCCGCGGAGGCGTGCGAAAACGCGCTGGATATCGATGCCGAGAACGACGAAGCCCTGACGGCGCTGGCGCGTTACTACCGCGCGTTGGATCGTTGGCAAGACGTCATCGTGATCTACGAACGCCACCTCGACGTTTTGCAAGACTCGGCAAGGCGTGCAGACAAAGCCATCCAACTCGGCTCTGTGTTGGCGGACCAAGGCCTGATCGAACGGGCCATCGAGGCCTACGAAATCGCCTTGATGGAAGCGCCCAGTGATCCGAAGGTGCTCGACTCGCTGGCTCGCTTGCGCGCCCAGGCAGGTGACGCCGAGCGCGCCCTCGAAGCCATCGAGGCGTTGGCCGAGGAAGCGGAGTCGCCGCTCGAGCGAGCCAAGCAGTTCTTGCGAGCTGCCGAGCTTTTGGAAAGCAGAGGCGACAGTGAGGCCGCGCTCGAACGCTACAAGTGGGCGGTCGATGCCAACCCCGACGATCCGCAGTTGTCGGCCACGCTGCGCAAGGCATACGTCAAGCATGGTGACGCCGATTCGGCCGTAGAGCTCCTAGAGGCCGAGATCGAGCGCACCCAGGGCAACAGTGCAAAAGCCCGGCTCTCGGGTGAAATGGCGCTTTTGTGCCACGAATATCTACACGATACCGAGCGGGCCACTGCAGCCGCCCGCTTGGCCCTGAAGTTCGATCCGGCAAACATCAATGCGGCCCTGGTGCTGGGGCACGTCGCCTACGACGAAAAGAAGTACGTCGAGGCAGGCAAGCGGTATCAGCAAGTCGTCAACCACGCCTCGGCGCTCGACCCGGATCAGGCGCTCAGAGTGTTCAGCCGGTACATAGAAGTGCTCGCCGAGACCGACGAACACGACAAGGCTCTAGGAGTCGTCGACGACCTCATCAAGTATGCGCCCAACGATCCGAAGGCGATGACGCGCGCCGCTGAAATCGTGTTCACTCACGGCGCGCCCTACCGGGCGTTGGAACTGAACTCGCGGCTGTTGGAAACATTTGGCGAAGAGCTGTCCGTCGAAGAGCGTGCCAAAGCTTTGACGAGACAAGGCGAGTCCGCGCGAAGGATGCAGGACTTCGAACGAGCGCGTTATTGTTTGGAGGAGGCTCTCGATCTCGATCCGGGCCTCTCGGAGGCGTATTCGTCGCTGGCGAAGGTCTACGAAGATCAGCAAGATTGGCGCAACGCGATTGCCACCTTGTACAAGCAGCAAGAGGGAACCATCGGCGATGAGCGAGCCGACGTGCTCTCCCAGATCGGCGATTTGGCCGCTCAGAAGCTGGATGACGTGGACTACGCCGCCAACATCTACCTTACCGCTCTGGGTGAGAGGCCCGATGATCGCAAGATCATGATGAAGCTGATGCAGCTCTACAGCCAATCGAAGGACTGGGAGAAGTTGATCAGTGTCATCATGCGCTTGGCCGACTTGGTCGACGACAACAAGCAAAAGGCCAAGTACTTGCACACGGCCTCGATGGTGGCGTCTCGCGAGTTGATGGATGTGGCACGTGCTTTGGATCTCCTGGATCAAACCCTCAAGTTCGATCCGGGCATGCAGGCCGCGCTAGAAGAGGCGATCAAGTTGCGGTCGCGCCAGGGTGACCACGAGGCGGTCAAGGAATTGCTCAAGCTGAGAATTGCCGAGGCCAATGAATCGGGCAATCAAGAGCTGTTGCTCAAGTCACTGGATGAGCTGGCGCTGCTTTATCACGACAAGCTGAACCGGCTCGAGCGAGCGATTGAAGTCCATGAGGAGGCCCTCGCCATCGATCCGAACCCTGAGGCGCGCCGCAACATCCTGACGCAGTTGTACTTGGAAGATCCCCACCGCTACTTCGATCAGGCGCTGGCGGGGCTCTCGCTGCTGATCAAGGCCGACCCCTTCCAGCCCGAGCCCTACAAGGCGCTGAGGCGCGTGTACACCGAGATCAGGCGGCCCGACGGCGCCTACTGCGCCTGCCAGGCACTGGTTGCTCTGAATCGCGCCGAGCCGGACGAGGTGCGTTTCTACAACCGCATGCATTCGGATGAGCCCGCAGCTGCGCAAGACAGAATCACCGAAGAAGACTGGAACCAGTTGGTGATGCACAAGGACATGGACCCGATGTTGACGGCCCTGTTCGTGTTGATTGAGCCGGCGGTGACCAAAGCGCGTGCCGAGAACTTGGAAGCGTTGGGCTACACGGAGCACCACCGCATTACCGTGGACGACCACCCCTACGGCTGTGTCTATGCGCTCAACTACGCCGCCGAGGTGCTTCAAATCAGGTTGCCGCCGCTTTACCAGAACACCAACGACCCCGGCGCTCTGAATTTCCTGCACGCGCTCACCCCGTCCATCGTGTGCGGGCAGGCCGCCACCAGCTCCGATTTGCCCATCCAAATGGCTACGTTCATCGCAGCCAGGCACCTCAGCTACTACAGACCCGGCATTTACGTGCGTCAGATCGTACCTACCGCTGCCGGGTTGAAGGCATGGCTGTTCGCCGCGATCAAGTTGATCACCCCGACGTTCCCCGTGGCGAAAGATTTGGAAGGGCCGGTCAAAGAGGCCGTGGTGGCCCTGGAAAGAGGGCTGACACCCAAGCTCCGAGATCACCTAGCGCAGGTCGTTAGCAAGCTGCTTTCCACGGGTGCATCCCTCGACATCAAGCGCTGGATAGCGGGCGCAGATCACACCGTAGATCGAGCCGGCTTCATCCTGGCCGACGACCTCTCGACGGCCATCGAAGTGATTCGGGCGGGCGAAGACCCGAGCGTGGCGCCAGATATGACCGAGCGCGTCAAGGATGTGCTCGCGTTCTCGGTCAGCCCAGAATACCAGGAAGTCCGCGAGAGACTCAGAATCGCCATCTGAGAGCTTTGATCGCCAATCCGCAGCTTGCCCCTGTGCGCCTTGCTCCCTGGGGAGCGAGGGGTTATTGCTAAGCGGTTGAGACACGAAGCTTATCAAAATGACTGACCAATCTACCCGTCGCGACTTCCGACACACAAAGATTGTTTGCACCCTCGGCCCAGCGACCAGCGACTTGGAAACCCTCCGTGCGATGGCCAATGCGGGCATGAACATCGCGCGACTGAACATGTCGCATGGCGATCACGCCACCCACGCAGATTTGATTGAGAAGATCAAAGCGCTCAACGAGGTGCTCAATCACCCGGTTGCCATTCTGCTGGATACACAAGGACCCGAGATCAGGACCGGCGAGCGGGAAGACCCACTGCATTTGGAGGTGGGAGATCACATCACGCTGACCGTCAGCCCCGGGGAAGATCCCGAAGAGGCCAGCGTGCACGTCAAGTACCCCGACCTCGTCAACGACTTGAGCGTCGGTGACCGAGTTACCGTCGACAACGGTTTGATCAACCTCGAAGTCTTGGAAATCAGCCCACCCCGCTTGCGCTGCAAAGTCCTCGACGGCGGTAAGCTCGGCTCGCGGCGTCACGTGAATCTACCGGGCATCCGAGTCAAGCTGCCCTCCATTACCGAGAAAGATCGCGCGGACATCGAGTTCGGGCTCAAGCACGACATCGACTTCATTGCGCTTTCTTTCGTGCGTTCGGCGGATGACATCGCCGCTTGCCGCAAACTGGTGGAAGCCCACGGGGCCACCACCAAGGTCTATGCCAAAATCGAGAACCAGGAGGGCATGGACAACTTCGAGCAGATCTTGGAAGCCGCCGACGGCATCATGGTGGCCCGCGGCGACTTGGGGGTCGAAATTCCCATTCGAGAGCTGCCGCATTCACAGCGTCGCATGGTCAGAAGCTGCATGGTAGCCGGCAAACCGGTGATTGTGGCCACGCATCTGCTGGAATCGATGATTCACAACCCCATGCCCACACGCGCCGAGGTGAGCGATGTCGCCAATGCCGTGTACGAGGGAGCCGACGCCATCATGCTGAGCGGCGAAACCAGCGCGGGGCAACATCCGCTGCGCTGCGTTCAGACCTTGGATGCCATCGCGCGTCGCCAAGAAAAAGAGCCGATGCTGGGCTTTCATCTGGAGCGGCGCAGCCACGGAGTGCGAGACAAGCTGGCTCGACATGCGGTGCAATTGGCCGAGTCGCTCGGCTCGCATGCCATCGTGGTGATCACGCGGCGAGGCAGGTTGGCCCAGCTGGTTGCAGCCTATCGCCCATCGCGAGCCATCATCTACGCCTTCACGAACCAGGTCGAAGTCAGGCGCAAGCTGTGGATGGTGCGAAGCATCGTGCCCATGCACACGGAGCTCTTCGAGCAACCGGAGAAGACCGTGCAGTCGGCCATGCTCCGGCTACGCGAGCGCAACCGGCTTTTGCCCGGCGATCCGGTCGTCGTGGTCAGCGACATCGACGCCGGCGAAGAGCGGGTGACCACGATCCAAATTCGTACGTTCCGCTGAACCTGTGGCATCGCTTCCCGTCATGCAAACGGGACTGAGCTGATCTAAGCTGCTTCCCACTGGCGCGCGTTGCAGCGCTCGGTGTTCGTCATGACTGAACCAGAGAAGCGGCTATTGGTGACCGGGGCTACCGGAAAAGTGGGGCAGCAGAGCATTCGTCGTCTGCTCTCGGACCCACGCTTCGACGCCTTCGTGGTGCGTGCTTTGTGCCACAATCGAAGGCTTGCCGAGGGCCCCCGACTCGAGGTCGAGACGGGCTCGATGTCGGAGCGCGCGGACGTCGAGCGGGCCATGCAAGGCGTCACCCACGTGCTGCATCTGGCCACCAGCAAAGAAACGCCGGAATCCATCATGGATGTAGCCATCAAGGGGATGTTCTGGCTGTTGGAAGCTGCGCGCAATAGCGACTGCTTTCGACAATTCTTGCTCGTCGGTGGCGATGCCGGCATGGGTCACTTCGTTTACCCCCACCCTATACCCGTCACCGAAACACAGAAGCACAGTGCCTACCCGGGGTGTTATGCGCTCTCGAAGGTGCTGGAAGAGGTCATGCTGGAACAGTACTACATTCAGTACGACCTGAATGGGTGCTGCTTGCGTGCGCCCTGGATCATGGAGAAGGACGATTTTCGCTATCAATTGTCGTTTGGCGAAGATGTGTTCGGAGGCCCGCGCTGGCGCGATCTGGTAGGTCCGGCTCGCGCCGACGAGTACATCGAAATGCGGGCGGTGCCGGTCATGCTCGACCCGCATGGCGTGCCGGTAAAGCGCAACTTCGTGCATGTCGATGATCTGATCAGCGCCATCTTGCTCGCGATCGATCATCCGAAGGCACGCCAGCAGCTGTTCAACATATGTATGGACGAGCCCGTCGACTACGGTGTGTTGGGCGCGTACTTGGAAAAAACCCGCGGGTTTCGCCCGGTGCCGATTCGAACCGAGTACCATTCCACTTGGCTCGACAACAGCAAAGCCAAGTTCCTGCTCGGCTTCAGGCCCGAGTACGACTTGGAAAAGCTGACGGATGCCGCTTTTGACTACCAGCGCGCCGCGGACGATCCGCGAGTGATCTGGTACCCGGGCTGAAGGCCGCTACCTCGAAGCCTACGAGCGACGTAGAGCCTCTGGCGGTTGCGGCCCCGCCGCCTTAGGTCAAACCGGTGAGTGGTGCGTCCGCGTAGCGCTCGTCGCCGAAGGTCGTGCGTGGATCGCCGAACAAGTTCAAAATCGCCGTCAATAGATCATTGTGAGATCGCCCATTGAACTGCAGCCAGCGGTTACCGCGCAGGCCGCCGCCTCCTCCCGCCAGCAGGAACGGCATAGCGGTCTTCGTGTGCGTGGGAGGATGCGAAATCTCCGAGCCGACGAACACGACGCTTTCGTCGAGCAGCGAATGGCCACCCATATCGACCGCGTCCATCTGCGCTAGCAAATAGGCGTGCTGTTCGGAATACCACCGGCCGATCTGCGCGCACTCGTCGGGACGGAAGCCACCGTCGTGCTGGTAGTAATGGTGATGCTCACTGAGGTTCAGCCACGGGAACGTGTGCTTGGCTTCCGTGTCGGACCACTGCAGGGTGGCGACGCCGGTCATGTCGCAAGCGAATGCCATGACCAGCATGTCCATCATGAACTTGCCGACGGTCGGAATCATCGCGTCGGAGTTCGAGTCTTTGACGTTGCCGTTGTCGTCGGCGTCCAACCCTGCAGCGGGATTGTAGCCGGTGGTGTCGACGCGCGTAGGCTGAATGCATGCCGTGTTGGCGGGATCGGACATTCCCTGCAGGGTGGTCTCGAGGCGCCGCACCGCCGTGAGGTGGGCGTCGAGTTTCGCGCGATCGTTCGAGCCCAGGCGCAGAGCGAGGGTTTCGTAGCGGCGGTCCACGAAGTCCAGAATCGACAGCTTGCGGGCGCGCTCCGCTGCCGCGCCTTCGTCGGGGTTCAGGCTGCCAAAGAACGAATCGAAAATCTCTTGAGGATCGATACGGGGAGGGATGGGGCTCGCTCTGCCGTCGTTGGCGAAGGTCATCGCGTTGATCGGATGGATCAGCCCATGAGACTTGCCCGTGGCCCAGCGCACGGCCATTTCGACGCTGGCGCGTTGCTTGCCCGCGGAAGCCGTTTCGGCAATGACTTGATCCACGGAAGGCCCCGATACGTATTGCCCGGCCGAGCCTTGCGGCATGCCAGTGAGCAAACCGACGATACCGGCTTGATGCTGTTCGCCGACGGCGCATTTCATTTCGAGACCGCTGACCACTAGGAGCTTGGAGCGCACGCTCTCGAGCGGCGCCAAGATCTCGCTCAGTGTGAAGCCCGTTTCACCGCCGCTCGGCAGCCAACGCGCCTGCTCGGCGCCACCGGGCTGGTAGATGGCCACGAAACGCTTGGCTGTCGCTGGCGAGGCCGCCTTGGCGGAGCGCTCCGGCTCCATGGCTTCCAGCCAGGGCAGGCCGATGGCGATGGCGCCCGCGCCCTTGATGACGTCTCGGCGCTTCAATCGAAAGCTCATTGTAGGTGCTCCGCGGGAAGATAGAGGAATGCGTCGGTCTGTGTCAGCGCGAGCAGCAACTGCTTGATGTCGTAGCCGGATTGGGTGAAGGCTTCTTCGACGGAGGCCACGCTGCAGGCATCGCCCGCGTCCAGCGTTCGGCCGTACCCGAAGTTGAACCAATTCTCGGCGAAGCAGTGCTGAGTTTGCTCGCTCGCTGCAATCTGGGTGACGAGCTCGATGGGACCGTTGAAGGGAGCGGGGAGAATTTCGAGCTGCCCGCTGGCGTCTATGGTCACGCCGTTTTCTTGGTCGCGCCAGAGACCCACTGCATCGTAATTCTCGAGCGCAAAGCCGGGGGGATCCATGACGCCATGACAGTTGGCGCATACGGGGTTGGAGCTATGCATGCTGTAGCGATCGCGACCGGTCAGGGCCGAGCCCGGGTCTGGAGGCTTGATGTCGTTGGCGAACGACGCCGGTGGATCAGGTAGCTCGACGCACATGATGTGGCGAAGCAGGAACACGCCGCGTCGCACCGGGTTGGTGAAGTTGGAGACGGTGGTACCGGTCTGAATGCCACCTTGTGTCAGCAGGCCGAGCCGCTTGGTCGTGTCGAGCTCCACGCGCCTGAACTCGTCGCCTACCACTCCGGTCATGCCGTAGAAGTTGGCCAACTGCTCGTTGACGAACGTATAGGGTGCCGTGAGCGCACCAGGCCAGGTCCCGGAGCCCTCGAAGATCTCGTATTCGAGAAAGCGCTGCGTCTCTTCGCGCATCAGAGCTCCGATCGTTGCATTGAACGTCGGGAATTGCGCTGGGTCGCGAGCCAAATCGGTCAGCGTGTTCAGAGGCAGGTAGTAATCGAAGAAGGTCCGAATCACGGGCCTTGCCTTGGGGTCGTCGAGCATGCGCGTCGCCTGCGCCAGCACCCCAGAATCGGTCAGCAACTCGCCCGATTCTGCTGCGGCGAGCAGAGTCTCGTCGGGAACCGTCCCCCAGAACAGATACGACAGGCGCGTCGCCATTTCGTAGCCGGTGGGTCTGCGCAGGTTCGGGTAGGTCGTATCAGGTACGCCGAATTCCGGCCGGTAGAGGAAATCGGGCGTTTGCAACATGGCCTCGATGACCGAAGCGAGGCTCGTTTCGAAGGGGAACGAGGCACGGATGTTACGCTCGAGAGCCACGAGCTCGTCGACCTCGCTCGCTTCGAGCGGCCTGCGGTAGGCGCGTTTCCCGAAGTCTTCGATGAAGCTGCGCGCGCAGGTCTCTTCGGTCTCGGCGGTCACCGTGGCATAGCAAGGGACCGTGGCGGCAATGCGATCCGGCGCGGTGGCGCGCACTGCGACATCGGCGGCCACGCTGCCGTACTGTTCGGCGTGGAGGTCCGAAACGGACAGGTTGTCGGCGTCATTGCCGAACCCGTTGCCCACCGTTTCTGCGGGCAACGAGTTGGCCGGGTTGGTGTCGTCGCCCAATAGGGAGTTGACCGTTCTGTTGTATTCGAAACGGGTGAGGCGCCTGATGGGCGCTCGATTCGGGAACGGAGTGTCGCAATTGGTGGGCGCGACCACACCCGTCCCGCCCGTGCCCGTGGTGCTACCACCGGTGGTGGTCGTGGTTGCGTCGACCGCTGCCGTGGTGCCGCCTCCGACACCGTTGGAACCGTCGGCGGTCATGCCGGTCGTGCTTGAACCATTGCCTGACGCGGTGGTCGCGGTCATGCCGGGCCCGGTAACCTCCGCGGTGCAACCCCACGCGCCAAGGGAAACCAATGCGCCGGCGATCCACGAGACTGGGAATTTGTACTTGCTCACTAGAATTCCTTGATTGTCCTGGACTGGACCCCAAGCAGGACGACCCGCGACGGGATCGCCGGCATGTGGACCTGGAACCGACTACCAAGGCTATGGTCCATGCCGCCCGGATCTTTTCGGGTGCAGGCCGGAAAGTCTCGGATAAGTCGGGGATTTTTTGCTGGGGCGTATTTCTGAACCAACCTGGGCTTTCCTGAACCGCGACCGAGGTGGTGCGCGACGATGCACACACCCCGGTACACTCAAATGGGGAGCAAGGCTGCTTGTGGTCGGGTTTTCGTGGTGCGAAGGATCAGTCGAACGAAGCTCGCGTATTCGTCCAGAAAAGGGGCGATTCACAGGCAACCCTCGAAAGGGGTTACGGCGACCTTGGGGCATCTGTACCCGCAGGTACCGTGGGCATAGTGGGCGTGGGAGCCTTGTGGGTTTCAGAATTCGTCGGGGGAGGCGTGTCGGCGGGCGTCGGAGCTTCAGCGCATTGACAAGCGCCATAGCCGGAGCCGTCGGCAAGGCACGCCTGGCCGCCTGCACAGGCACCCACACCCACGCACGCTTGCGTGGTGCCAGGGGTGCAGAGCAGTGTTCGTGGCTGGTGTTCGGGGGGAGTAGCCCGCTGCGGCTCCGTGGCGAGCGGCTTCAGCAAGTCATCTTCATCGAAGAGCGGGGTCCCTCGAGCCCGGCATTCGATGACGGCTTCACTCGAGCGCTGCTCTCGTTCAGCGGGCTCGACGCCGGTAAAATGACGCCGATCGCGGGCGCGAAGCACGTCGTACGACGTGTCGCGGCAGACATCACTGACGTGCGACAAACACGATGCCAAGCCGGTCTGACAGCGGAAGTGATAGCGTTGCTCGCCGAGGTGCCGGTGCTCGACCCCTTGCGTGGCGCAGGCGGTGAAAATGCAGGCTGCACAAGCAAGCGCGGCTTGAGTGAAGCATCGGGTGAGCTCGAGGCGGTGTTTCAGCAGAGTGCTTGCATCGTAACGAAACAGGTGGGCTTTCGACAATGAAGCTGCAAGCGCGCGCACGCCTATCAGCCACTCACGCCAGAACTTTGTGACGTCGCGCCATGCTCTCCGGTTCAGAACATGAACCTTCCGACCCCTCGTCCGTCGTCCACCCACCTATTCCACATCCGGTTGCTAAGTAACCAGAAGTAACAAAATGCGCGCACCGCGCATGGACGATCGACTAACCAGTGAGACCGATTGGCTTAGGAGAGTTGGCCAGTCGGAAATTCAACAGTTCCTTCCACTACTTGTCTCGCCTGCTGAGCGCTGGTTACGCCAGGGCACCGCTCGGGCGGTGACGTCATCGAGAACGCCCACCATGCACAATTTCTTTCAGAAGACATCAGGACAGTCTTACAGCGCCGCGCTTCGGAGGCTAGCGTGAACCGGCCACTCGCCTTGCCCCTCGTGGTCGGGCTTCCCCTCGCGGTGTTTGGGGCCTGCTCATCCGAAGACCCGCCCGTTCAAGCCACGCCGACGCCAACGAACACGGTGACGGGAACGGTCGACGGTTCCGGTACCATGGGCACCACGGACGCGGGTGCCCAGAGTATGGGCGCCGGCCCGGTGACAGCCACCAACGGCGCCCCCACCACGGTCACGACGGGCGACGTGACCACTACTTCGACGACCGGTGCGACTGCGACGACAGCGCCGGGCACGTCGAGCTCCACCGGAGGCGCGACAAGCTCCAGCACGACGGATGGCGTCGACATGAATACGACCGACGCGGGCACCAGCATGGGTGGTGCCACCAGCACCTCGACGATGGACAACACCGTGACCACCGGAGAGCCAATGGGCCCCACGCTCGAAGAACTGGTGGGCTCGCTCGACGGCCGCTTGGTGATGACACCTTGCGGCGATACGCCGAACACCGACGACTGCAACGGTGGCGGCTGGATCACCGATGGGCAGCTCACCGCCTGCGAGGGCGGGCAGTTGAATGCGGAGATCGACCATCCCATCGGAGGCACTCCGGGAGCGACCTACGAGCTCACGATTCACTTCTACGGTATCGCCGAGCCCAAGGTCTACGGTAACACGGCGGTGCGTGAGGCCGGGGGAGATCGGCCCAACCTGGATGGCAACACCCCGACTCCATGGGCCACCGCGCCGGCCAACCATACCTACCCGCCGTCGAACTACAATACGTACGAGATACGCGTCGAGAACGAAAATGGCCAGGAGACAGCGGTCTACTACCTGAACGCCGACACGCAAGAAGGTCACTACACGATGATCATCAACTACGAGAAGACCATCCCGGTGATCGGCGGAGGCAATGTCCACCTGCGCATCTACGATGCCAATTGCCGTCAGATCAAGAACTGCGGCACCCAGGCAGGCTTCCCTTGCTCCAACAAAGCTCGGACCGTCGATATCAGCGCGGCAGATCCGCAGCCTCAAATGGGCAACCCGCCCAATGGTTTCAGTCAACCCGGCTTGGGTCAAACCGCGGATCACTCGGGACAGTGGCTGTTGATCGACGTGGTGGGTTTCACGGAAGGCTAATAACCCCGGCGAAGCCGATGCCAAAAGTCATTCGCCTCGCCGGCGGCTCGTAGCGCAGAAAAGTCCGTGTGCTTCGTGCAATTCTTGGAGACTAGGTAGACCAAACTGCTTTATTGGTTCGTGTGAGGCTTCGATTAGTGTGCCGCCTGCGGCGGTAGGCGTGCTCTCGGAGCAAATGGTGTCGTGATGAGTAGACGAGTATCTCGGTTCAATGGATCTCTGACTGGTATCGTGCTTGCGGCTTCGATGGTCATCGCCAACACGGCGAATGCCGAAGTCACGCTCATGGAAAAAGACGGGTGGACGGTCTTCACCCAAGGTCGCGTGCAGACGTTCTTCAACTATACGCAAGGGGACGGTTTTCCCTCGTCGTCGACCGGGCGAGTCGACCCCACGACAGGGCAAACCGTGCCGGGTGTCATCGACGGCAACGGTAATACGGTCACGCTTTGGGGCGGCGGCGTGCATCCGCAACACGGCTTGCTCGATGCGCCTCCAGGCGAGGGTGGCGAAGTCAAGGAGCTACGCCTGCGCACCGGGTTCGTGGGCAATGTCCTTGGCTTTGGCATCAAGCGCAAGGTGTCCGACAGTCTCGAAATTCAAGGGTACTACGCCATCACGGCACTCATCACCACCAACGGTCGGCGCAAGTACTTGACCGTGCCGGTGGACGCACGCGAAACGCATGCCACGGTGCTCGGGCCTTGGGGAAGCTTGCGGTTCGGTCGCATGCTGACGCTGTACAACCGTGGGGCGACGAACCTCACCTATGACTACGGTTTCGCCTACGGTCTAGGTTGGCCGGGAAGCATCAGCGACGAAGGCGACAACGGTGGCAATCCCGGTTCGGCGCACGTGGGCTTCGGTGTTTTGGCCAACGGCTTCGGTGGCGGCATGGTTTACGCGACACCGGTGCTTGGGGGGCTTCAGATCAATCTCGGCGTGTTCGATGCCAACAACGTGGTGGGCACGCCCTACGAGCGCGTGCGCTGGCCACGTCCTGAGGCGGAGATCACGTTCGACGCGCCGTTCACCGAAACCATGGGCATGAGTCTCTTCGTCAACGGCATGTTTCAAAAGGTGTACAAAAGGGACAGCCCCGACAGCGAGTCGCTCTATGGCGGAGGTGGTGGCGCTCGGTTCGACCTGAATCCGTTTCACATCGGTTTTGCAGGTCACTACGGGAAAGGCGTGGGCTTGTCTTACGCGCTGGATCCCAACGAGGTGATTGCCGACAACGCCGGTCCCAACCGAACCGGCGATATTCGCAACTTCAGCGGGTACTACGTGCAGGCCATGTTCTCGTTGGGAGACATGGGCGCGGCGCCCGTCGACTTTCATGCCGGTTACGGTGTCAGCCAGGTGCACCTGTTGGATACCGACAGGACGGACCTGACGGACGACGACATGAATCCCGCGACCCACCCGGGCAATGACGACGCGAACCCGGCGCTCACCGACTCGACCGGTTTCACCCCGATCAAGACCCAGACCGGCATCTCGGGCGGGGTCACCTACCACGCGACCGACAATCTGCACGCACATGCTGGCATCTTCTTGGCGTCGTACAAGTGGGCCGAGATCAGCCCAGCCCCGACCGATGGCACGCCGGCAGTCCCCGAGCAGAACTTCGTCGTCGGCAATCTGGGGCTGACCTACGATTGGTAGCCCGCTCCAGGGGACCGGTGCGCGGGCCTGAAACCGGGAACGCCCTGCCCGGTGCCAGGAAAAAACGCTGGAATTTCGATTTCGCGCATGACCGTGCCGCTTGCATTCGACAGCGGCAAGCAGTCCCTTGCTCCCAGCGGTCAAGTGCCGCTAGAACCCGGGGCAGGACGACTCCACAGGGCAGCAAAAGCAGTGGGCTGCCCCTAGCTTCACACAACGACGGTGGTCCCTCGTCGAGACAGTGCTCCTGCCGTCGCGGCGACCTTCCGCCGGGGAGATGATCGAAAATGCAAACACCACTCCTAAGAATCAAACGCCGACTATCGTTGCTGGCGCTTGCCATGCTGCCGCTTGCATGCGGCAAAGAAGACGCTGACCAAGATCCCGGCACGTCTCCAAAAGACCCCCCTCCAGCCAAGGTGGTCAAGCTGGCGTTCGTGACCAACAACGCCAGCGAGTTCTGGAAAATTGCCGCGGCCGGCGTGAAGAAGTACGAGTTGGAAAGCAAGGTCCAAGTCGATCTGAAGATGCCTCCGAACGGGACGACGGAGGAGCAGAATCAGATTCTCGAAAATCTGGCGAGCCAAGGGTACGACGCGATTGCGGTGAGCGCGATCGCCCCCGACGACCAGGTTCCGGTGCTGAACAAGGTTGCGGAGAAGACGAAGCTCATCACGTTCGACTCGGACGCCCCCAAGTCGAAGCGGTTGCTTTATATCGGCACCAACAACTACGAGGCGGGCAAGGCGCTGGGCGCAGAGATCGTCAAGCTGCTCCCTGAAGGCGGCAAAATGGCCGTATTCGTGGGCACGCTGTCGGCCGACAACGCCAAGCAGCGCCTAGGTGGCATCGAAGACGCCATCAAAGGGCACAAGATCGAGATCGTGGACAAGCGCGAAGACAATACCGATCGCGCCAAGGCCCGCTCCAACGTAGAGGACATCATCAACGCCCACGCCGATCTGGATTTGGTTGCCGGCCTGTGGTCGTACAACGGTCCCGCGATCGCGGCAGCGGTGGACGCACTGGGCAAGGCGGGGAAGGTCAAGGCCGCCGTGTTCGATGAAGAGGAAGGCACGCTGACCGGTATCGACAAGGGCAGCATCGCAGTCACCGTCGTGCAGAAGCCCTTCGAGTTCGGCTACCAGTCCTCCAAGTGGATGCACGATCTGGCGACCAAGGGTGAGCAAGCCATGAAGGCGATTCCCGAAAGCAAGGTGGTCGACACCGGCGTCGAAATCATCAACAAAGACAATGTCGGGGATTTCAGGAAGAAGCTCTTGGAGCTGAAGAAGCAGGGCCAGTAGAGCAGCATGGAATCCAGCGCCACTCTGCTTGAAATGCGGGGTATTACCAAGCGCTTCCCAGGCGTGGTAGCGCTGAGCGGTGTTTCGCTTTCGCTGAAGGAGCGCGAGGTTCTCGCGCTCATGGGCGAAAATGGCGCCGGAAAGAGCACCTTGATGAAGATCTTGG
>CBFGRJ010000166.1:0-14686 GCA_965651135.1 uncultured Myxococcales bacterium
GCCAGCGCGGGTGGTTCGGCAGCCGGTGCCGCGGGCGTCGTGCTCGGCAGCACGCCATCCAACTGGGTCAACATGCGGTCGACGGCGGCACCGTCGACCTCGGCCACGACGCGCGCCTCTTTGCCTTGAGCTTCCGCGGTCAAGCTGCGCAACGGCTGCTGAATGCCGATGAGCGCCATGAACGAGCTCATCGATTGCAGATACTCGTCCAGGTGCTCCAGGTTCTGAGCTCCCAGCGCAGCCGCCCCCTCATCCGCATAACCAGCTGTGCCCGCCAGATTCAGGCCCGGCTCCTGGAAGTTGGCGAGCACTCCCAACGTCTCCATACCGTTCAAGAATGGCAGCTGGCCGCGCGTCGCGGCGGACAGCGGGTTCTCTTTCAGGTTCAAACCCAGCACGACGGGAGCTTGCCTGGCCGTCAACTGCGACGTGAGCCATGTGGGCAATTCTCGGTTTAGTTTTCCGCGCCGAATTCTATCGATGGCGCGGCGCATGCCCATTTGGTTGCCGAATACGGCCGTGCGAGTGGTCAGCACGCAAAAGCCGGACGATTCGGCCATGTACAGCGTGCGGCCCCCGTAGCTCGTCTTCGTCATCTCGATACCCAGCGGAGTCACGGGGTTTTGTTCGACGGCTTTCTCGATGCGCTCGGGGTCGAAGCGCCCGGTGGCCACTCCCAACACGTCCGCGCCTTGAATGGAATACAACCCGAAATGCACGGCCTCGATGTCGCGGGCGGGGTCGAACCCGGCAGCGCTCAGGGCGGGAATACGGCGGGAAACCAGCTTCACCAAAGTTGGACCAAAACGCGACGCGACCAGTTGCGGCGCGTCCAGGTAGGCCCAACCGATAGGTCCCGCGGGCAACAGAGCCCAAGCGTCTTGGTCGATCGCGGCGGGCCCTGCCTCGTTTTCGTACTCCACCGGTCTGATGACGTTCTTCTCGCCCGCGCACGAAAGCGGCAGCAGCCCCAAGGCAGCCACCGCCCAATGCAGTCCGGCGCGCCAGCGGTTCACCGCATCACCTCGTCGATGGCGTCCAGAAACCGCTGGTTGTCGCTCTCGGTTCCCACTGTGATCCTGAGCGACTGCGGCAATCGCGCGAAGGGGCGAACAATCACACCCTTGCGGAGCAGCGCTTGATAGATGGGCTCGGCAGGCCGATCGAAATGGGCCAGAACGAAGTTCGCTTGGCTGGGCGAGACCGAGGCGCCACGCCGGGTCAGCTCGCGAGTCAAGCGCACTCGCTCCGTCCGATTGAGCCGCTGGCTCGCATCGAGGTGGGCCGTGTCCCCCAGTGCAGCGATCGCCGCCTCCTGGCTCACCACGCCCACATTGAAAGGGGCTCGGATGCGATTGGCGAAGTCCATCAAGCCTCGAGCTCCGATCCCGTATCCGACACGCAGCCCGGCCAGACCATAGATTTTGGAGAAGGTTCGGAGCACCACCAAATGTTCACGCAGGTCGCGCAGCTCGAGCGAGTCAGGATAGTCGGGAGCGTCCGTGTACTCGAAGTACGCCTCGTCCATGACCACGATCACTTCGGGCGGCACGCGGGTCAACAGCTCGGTGACCTCGCCCTTGGACAAGTAGGTGCCCGTGGGGTTGTTGGGGTTGTCGAGCAACATCACGCGAGTATTGGGGCGCACCGCAGCGATCAACCCCTCGACGTCGTGCTTGTAGTCGTGGGTCGGAACCGCCGTGAAATCGACGCCATGAGCCTGCGCCGTGACGCGATACATGGCAAAGCCCGGCTCACCGAAGACGATGTGGTGCTCAGCCGTAGTGAACGTGCGGACGACGAGCTCGATGATCTCGTTCGACCCATTGCCGTGCAGCACCTCGTCCATCCGAACGCCATGATACTCGGCGATCGCGCTGCGTAGCCGATAGGCCGCGCCGTCGGGATAGCGATAGATTTCGCCGAGCGCAGCCTGGGCTGCCTGCAGCGCGCGGGGGCTTGGCCCCAGCGGGTTTTCGTTCGACGCGAGCTTGATGGGCGCTTCCACACCGAACTCGCGCACGACTTCTTCTATGGGTTTGCCGCCCTGATAAGGAACCAGTTCCGCGATCGCGGGGGTGACCAGCTGCTGCTTCACTCGGCCAGCCTAGACTAGCGAGCGCTCGATGAACACCCGCTCAAGCTACGGGGAACGAACCGAGCACCCTGAGATGGCGCGATTCGCGCTTGATCTCTTCCAGGGCCGTGACGACCGCTCGGTCCGTCTGGTGCCCCCCGACTTCGATGTAAAAGACATACTCGGGGGCGGTGCCACCGGAGGGCATGCTCTGCAGCTTCTTCAGGTTGAGCCCTCGCTCTGCAAAATGGCGTAACACCTCGAAAAGCGACCCCGGCTTATCGGTGACGCTGAAGAGCAAACACGTGTTGTCGCCGCCCGAGCGCATGGCGGGCCGGGCCGCAGCGATCGCGAATCGAAACGACAAATCAGGGACGTCGCCTACGTTGGAGCGGGCCACCAGCAGGTCCGCATCCCGCCCGCAAGCCTCCGGGACGATCGCGGCACCGCCGGAGTTTTCGTGGGCCAGCTGAGCCGCAATCAACGGCGACCGAACATCGGTGACGCCCACTTTGGCCAGCTCGCGTCCCAAAAAGAGCTCGCAAGCCGCGTGGGCGGCAGCAGTCGCATACACGCGTTTGACATCCGTCAACTCGCCGCTCTTGGTCATGACGTCGTAGGTGGCGCGTATTTGCGGGCCTCCCACGATGAACAGGTCCGTCTGGGCCAGGGCCGCAATGGAGCTTTGCACCAACCCTTCTACCGAAGACTCCCATGGGAAAGCGGCGTACACGGCGCGCCCCCGCGTGACCTCGTCCAGCGCTTCGACCACGGTGGGGCATTCGATCAGTGTCGCGCCCGCTCCAAAGTGGTGCCGCGCCAGCTGATAGGCAAAGCCGCCTTCGGGCCCCACATAGGCCACCCGCACCGGTTGCTCCAAGCTGCGCGCCTCCGCGCGGATCTTCTGGAAAATGGCGCGGAGGCTCTCCGCTGAAAGCGCCCCGGAGCTTTCGCGCTCGAGCGCCGCCAGCCACGCCGCCTCGTCGACATCGATGGCCGTGGGCGAGCCTTCGCTGAGCGCGTGTATCTTCCGAGACAGCGTCGCGCGTTGCTCCAGACTGCTCAGTAGACCGCGGTCTACTTCGTCGATCGCCGCGCGGAGTTCAGCGATCTCTCGCTTTGTCTCTTCGGGTGACGGCATCAGGAGCCCTTGGGTGGGGATGGAATTGGGTCAGGTAGAAGCGTTCTTGCTGGAAGCCTTCGTCTCCGTTGAGTTTGACCCAGACGAGCTTGTCTCGCTCGCTTTCTTCGCCTCTTTGTCTTTGGCCGGCTTGCTGCCTCCGGACGAGCCGTTGTCGCCGTCGCTTCCGCTCGCTTTCTTGGCCGAGGAGCCGTAGCCGTCCGCATACCAGCCACCGCCTTTGAGAATGAAGCCGGCGCCCCCCGAGACCATGCGCTTGGCCTGGGGTTCGTGGCAGCTCGGGCAGTCCGTAAGGGGTTGCTCACTGATACTTTGTTCAGCCTCCCATTCATGGTGGCAGGCCAGGCACGTGTATTCGTAGGTCATCGCATCAAGCTCTCGCTGTGGAACTTTGCCGGGGCAGAAATGGGTTCTACCCCGCGCCCTGTCAACTATAACCCTTTTTCGACCTGCTCGTCGCCCAGCTCGAGGGGTTGCGCCTCCCCACCAAGGCGCCCGCCCGAATCGCAAGGCCTGTACATTTTACGTCTTGTGCGCATGCGTTCAGGAGCGTAAGAAGAAGCCGGTGGGCGTGACCATACATCACATGCGGCATAGCTCGTTGTCACGCATGCCCGTCATTCCCAAGACTGCGTTTCTGCCTCGGCGCCTGCTATATGAACTTATGCTGCGTTAGGGCTTACGGGATTCACTAAATGCACATCAAGAAGCTCGAAATCGCGGGATTCAAATCCTTCGTGGATCGCACGGTGATCCACTTCGATCACGACATCATCGGTGTCGTGGGGCCCAACGGCTGCGGGAAATCCAACATCGTCGACGCCATCCGCTGGTGCATGGGCGAACAGAGTGCCAAACACCTGCGCGGCCGCTCGATGGAGGACGTGATCTTCAACGGCTCGGAGTCGCGCCCACCGCACGGACTGGCCGAGGTGACCCTCACCTTCGATAACAGCGACCCCGCCTACGCACAAACCCTTCCCGAAGAGTACCGCCACTATGCCGAAATCGCTGTCACGCGGCGGCTGTTTCGCGACGGAACCAGCGAGTACCTGTTGAACAAGACCCAGGTGCGCCTGCGGGACATCACCGAGCTGTTTCTGGGAACCGGCGTGGGGACGAAGGCCTACTCCGTGGTCGAACAGGGACGTATCGGTCAAATCGTCAGTGCTCGGCCAGAAGACCGCCGGCTGTTCATCGAAGAAGCGGCCGGAATCACGAAGTACAAGCAACGGCGCAAGCAGGCGGAGCGCAAGATGGAAGCCACGCGCCAAAACCTGCTGCGCATCAACGACATCGTCGGCGAAATCGAGAGAACGCGGTCGTCGTTGAAGCGTCAAGTAGCCAAGGCCGAACGGTTCGTTCGCTACCGTTCGGAGCTCGAGGACCTGCTCTTGCACGATGCCTCGCATCGACTTCTGGAGCTGACCGTCACCGCTCGAGTCGAGCGCGAACAGATGACCGAGAGCGCCGGAGCCGCCGCCGGCATCCGGGAAGCCCTGGCTCAAGTAGAAGGCATTTTGGGTACGACCCGCGCCGAATCCTCGGATATCGAGCAGCGAACCGACGCCGCCTCGACCGCCGCCTTCGAAGCCGACAACGAGGTGGCGCGCCTGCTTTCGGATATCGAGCGCTCGCGCGACCGCCTGCACCACCTGAACGAACGGCTCGCAACGGCCAAGCGCGAGCAGCAAACGATCGCCGAACGGATGGACCAGTTGTCCGCCGAGGGGCACACGCTGCGAGCGCGCATGGAAGAATTGGGCAAAGACGAGCAAGCGCGCGAAGCCGATGCGCAGTCCGAAGTCGAGGCGCTCGACTCGCTGCGTAAGGAAGAAGACAGCGCCAATGCCGAGGTGCAGCAAGTGCGCACCCGGTCCGCAGAGCTTGGCACTCAGGCTGCTGCCGCGGAAGCGCGGCTCGAGGCCCAGCGCCAGCGAATGAGCGAAGCCCTTACTCGCGCCGACAAGCTGGCGGCGGAGCTCGACTCGCGTCAGGGGGAGCTGGAAACCCTCAATGCCCGAAAGCACGCGCTGGAGCGCAGCGTGGCCGAGGCCGCCGAAGGCAAGCGCCTGACGTTGGCCGAACGCGAAGCTCTCGAGGTTGAGTTCGGCGAGCTGAAGGGCACCCTACTGGACGCCGAACGCGCGGCGGATACCATCAAGAACGAGCTCAGCTTGAAGCGCAATCGGCTTCACGCCTTGCAGGAAATGCACCGGCGCTTGGAAGGCGTCGGAACCGGTGTCCGAGCTTTGCTCCAGCGACAAGATCCGAAAGTCTTCGGGATGGTGGCCGATCGCATCGAAGCTCCGCAAGAGCTCACCGCCGCCCTGGCCGGGCTTCTGGGGGAGCGACTGCAGTATGTGGTGGTCGATAGCCAGGAGCACGGCCTCGAGCTGTTGGAAGAGCTGCGACAGCAGGGCCGTGGGCGAGCGCATGTCGTGCCGGCGCGACCGCCCTTCGTAGCGGGCGCCAAGCCCGATGGGCTGCAAGCCGAGCCTGGCTTCGTGTGTCTGCTCGCCGACCGGCTGGTGTTTGCGCCCGAAGACGAACCGCTAGTCCGCATGCTGGTGGGCAACGCCGTCGTCGTCGAGACTCCCCGGGCAGCTCTCGAGCTTGCCTCGCGGCAGCGCGGGGTCACCGCCGTAGCTTTGGACGGCACGGTGGTTCGGCCCGACGGTGTCATCATCGGCGGTAGCGGCGACGGCGTCGCAGCGGCCATGGTGGAACAGAAGCGCGAAATGCACGCGCTGGGAGATGCCGTGGCTCGCCTAGAGGTGGAATGCGCCGATCGCGTCGGCGCCCACAACGCACTGAAGGCCCGCCTTGCCGAAGTCGAGACTTCACTCGATCGCGCGCGGCAGGGCGTGCACGAAGGGGAGCTCGCGCACGTCGCGCTCGAGAAAGATCTGGCACGCGTGGGTGGTGAAATCGAGCGCACCGCGCAGCTCCTCGAGACGCTCTCGCGCGAAATTGCGCAACTCAAAGATACGCGCGAGAGCTCGGCACGCGAAGAGGCCGAGCTACGCGACAGTTTGGACGAGCTCAAGTCGCAGCAAGAGGTTGCTCAAGCCGGATTGCTCAAGGCAGAAGAGCGCGCGGCCAGCTGGCGCGAGCGGGTCTCCGCTCAGGCGGCGCTGGTCACGGAGCGCAAGGTGCGCTTGGCCCAAGTCAAAGAACAAATGGAGGCCGCCCGCACCTCCAACGAGCGGGTCACGGCCCTGCTCGAAGAGCTGCGTGGGCGAGCCGAGCGCCTGGATGTCGAGGCTCACGAAGCCTCCGCCAGCTTTGGTGAGACCGCGGCGCACATCGTGCTTGCTCGGGAGGCGCTGGGCACTGCCAAGCAGCGCGCACGCCAGGCGCACGAGGAGCTGGAAGCCTCACGCGCTCAGCTGGACCGTGTGCGGCAGATCCTGGCGGAGCGCGAAGCCGAGCTCAAAGAGCGGCGCCAAGAATTGGATGCGCTGGACGAGCAGGCCCGCAAGCACGAGATGAGCCTCCAACGCATGGAGCTCGAGATGGAGCATCTCCTAGCCAATGTGCGAGACAGGTTCCGCGGTCTCGACCTGCGGCGGGTGGTCGGAGACTATCATGCGCGCCCTGCGCCGGACGATGAGCATCGCCGGCGCATCGAGGAGCTCACTCAGTTGATCGACCGCATGGGGCCGGTGAATCTGGACGCCAAGGCAGAGTACGACGATGCCGAGGCCCGATTCGTCCAGCTCAACGATCAAAAGGTCGACGTGGAGCAGGCGCTGGTGGAGCTCGAGCGAGCCATCAAACACATGAACAAAGAGTCTCGCCGGCGCTTCCGCGAGACCTTCACGGCCGTCAACGAGTTGTTCTCGAAAACGTTCACCAAGCTTTTCCGCGGTGGGCGCGCCGAGCTCTCGCTCACGGATCCCGAAGACCTGCTCGGCAGCGGCGTCGACATCGTCGCGCAGCCCCCTGGAAAGAAGCTAGGGAACATCGAGCTGATGAGCGGTGGCGAAAAGGCTTTGACCGCCGTGTCGCTCATCTTCGCCATCTTTCAGCATCGCCCATCCCCCTTCTGTATTCTGGACGAGGTTGATGCTCCGCTCGATGAGGCGAACGTGGCCCGCTACAACGACGCCATTCGCAGCATGACCGACCGCAGTCAGTTCATTCTGATCACCCACGTGCGCAAGACCATGCAGAGCGTCGATGTCTTGTACGGTGTGACCATGGGTGAACCCGGCGTCTCCCGCCTGGTGAGCGTCAAAGTCAACGACAGCGCGCAGGCTCGCAGCGAATCCCGCAACGTATTCAACAGCACGATCCCGGAGAGCGACGAGGCTCAGACTCAGGTAGCCTGATCAAGGGTAGCCCAATCAAGGGTCGGCGGGCTCTTCGGTGCGTTCGATGCAGGCGGGGTCGCCGAGCCCGGCAACCCCTTCGTCGCTGACTTTCACCCACTCGAGCGTGACATCGAAGGGACTGGTCGGGTCGGTGCGAGGTAGCGAGCCGCAGCGTCGGCGTAAGATCTGATCCTTCGTGCCCAGGTCGCCATCGCCCCACTGGTTCGCGTCCGGGAGCACGCCGACCTGGCCGATGCTGTCGTGGGCCAATCCGTCGCATTCGAGCACGATCGCGTCGTCGCCGTTGAAGGAGGCGCTTCCGGTGGGCTGGTCGCAACGCGCCAAGAGCTCGGCGCTGCTTCGGCTATGGCACAAGGTGTGGCTGGTGCCGGGCAACAGCTCACCCATCAGCGGAACTTCGTTACCCGGAGTGCTCTTGCCGTTGAAGTAAATGACCAGCTGACAGGCCTCCAATGCCAAGACGTCGCTGCTCATGTTGGATAGCTCGATGGCCTTGTCGCTGCCACTGCTGCCCTCCAGATATTCGCTGATCAAGAGCGCCCCCACGGCAATGGGTGGCACCAGTTCTCCTCCAGTAGCGGTTTCTCCGGCGTCTTGCCCACCTCCACCGCCGCCGGAGGCTTCACCGCCACCGGCGTCACTGGACGCGCCACCATGACCGACGCTCGCGCCACCGGCGGCATCGCTGCTCGTTCGGTCTCCGCCAGCACCGTCTACTCCCGAGGCGCCCGACGAAGCCGCACCAGTTGTCGAGGTTGTCGTAGGGAGCGCGCCACCGCTGGCGGCGGCACTTCCGGCCGTCCTGTCATTGGTTCCGCTTGGCGTGCCGGTGGTCGACCCCGCACTGGGCGGGCCGTCAGAGGTTGCGATCACGATCCCCGAGCCGCCTTGACCAGCGCTGGAGTCAGCGTGCGTGTCGTCCGGCCTCGGCGGCTCTGGGCCACAAGCTGCGACGAGCAATCCAAAAAGGAACCAGGGCGAGAGAGAGGGTGCTGGCATGCCCTCTTGTCGGTGGCGGGCTTTGTCAGTTGCGACAAAGCGACAATCGCTGGAGTGCCTTAGTGAAAATCTCTGGAAATGCTGGCGATGGCGCCGTTGGGGACCGGCACGTCGAGTCGCTCTAGAGACTTCACGATGACATGAATCACAGGAGCGTCCCCAGCCTCGAGGGGTTTGGCTTCACGCTCGACTTCACCATGGGCCAACAGCAGCGTGGAATGCCGTGCCACTGAATGAAACCGTTCGAATACGTGCCGATAGAGGATGAGATTGGCAAACCCCGTTTCGTCTTCCAGTGTCACGAAGACCACACCGCTTGCCGTTCCGGGTTGCTGACGGCTCAGCACTAACCCAGCAACGCTCACTCGTGCCCCCTTGTTCCAATGCACCAAGTCGACCGCTCTGATTACCCTTCTTTGCTTCAATCGCTGGCGCAGGTGACGCATGGGATGGTCGTGAACGCACAGGCTCTTCGTCCCATAATCCAAAATCAGTTGCTCGGTTTCTTTCAAAGCTGGCAGGTGCACTTGGGGTTCCTGCTGAGGGACCTGCTCGAACAATCCCGCCAGCCGCGGTGCTCGCACCTGCCAGAGCGCTTGGCGCCGCCCGACCACGAGAGCTTCTAGTGCACCAGCTTCGGCCAGAGCTTCTGCTTCGTCCTTCTTGGGTCTCACACGATGCATGAAGTCGTCGAGTGACTCGAAGGCCTGCTGGGAACGAGCTTGTCGAATACGCTCAGCCAGCTGTTGGCCCAGGCCCTTGATCAATCGCAGCCCCAGCCTGACGGCTTTATTGGCACCGGGATAATCACTAGCGATGCTGCTTTTCGCGCTCGGAGGCTCCAAGGTGCAATCCCAATCGCTATGCACCACGCTGACATCGCGCACTTCTACCCCATGCTTTTGTGCATCTCGAATCAGGGTCGAGGGACTGTAAAAACCCATGGGTTGTGAGTTGATCACTGCGCAGGCGAAATGCGCTGGAAAGTGCGCTTTTTGCCAAGACGAGGCGTACACCAACAAGGCAAACGATGAAGCATGTGATTCTGGAAAGCCATAGTCTCCAAAGCCTTTGATCTGTTCGAAGAGCGCTTCGCCGAATTCTTGGCTGATTCCCTTTTTTGCGAACCCATCCAGGAGCCTCTGGCGGTGCCGCAGCAATTTGCCCGTCTTTTTCCAAGCCGCCATATCGCGACGCAATTGATCCGCCTCACCTCCGGAATAGCCTGCCCCTGTAATGGCGATCTGCATCACTTGTTCCTGAAACAAGGGGACGCCCAAAGTGCGTTCCACGATGTTCCACAGGTCTGGATGTGGACACGAAATGGGTTCTTCTCCGTTCCTGCGTCTGAGGTAAGGATGCACCATTCCGCCCTGAATCGGGCCGGGCCTGACGATAGCCACCTCGATCACCAAATCGTAAAAGCGACGAGGCTTGAGCCGAGGCAGCATGGCCATCTGAGCCCGACTCTCGATCTGAAACACGCCCACCGTATCCGCACGGCAAATCATGTCGTAAACCTTGGGATCTTCTGGAGGGATACGCGTCACCACTTCGAGTGGATCGAATTCTGCCTCCGAGCTCTGCATGGCTTCCGACTGCGTGGCTTCAGGCTCTGGCAGGCCTCCGTCTCGGTGAATCAAGAATAGGGCTTTGCGAATGGCTGTCAGCATCCCCAGCCCCAGTACGTCGACTTTGAAGAAGCCCAACTCTTCCAGGTCGTCCTTGTCCCAAGGCACGACCGTGCGATCTTCCATACGGGCCGGCTCGACGGGAGCCACCTCGCTCAGAGATCGAGCCGACAACACGAAGCCTCCCACGTGAATCGACAAGTGTCGGGGAAAACCTTGAAGCAGCCGCGCAACACGCACCACCTTTTGCAAGCGTTGGTCAGCGACATCGAAACCCATTTCTCGGAGACGAGTAGCGCTGGCCTCTGCATTGTCCCAGTGCGTGATGGTTCGAGTCAGGCGGTCCACTTGCTCCAGAGACAATCCGAACACCTTCCCCACCTCGCGCAAGGCGCTCTTGCCGCGGAAACAAATGACCTCTGACACCATGGCTGATCGATCGCGACCATACCGCTCGTAAATTTCCTGAATCACTTCTTCCCGGCGTTCATGTTCGAAATCGATGTCGATATCCGGAGGTTCGCGGCGCTCTGCGCTCAAGAAGCGCTCGAACAGTAAATTGCTACGAGCTGGATCGACGGCGGTGATCCCCAAAGCGAAACACACGGCGCTATTTGCCGCGCTTCCTCTGCCCTGACACAAGATACGGCGGCGGCGCGCCATTTCCACTATTTCCCAGGTACTCAAAAAGTAGGGCGCTACTTGTATCTCTTCGATCAGAGCGAGCTCTCGTTCGATCTGAAGGGATACCTTGTCTGGGACGCCCGAGGGGTAGCGCCGCTGGAGCCCTGCGAAAGTCAGCGCGCGTAGTCGCTCGTCCGCACTTTGTCCGGGCGCAAGCTCACAGGGAAAGTGATACCTGAGCTCGCTCAAGCTGAAGTTCAACCGCTCGGCGACTTCAACCGTTTTTGCGAGCCACTCCGGGTGATCGGGGAATAGCCGCTTCATCTGAGCGGGTGAACGCAGATAGGCCTCCGCATTGATCCCTAGCCCCGTCCCTGCTTGGTCGAGTGTCATGCCCTGCCGCATGCAATACAACACGTCAGCCAATGGTTTACGTGATTTCTCGTGATACAGCGGGCGCCCCGAAGCTACGATACTCATACCGTAGTGAGCGGAGCACTGTTCGGCCCACCTGAGCCGAGCTTGGTCCGCATCGTCCAAGCGCCGATACATCGCGAGCAGTGCGCGCTCACCGAAACATTGCTTCAATACTTTCAAAAAGCCATGGGTCAAAGGCACTCGCAGCGGGTCTTCGGGCACCGGTACGATTGCCCAAAGACCTTCGTGCCGCTCGTTGAGCCAGTCCCACTCGAGTAAACTTTGCCCCTTGGGTTGATCTCGGTGAGACAACGTCAATAGTTGGCACAGGTTCTGATAGCCTCGGCTGTTTTCGACCAAGAGCACCAGGCTCAGCGAATCGTCCGCCACACTGGGCAAACCTTGCTCCGGCGGAGACGCTGCTAGAGTCAATTCAGCACCGACATGGATGCGCTGCCCGAGCTCGCGCGCTTTGGTCAATGCTCGCACGGAACCATAGAGCCCATTTCGATCGCAGAGCCCGAGTGAGCTCAGACCCAACTCCTTGGCCTTCTCGACCAATTCTTCGGGACGAGAGGCGCCCTCGAGCAAGGAAAAACACGAACGTGCCAAGAGCTCGACAAACATCACGAAGAATTCCAATCTCGACGTCGAGCACTGGCTCGACCCAACGAACACTGCTCGACGATCAGTCGTACACAGCCTGCAGATAGCGTTTGCCCGAATCCAAGTCGACGAAGACGAGCGCTTCGAACACGCCGCGCGCGCCCTTGAGCAAGACCCTGAAGTAATCCCTCCCGACCGAGCGCTTCCACCACTCGAGGGACTCCAGTCGACACTCGAAGCGCGAGCTTTCTACGGAACACAATTGAGAGCCCACGGTCACGATACTTCCAACCTTCAATGGGGAAGCAAAGGGAACAGGCTCCGGCAGCAGACGTGTAGGCACGGTGCCGCCGGCAGTAACCCACGAGTGGACCGCGCTGAACATGGGCACTACATTGGCGGCTCTCGGCGCTTTGGTGAGCGCCTTCGCACCTGGCATGGAATGAGCGGGTGCAGAATGAGCGGGTGCGGATGTGGCAGCAGCCTTTCGCAGTTGAGGCCCATCGATCACCTGCTGCGTTTTTGTCTTGGCATCCATAGTGCGACGCCGTCGAGCCCTCGGAGATTTCTCTCGTCTGGGCCTGATCGTTGATTGGCCACTGGCAGGCGTGGAACCCGAGTCGACAGAGAGAGCGGGTGACAGGGCACTTTTTGCCTCCGGGCGATGAGCGTCGTTCAATGTCAGGATGCCCACATGATTGGGGCCGATGTCCGCATTCAGCTCTGCCAAGAGGATGGGCAGCGTTTCGGCTCCCTTCGCCATGGAAAACTTGCCGCCCAGGGCGCGCGACAGATCGAGCTGATGCTCCGCGGCTCGAGTAATACTCGGCACGACCCAACGCAAACCGATGCTGGGCGCCTCGAGCCGAATTCGTTCGATCCGTGAGCTGACCACTTGGAGGAGATCCCGCTCTTTCCACAGCGGAGCGGCAAGCTCGAAGCGCAGCTCGACCGAATCAGGTATTTCTCTGTGTTTGGCGATACCTCGATCCAATGCAATCGTGATCTCTAGCGCCTGCGCCGCTTCGCCTCGCCCTGCCAAGCGCGCGCTCAACCGACTGGCAAGGCCCCGAAGCACGAAGCTCAAGGGCTCGATGCCAGAAACAGGGTGTTCCCAGCATCTTTCTTCGATCAGACGCCGCTCGGGCCGGTAAGCAATCAGCGGAGCTTCGTCCTTGCCTTCGCACAGGTCCAACACTCGGTCTGCTCGAGGTCCCAGGCGTGCCACCGCCGACTTGCGGGGCAGCGCCAAAAGATCGCCGATCGAAAGCACGCCCAGGCGCACCAACCAAGAAGCGCACTCGTGCTCCAGTGGCAATGCGAGCACCGGTAGACTCGCCAGCAACGCACGGGTTCGTTCGGCCGGCACCACCGAAACACGTCGGCCCGAAGCTGGGCTCGACCAACGAGCAAATGCTTGCGCCAAATACTTGCCGCCGGCGATGGCCACGCTCGCTTCATGGCCCAATGAGCGCACCAGATCGTGCAGTTCTTCAGCTAATTCTTGCTCCCCTCCCCTCAAGTGCGCCGACCCGGTAATGTCAATCCATACGGTGTTCGGAAATGCCGAGCCGGGAGCTTCGTGAGCACTCGACTCGTGTTCCTGATCGATGGAGACGACGCTGCCAAATTGCATCGCGACCTCTGCGACTCTGGACAACGCCGCGCGGACTCGGTCCATCGACACGGTGCACACCACGAGTTGTGCCAAAAAAGCATTGGCCTCGACCACTGTCTGTCCGACGCTGACACCATAGCGCCGAGCTATCCGATTGACGGCGTTGATCTTCGCCTCGCTGCGTTCTGGGTCGAGCACCACCGCCAGTGGAACTCCAGAGGCTTTCCGTTTGGTTTCCGTGCGATCCAGATATTGCTCGGCGGCCAGCTCGCACAAGAGCTCTGGCAACACCACGGCAACGATGCGCCTAGCTGGCATGATGACCTATCCGAGACGACCCGCTCGCTTGGGGTGACCAGTTGGGCTGAAGTCGACTTGTGCTCGGTCGAGCCGACGAAACCAAAGGAATCGAGCGGGGCGCAGAAACACGGCCACGCTTGTCTTTGGTGACTTGCAGGATGAGTTTATGCGCCTGGGGACGGCTCAGCTCGATTCTTTGTGACACCGGCAGCGGCACCGGTCGCCGCGCCGCACCATTGGTAACGAGCACGACGGTGCATTGGGTATCTTGGATAGCCAGAGCCAAGCGTCGCACGATGCGAGGCCATGTACCCAAAGACACGGAGAGCTCCGCTCCGGGTATGCCTACCAGATCGATCACGACGACCGCGAAGCATTGGGATTCCGTGATTCTGACCGCTACACGCGCCAGTGCTTCGAGCGATGGTCGAACCACCAAAAAGCGCTCGAGCCGCACCCCCAACTCTGCCACACCGGGTGCATAAAGAGAGCGCGTGACGTCGATGTAGGCGCACCACGGGACGGCTCCGCCCAGTTGCTCGGCCGATGTTTGTGCCGAACGGCAGATGCCAAGCCCCAGTGAGGTCGCCAGCGAGGCTCCCCCCTGCACTGCGAGCTCGACCAAAGTTCCCCTTTGCAGGCCTTGGTCCGGTAGCTCTTGGTCGATAGCCACCACTCCCGTAGACAGGTGACCGGCCGATGGGCTGGGCCTTGCACCGGGGAAGCTGGGTCGGAGGCTTTGGACTAGTGCTTCAGGGAGTTTTCCCCAGAAATCTGCTGAAAGAGCCATGACACTGAACATAATATCAGAGCCACTGGCAGCCACCAGCAGAAGACTTCTGGTAGGACAAACAATGTCCTGTGGGTAACTCAGTGAAGACCGCGGAATCCGAAAGAAAACCTTCGGCCCACTTTTCAGATCGGAAGAGCACA